>JBDNIL010000159.1:0-20265 GCA_041688355.1 Verrucomicrobiales bacterium | reverse complement strand
TTTCCCCACCAAAAGCCACCTATCCAGGATGTCAAAGCCCCCTTCCCATACCCTGCCCGACGACGAAATTCAGGTAGAACCGCCCTCCGACTTCACCGGGATCAAAGTCGGTGAGCCCAAGAGCTACGCCGCCGGGGTCGCAGCAGTGACGTCGTCGTTCAAGCACGTCTTCGGACTCGCCGGGCTAAAGCGCGGGGTCGAGGGAATGGTGAAACTGAACCAGATGAACGGCTTTGACTGCCCCTCGTGCGCCTGGCCCGATCCCGACGACCATCGTGCCCCGGCGGAATTTTGTGAAAACGGAGCGAAGGCCCTCGCCTCGGAGACGACCCGCAGCCGGGTCGATCCCGCTTTTTTTGCGAAGCACTCCGTCGCGGAGATTTCGCGCCAGTCCGACTACTGGATGGAGCAGCAGGGGCGCATCACCGATCCGGTGGTGCTGCGACCCGGGGCGACTCACTACGAGGCGATCTCGTGGGACGAAGCCTTTTCCCTGATCGGGAAGGAGCTCAAGGCCCTCGATGATCCAAATCGTGCGATCTTCTACACCTCGGGCCGGACCGTGAACGAGAGCGCCTTTCTCTTCGGGCTTTTTGTCAGGATGTTCGGCACGAACAACCTTCCCGACTGCTCGAACATGTGCCACGAGTCGAGCGGCGCCGCACTCGATGCGTCGGTCGGAGTGGGGAAGGGGACCGTGACGCTGCATGATATCGAGGTGGCCGATACCGTCCTCGTCGTCGGACAGAATCCGGGCACGAACCATCCGCGGATGCTTTCGACCCTGCAGACCGCGACGCGCAACGGAGGTGAGATCATCGCGGTGAATCCGATGAAAGAGGCCGGCCTGATCGGCTTCGCGCATCCCCAGGAGATCATCGGCATGATGGGGGCGTCCTCGCCGCTCGCCTCGCAGTTTCTCCGGGTGAAAATCAACGGTGACTTTGCTCTTTTCCAGGGGCTTTGCAAAGCGGTCCTCGAACTGGAGGCGGCGTCTCCCGGCACCGTCGTCGATCACGAGTTCATCGGGACGCAGACGAGTGGCTACGAGAGCTTTGCCGCGCGCACCGCCGCGGTGGAGTGGGGCGAGATCGAGGCGCGTTCGGCCGTGACCCGCGAGGAAATCGAAAAGGTCGCGCGCACCATCGTGCGGGGGGAAAAGCGACTCATCACCTGCTGGGCGATGGGACTCACCCAGCACGGCAATGCGGTCGCGACGATACGCGAAGTCGCGAACCTGCACCTCCTCCTCGGAGCGATCGGTCGCGAAGGAGCCGGACTCTGCCCCGTGCGCGGCCACAGCAATGTGCAGGGCGACCGCACCATGGGGATCTTCGAGAAGATGCCGGCGGCCTACCACGACGCGATAGATCGGGAGTTCAAATTCACCTCGCCCCGCGCGGTCGGGCACGATGTCGTCGGCTCCATCCTCGCGATGCACCGGGGCGATGCTTCGGTCTTCTTCGCGATGGGGGGCAACTTCCTCCAGGCCACGCCCGACACGAACTTTACCGCCGAGGCGCTTCGGAAATGCTCCCTCACCGCCCACGTCTCGACGAAGCTGAACCGCAGCCACGTCGTCACCGGCGGCACCGGGCTCATCCTGCCCTGTCTCGGGCGCAGTGAAGCGGATCTCAACGAGCGCGGCGAGAGCCAGTTCTCCACCGTCGAGAATTCCATGAGCGTCGTCCACCAGAGTCGCGGCAGTCTCGAGCCCATCTCCGGCAACCTCCTCAGCGAGACGATGATCGTTGCCCGTCTCGCCGAGGCGACGCTTGGGAAAAGAGAGTCTCTCGATTTTGTCCACGTCGCGGGAGACAATGACCGCATCCGTGATCTCATCGCGAGGACGCTGTTGAATTTTGAGAACTTCAACGAGCGGGTCCGTCAGCCCGGAGGATTCTACCTCCCTAACAACGCCAGAAACCGCGTCTTCAAAACGAGCACCGGCAAAGCGAATTTTTCCGACGCCCCGCTCACCAGCGCCGACCTCGCCGAGGGAGAGCTGATGCTGATGACGATACGCAGTCACGATCAGTTCAATACCACCGTCTACGGCCTGCACGACCGCTATCGCGGCATCAGCAATGAGCGCCGCATCCTCTTCATGAATCCCGAGGACATGGCCGAGCGGGGGATCCGCCCGCTCCAGCCGGTCGATATTGAAAACGACATCGACGGACGCCTGCGGAGAGTCGAGCAGTTTCTCGCGATCCCCTACGACCTGCCCCGCACCGCCGTGGCCGGCTATTTCCCCGAATTGAATCCGCTCGTGCCGATCGGTCTGACCGCCGCCATTTCCAACACCCCGTGCTCGAAGTCCATCCCGGTGAGGGTGACGGGGAGGTGAGATGGGTCATGGGTCATTGGCTCACCTTTTCCTTTCCGGGCTCAACCCCATCGTCGGTAAAGCCGTATCCTCCCCGTGCCCGCCACTCCCACATTATCGAACCGCGAACTCGCGGGACGCATCTGGTCCCGCCTGCGCCCTTACCGCAGCCGGGTCATCGTCTCGCTCAGCCTCCTGATCTTTTCCGTGCCCTTCATGAACTTTCATCCCCTCGTCTGGGGATATGTCGCCGACGGGCTGGTGGGAAAAACGCTCACCCCGGGCATCCTCGGGATCTGGCTCGCGATCATGTTCGGCACCTATCTCATCGGGGCGGGGTCGAACGCGGTGCATACCTACCTCATGGAAAAAACGGGCCAGGCGCTCGTCCGTGATCTGCGTTGCGAGCTCTTCGCGAAGTTCGAGGCCCAGTCGCTCGCCTACCACCGCGACACCAGCACGGGCGAACTCGTCACGCGCATCACCAGCGATGTCGATGCGATGGAGCAGTCCGTCCTCCAGGGACTCACGAGTCTGCTCGAGGAGATCGTCACTTTTATCGCCGTGGCCGGGATGGTCCTTTGGATTAGCCCGGTCGTGGGGACGGCCTCGATCCTGCCGCTGGCTTTTGCCTTCATTTTCATCCGCAAATACAACCTCCGCGTGAAGTCGATCTACGAGGGAGTCCGGAAAAAGCTCGGGCACATCGGATCCTTCGTGCAAGACAGGCTCGCGGGCGTGCAGGTGACGCAGTCCTTCGCCCGCGAGGCGACCGAGAAGGAGACCTTCGATGAGCGGGCCGCGCTCTTTTACGACGCCAGTGTCGCCGCGAGTCGGCTGCGCAATACCTACTTTCCGATCGTCTCCATCTTCGGGTTCATCAATAATCTCATCATGCTCGGGTTCGGGGCCTGGCTCATCATGCGGGGCAGTGATCTCTTCACCTTCGGCGCGCTGCTCGCCTATCGGGGATTCTGGTGGCGGCTGCAGAGCCCCATCCGCACGATTGCCCAGACCAGCGACATTCTGCAACGCGCGCGGGCGGCGGCGCAGCGTGTCCTCGAGCTGATCGAAACGCCGATTGCGGTGGAGGAAAGACCGGGGGCTCTGCCCTGGAAAGATCCCGCAGGCCGTATCGAGTTCCGCGAGGTGGAGTTCCACTACGTGCCGGCCAAGCCCATCCTGCGCGGAGTCAGTTTTACGATAGCCGCGGGCGAATTCGTCGCGGTCGCGGGGAGCAGCGGATCGGGCAAGAGCACCCTGCTGAATCTCGTGCCGCGTTTTTACGACGTTGTCGAGGGCAGCATCAGGATCGACGGGCACGACGTGCGCGAGCTGCTCTTTGCGGACTTGCGCGGAGCGATCGGCTACGTCGGGCAGGAAAACTACCTCTTCGACGGGATCGTGCGGGACAATCTGCGCTACGGCAAGCCCGAAGCCACGACTCAGGAGATCGAGGCCGCCGCCCGCTCCGCCAATGCCCACGACTTCATCCTCGACCTACCGCAGGGATATGAGACGCGGGTCGGACAGAATGGAGTGAAGCTCTCCGGCGGCCAGCGGCAGCGGCTCAGTCTCGCCCGGGCCTTCCTGACACAACCTAAAATCCTCCTCCTCGACGAGCCCACCGCCAGCGTCGAGCCGGAGAGCGAGTCACTCATTCACGATTCCATCCTCAAGCGGACCCGCGAGGGCACCGGAACGACCGTCCTCGTGACCCACCGCATCGACCTGCTCCGTCAGGCCCCGAGGATTTTGTTTCTGGAAGAGGGCAGGCTGACCGGCGACGGCACGCATGACGAGTTGGTTGCGGGCTGCCGGGGCTACGAGGAGGCCTATCACCGGTGGGAGGTGGAGGAGGTTGCGGGGCTGAAGGCTTGAAGAACTCGTCACCACCCCGACCGCGAGAAGCCCGAACCCGAACTGGAGCTCGACCGCGAGAATCCGCTGCTCGAGCTTGATCGAGAGGAGGAGGACGAGCTTGAGGAACTCGACGAGAAATTGCGACGCGCAGTGGCCTGACTCGCCCGGAGCTGTGCGGCTCTTGCGGCGGCAGCGGCGCGCTGTTGTTCCGATTCGATGGTGAGCACCCGTGCTTTTTCGGCAAGGGCGAGAGCGAGGGCCTGTGTGCCCGCCTGGATTGCTTCGGCGTAGAATCCGTCGCCAAGGAATCGGGCGGCTTCATCCAGGCCTGTCCGGCCGACCGTGCGATCGAGGTAGACGGAGTGAGAACTTCGCCAAGTCTGAAGCCATAGGGCGGCTTGATTCGCCTCGTTGATCTTCAGTGCTGCGGCCTCGGCGGAAAGGACTTCGTCCTTGATGAGTCCGAGCAGGGTGAGCGCCCGGGTGCTGAGGTGATTTCCTGTTTCACAGATGCGGCTCCATGGGGAGTGGTCGTGCGCGAGCAGGTCGGACTGCCCCTGCCAGAGTTCCGTCAGTTCCTCGTGGTGCCGTAGTGCCTCTGTCAGGGCCCGGCTGTCGGTGATGCCATCCGTGCGGGCGCGGGTGATCCAATCCTCGCTTGAGGCGAGCGCGGCCCTGGCCCGGGCGACGGTAGTGACAGCTTCCCCATGCTGCTGATGGTCCGCCTCGATGCCGTCGCGGATGAGATGGAGGACGCCGGTGTGATCGGTGAGATCGTGGTAGATGTGAAAAGGATTCGGGTGGGCTTTGACCAAAGCCTCTTGCAAGCTCGCGAGGGCCGCGCGCAGCTCGTCGGCGGTCTCGATCGTGGTCTGGACGGTGCGGCGATCCTGCAAGCCCGGGGAAAGGTCGGCCAATTCACCGACAAGCCGGTCGAGGTGCCCGGGATTGTCGGTTTCGGCCGTGCGCAGGGCGGTATGGTGGTCGCGTACGAGTTCGAGCTGGTGTCGGGCAGCGTTGAGTTCATTCTCCGCACTTTCGAGCAGACGGGAGGCCGCGATCAGGCCGCCCTGGCGGAAGGTTCCGGCAGCGTCGTCGAGGTCGGTCTTGGCCGAGAGAGAGGCTTTAACGGCGAGGTCAATACTGTCGCGAACCGATTGCTGGCCGGTGACCTTTTTCCGGAATCGGGTTGAGAAGAACAGCACTGCCTCTTCGTATCCCGTCTTCAGCTCGTCAAGCAAGGTGGCGACCCCGGGCACCGCGGCGAGAAGTTCGGTGTGGTTCGCTTCCAGTCCGGCATGGCGGGTCTCGTGACCGGCGAGAGAGGCCTCGCTGAGAGAGAGAAGCTCGTCCGTCTCGACAAGGCTTTGCTCCATCTCCGCGAGATCTTCGTTTGCGGCGGTGGCGTTGCCGTGGTCGAGGGCAGCGCGGGCGGCGGCGAGTTGTTGGCGGGCGAGGTCGATCCGTCGTCCCGGACTGAGGTCGGGCTCTTCGAGCACGTTGGCCGGGGGAAGACTGAGGATGGCTGCGATTCTCCGCTTGGCTGCGGCGACTGCCTCACTGCGTTGGGTGATGAGCGGCTCGCACTCGGCAGAGCAGCGGACTGCCAGTCGGGCGCTATGCTCGATGCGGTCCCGCAGGGCGGCGAGATCGCCCTCGAAGGCTGTCCAGTCGGCGGCGATGGGGCGGGAGACGGCATCGGTAGCGAGCGACTCGCAGCGGACGGTGAGGGCGTCGTATTCCCGGTCGATCCAGAGAGTGTTACGCCGCTCTCCTTCGAGCCGATCGACCGACGCGCGGACGACGGGAAAATCGTCGGATCTCAGTGACTCGATTCCGGAGAGGATGGCTTGGGCTTCCTCAAGTTGTCTCCTCGCCAGCTCGCCGGAACCTTCCCGCGCGGTGACGGGATCGGTCTTGCCGAGAGCGAGGGCGTCGGAGAGCTGCCTCCCGATCTCGGGTAGGAGCGTATCGCGGCAGGCGTCGAGGGGGAACCAGCCGTCAACGGCGGAGGATTCGTGGAGCGCCTCGGCAGACTCCGTCGCGGCGGCGACCGCACCCTCCAGCGATTGCAAGAGGAGAGGCAGAGCGGCGATGCCGGCTTCGAGGCGTTCAAGATGGTTGCCGACGAGTGACTCGCGCTGCTCGTACTCGTGAATGAGCTGCTCGAAGGAAAGGCGGAAGGGCTCGTAGTCGCCCGTGTCGCCGAGGAGAGAGCGCCGCGCCGAGTCCTCGCCCGCGACGGGTGCGAGGATGGCCTCGAGCTGGTCGCTGCGATCGAATCCGATGGGCTGCGATCCGAGTAGGGCGATTGCCTCGCGATATCGCTTGCTGTGGAAGGCGTTGACGAGATCCGCGAGCGGCGACGGCGGATCGATCAGGGCCGCCGCCTTGGCCATTACTCGATCCGTCGCGGCCGACATGATGAAGAGCTCATCGACGCCGCGTATCGTCTCGCGGGCGAGGGTGTCGGTGGTGCCCGAAAAACCGCGTGCCTCCAGAGCGGTCGAGCTCCCCACCAACAGACTCGCCTGATCCATCAACGCAAAGAGGCGGTCGAACTTGCCGCGGAGCTGCTCCTTCCAATCACGATACAGCGTTTCCGCCGCTGCCTTGTGAGGGCGACGGCGACGATTCGCCACGATCAGGACGATGACAAAAGTGAGCAAAGCGACGAGTGCGAGAGCCGTGAAAAGAGCGTGACGGACCCTCTCCCGGCGTTGGGCCTCGGCCACCGTGAGCCTCCAGCGCTCGATCCCCGAGCGGACTTGATCGATGGATTGTTCGGTGCGCTCCAGTTGCTCGAGGAAAAGCGGGTCGCCTTTGTCGTGATTCGCACGCGCCGAGGCGAGGGCCTCGCGGGCCGTGGCGTGATGGCCCGCCACCGTCGGCAGCCCCTCCGGCACCTCCAGCTCGGCGATGATCTGATCCAGCTCCACGAATCGAGCCGGAGCGACTTTCCACTGGTCGATGCCTTCGTGGAAACGCGCGATCGCCTCCCGGGTGGTGCGGCCGAGATCGAGCGCCTGCGGGTAAGTGCTCTCCGTGGCCAGTTCCCGCACTGCCGCCGCGTTGGCCCGCCATGCCGCGAGATCCGGTTGGACGAGAGGCCCGACGAGGCCCGCCCGGCCCTCTCGTAACTGTGCGGCTCGTTTCTCCGCCTCGGCGATCGAGGCGAGGAGCTGGCTCGGCAGGGCGGTGGCTTCGGCGATCGCCTGTCGGCGTTGGATCTGGGCGAGGCGACGATTCTCCGCCTCCCGGGCGATGGCTGTCGTGAGTCCCTGCTCGATCGAGACCACTGTGTCGCGCACCGCATCGACGATACGACCGCCTTGACGCATCGCCGAGATCGCAGCTCCATCAAGGCCCCCGACCCACCGGTCTTCCCCGAGATTGCGATTGTCGAAGGCCTCCGAGGCGAAGTAGGAGAACTTGCGCTCCTCCAGGAAGAGTACAAAGACCGCGCCGTTCTGCTCGCCCGTCCGGGAATCGGCCAGCTTGGAAAAGTCAGTCGCGTTGCTCAAGCCTTGACCGAGAGCGTGCTCCACCGCATCCATGCCCCGGCGATTCTCCCAGGTCTGACCCTCGGCGCTCTTCAGCAGGACGATCGTCCAGTTCGGCGCCTTTTCGTCCAGCCAGGCCTCTAGCTCGTTCAGTTTGGCTGACGAGGCGCCGAGGTCGCCACGGATCCAGAGATGCTGGTGGGCGGACCAATTCGAGACGACCGAAGCGATCTCGTCGAAAGTCGCGGGGCTGGTGCTGACGGTCGTCACTTGAGCCGGGAGCGGGACAGCGGCGGCGCAGAGCAGGAGGGTGAAGACGGAGACAGGCAGGTGGGTTTTCACAAAAGCAACCTAGCACAAAATTCCGGTCCGCAAGAGGCGGCTGTGTTCGGTTCGTTCGAAAACCGTCTCGTCTTTGTCAGAGGCAAGATGATGGATCCGGCCGGGATGCCAATCCATCCGAATCCACCCGCCGCCCCGAAAGAGGAAGCCGTGGAAGCGCCGTCGAAGGCGGAGCCGGACTCGGTGAGGGCCGAGGAACAACGCGGAGGCGGGGTGGTGATTCCTCCCCCTCCATCGGGCGAGAAGCGCTCGGATCGCCAAGGGATCTGCCCGGGAGAAATTCACCGCCTGCGATCGCCACCATCTCGCAGGGCTTCACCGTCCTGGGGATCTTGGCACGCGTGGTCTCTCGGCGGGGCTGCATTGACATTTTGAATCGAGTGACTACAGTGACCACATGGTGACGAACTTGAGAGAAGCAAAAAGCAGGTTCAGTGAATTGGTCAAACTTGCCGCCGAGGGTGAGGACATTCTCATCACGGTGCGCGGGGAGCCGATGGCGCGATTAATCGGAGTGGGCTCCAGGGAGCCGAGAGGCGGCCGTAAGAACTGGATCGCCGAATTGACCGAGGCGGCGGAGCGGGAATCGCCGGACGGTCCCGTGGAAACGCCGCAATCCTACTGGGACGAAACTCGATCGGAACGATGAGCGGTCTGTTTTACTGGGACACCTCGGCTTTGGTGAAAATCTACGCGTCAGAGCCGGATTCACCCGCCTATCGCTCGCTGCTGGAGTCGAGGACCGAGCAGCCGGTCACTTCGTTCCTGCACCGGGTCGAATTGTTTTTCACCCTTCGGCACAAGGAGGATCGTGGCGAGATGGTGGTCGGGGCAGCGGCGCGCTTATTTAGCGCCTATTTGCAACATCTGGACGGAGGACGTTTTCATGAAATTCCATGGGGCAACGATGTGGCAAGTGTGGCGAGGGATACTCTCGAACCCTGCCTGTCTGCGGCGACGAGCCTCAAATTACGCTCTCTGGATGGACTCCATCTGGGGGCTTTGCTCTCTGGAGGCATCACCAAGCTCGTGACGACCGATGCCAAGATGCGGAAAGCGGCGGCAACGCTCGGCATTGTGTTGATCGATCCGTGATCCGCTCTCCCGGCGTCGGTGAGAAGGGCACGGGCAGGAAGCCCATACTACGATCAACCATCACTCCCCAAAACAAATCAAGCGCTCGCTCCGCTTCTCCCCGTCGTAGAAGGCGACGCGCAGGAAGACATGGCCGCCGCAGATGCTCGGGGTGGCAAAGACCTCGTCGCCGACTTTGTTGGTCGCGAGGATCTCGAGTCCGGCGGGATCGGCTTTGAAAAGGTAGTAGTCGCCTTCCTCATTGACGGCGTGGATGGTGTCCCCGACGAGCACGGGCGAGGCGCTGAAGTTGCCGCCGAGACGACCTTTCCACTTCTCTTCGCCGGTGGCGGCGTCGAGGCAGAGGGCGACGCCACTGTCCTGCGTCGCGTAGAGATGGCCGTCGCGCACGAGCATGGAGGGCACATAGACGCGATCGTTGGTTTCCCACACGACCTTGCCCGATCCGTCGGCGGCGATGGCGGCAACGTGATTTTTCGGATAACCACCGCTGGAGTAAATGTGTTTTCCATCGGTCGGGGTCGAGGTGACACACTCGGTCGTGGCACCGTCTATCTCCCAGTTGACCTTTCCGGTGAGGGGATCAAAGCTCGAGACCTTGTCGGTCCCGGTGAGGAAAAGCTGCATCTTCCCCGCGACTTCAAGAATGACGGGGGAGGGGTAGTTCGGCATCGCGGCCCGCTCGTTGCGCCAGACGACTTCTCCGGTTTTACGGTCCAGCCCGGCGACGGCTCCGCCGCTTTTGTTGTCCGCCGAGACGATGACGAGATTTTCGTAAAGGGCGGGGGACGATCCGTAGCCTTGATGAATGATATAGTCCGAGATTTTTGTCTGCCAGACTTGCTTTCCCTCGAGATCGAGCGCGGTCGTGTAGACGGCATCGCCGGTGATGAAGTTGATGTAGACCCGCTCCCCGTCGCAAGCGGGAGTCGCGGAGGCCCACGAAGCTTTCTTGTTCGACTTCTGGGTCATGCCCATTTCATGCACGACGGTGGTCCAGAGCGCTTTGCCGGAGGCGCGGTCAAAGGCGTGGATGGACTGGAGTTGCTTTTCCTCGTCCGCCGAGGCGATGAAGACCTTGTCCCCGACGACGCAGGCGGACCCGTGGGCCCGACCGGGGAGATCTACGGACCATGAAATGCCTTTCTCGAGTCCGAAGTCGGTCGGGGCTTTCTGCGCCGGATCGGCCACCCCGCTGCGGTCGGGTCCGCGCCACCAGGGCCAGTCGCCAGCGAACCCCGGCAGGGTGGTGGAGAGAAGGAGGAGAGAGAACAGGAGGACGCGGGGGCGGAACTTCATGCGGAAGTGAAGCAGAGTCCGGGGCTTCGGGACAGGGATTTTATGCGCCAGACTCAAGGAGGGCGGACACTCCTGTCCGCCTTTTGCGTGATCTGGGATCAACGGCCTGCGGCAAACGACGAGCACGACAGGAATGTCGTGCGTCCTTGGGGCGAACGGTGAAACCGTCAAAATCGCCGTGTAAATCCTCCAAACACCCCGATGTCCTCAGCGGCACCATTCAGCCCGACTTGAACGCCGGCGTCGAAGACGAGGTCATCACTTAGGGAGAATGTCGCGCCGCCGGAGGCGTAGGCCTGATACGCTCCGGGACCGGCGACGCCAACGTATTCGGTAAACAGGCCGATCCGGTCGGTGACGTCGAAGCCCAAAACGGCGGAGTGCACGAACTCGAGATCGTAGTCATCGATGCCGTCGTGGACTGCGTCGAACTCAGCCATCAGTCCCAAACCGATCCCGTCAGCCAGATCGACGGAGTAGGGGAGGATGAGCCCGCCCTCGACTTCACCATTGCTGACGGCGGTGTCGGTCGGGATCTTGATGAAGGGGAAGAGGGCAAAACCGGTTTTGCCTCCATCGTTGCCCCAGACATTGTATTTCAAACGCAGAGTGACGTCGCTAAATCCCTCAGCCCCGGCGCCGGTGGCAGGATCCTCCCGGGTGTAAGCGTCGAAGACGGTTTGGAGGTCGATGCGATCCGTGAGGCCGACTTTCAGATTTGTCGCCATCACGGTGTAGGTGTCGTCCCCCTGGTCGCGTCGCCAGTCGAAGTAGCTCGCCTCGACGACCCAGGCCCCGGCATCCACGGTGACGGGACTCTCGGTCGTATCGGGGCGGTCAGGGGAGAGGTCGCGCCACTGGTCGCGCGGGGTGGGATTGAAGAGGGTGTAGGGTGCGACGGAAGAGGGTAAGGCCGGGATCGGATCGCCCGCTTCGGAAAGGAAAGTCGTCAACCCGCCGGCGACGAGGAGAGGGAGAAATGTCAGGGTGTGCTTCATGGAGTGCCTAATGGTGTGTTTACGTTTTGGTTAGGAATCGTTTCGGGCTCGCCGACCCCTTCGCGGAGGTGTCTCGTGAGGATGCCTTCGTAGGGGCCGAAGAGCCAGGCGAGGGTAAAAATGAGGCCCGAGGCGAGGGCGATCATGCCCGAGGTGGTGGTGCTCTCGAAGCCGAACCAGCCGGGGACGACGAGGGCTCCGATGTGTCCGGTGAACGCTGCAAGGACCGCCGCCGCCACGGCGATGAGGAGCATTTTAAAAAGGTCGTGGGTGAGGAGGAGCGCCGTCGCCGGGGGCACGATGAGCATGGCGATGACGATGATGCTGCCGACTGATTCGAAGGCGGCCACGGTGGTGACCGCGACCATCGTCATGAGGAGGTAATGGAGGAACTGCGAGGAGTAGCCGAGGGTGTCGGCGAGGTCGGGATCAAAGGAACTCAGTTTTAGTTCTTTGTAGAGCAGGCTGATGATGCCCAGATTCAGGAGGAGGACGATGCCGTTGACGAGGGCGGCGCGGGGAATGGCGAAGCCGCCGAGTGAGACGGTGTCGAGCGGGGTCAGTTCGATCGCGCCGTAGAGGACGCAGCCGGGATCGAGATCGACATGGTCGGCGGCCTGGCGGATGAGGATGAGCCCGATCGCAAAGAGAGTCGTGAAAACGATGCCCATGGCGGCGCCGCGATCGACATTGCCGAAGCGGGTGATCCACTGGGTGAAGAGCGCGGTGAGGACGCCGGCGATGGCGGCCCCGATGAACATGGAGACACTGGCGCGGGTCCCGGTGATGAGAAAGGCAATGGCGAGACCGGGCAGCACGGCGTGGCTGATCGCGTCACCCATCATGCTCATTTTGCGCAGCACGAGAAAGCAGCCGGGGAGGGCACAGGCGGCGGCGCAGAGGGCGCCGATGACAACGATCCAGGTGTCGAATCCGGTCCAGTTCATTGGTTCGCGGAGGGTTCGAGAGGGTGGGGGCTGGGCGGCACAGGGAGGGCGAGGTCGTGATCGCTGAGGTAGGTCTCGAGCTGGCGCACGAGCTTCGCCCCGAGGATGTGCTCGACCATGTCGGCGTCGCGGTCAACGTGGCTGGGGGCGATGTCGGCGTATTGGATGAGGTAGGTCTCCCAGAGGCGATGGTTCCGCGTGGCACGGGAGGCCTCGCCGAAGCCGGATTCGGAAAGACGTAGTTTCCCGGGGCCTTCCGGATCGAGGTGATCCTCGCGCTTCGCGACTCTGAGGATCTTACGAAGTTGCAGAGGGGTCCAGGATCGTTTCTTGAGGAGTGCAGAGGAGGGAAAGGGTTCGTTCACGACCGGGCCATCACCGGCCTGAACCTCGAGGATCTCGTAGGCGGCGCGGAGGAGGTGCTGGCGATCGACCTTTCGCCGCAGGTGGGCATGCCTGACCCAGCGTGGGATCGCCCCGCGGACGGGGGCGAAGAGCATGCTGATGAGAAAGAGGAGCGCAGCGACGATGACGATGACCGCCCCGGCGGGGAGCTGAGGGGTGAGCGCGCTGAGCGAGGCTCCGAGCCAGCCGCTGAGACCGCCGATGAAGGCCGCGATGAAGAGCATGGGTACGAGTCGCTGGGTCCAGAAGCGTGCCGCCGTGGGCGGGGTGATGAGAAATGCGATCACGAGGATGAGCCCCACGGATTGCAGTCCGATCACCGTCACGGCGGTGACGAGGGTGAGAAGGAGGATGTCCAGGAAGAGCGTAGGCCAGCCCTGCGCGGCGGCGAATCCATCGTCGAAACAGAGAAGAAGAAATTCTTTGAGAAAAATCAGGCAGGTGAGCGAAGCGAGGGAGGCAACGATCGCGATGATAAGGAAATCCGCGTGTACCATGGAAGCGGTCTTCCCATAGATGAAGGACTCCAACCCCGCCGCGCTTGCTCCCGGCATGCTCTGGACCATGCGCAGACTCGCGACCCCGACGCCGAAGAAGACAGAAAGCACAAAACCCATCGCGACGTCGTCCCGCAGGCGGGTGGTGTGGCGGATGAGGAGCATCGTCGCCACGCCGGCGATGCCCGAGAGGGTCGCACCGAGGAGGAGACCGGGCAGGAATTTTCCGGTGCCGCCGAAGGAGACCATCACGGCGAAGGCGATCGCGACGCCGGGAAGGGTGGCGTGGGAGAGGGCATCGCCCATGAGCGAGCGTTTCCGAAGGAGGAGGAACGAGCCGACAAGACCGGCCGCGATCCCGAGCAGGGTGGTGCTCAGGACGACGAGGCGGGTGTTGTAGTTCTGCAAGAGCAGCACCTCGATGATTTCACTCAGTTCGGGCATCTGTGACAAAGTGGCGGGATCAGAGGGGAGTGGCGCGCAGCGCCTCGGCGGCCTTTTCGAGCAGGTTCAGTTTACCTCCGTAGGTCTTCTGGAGGTTCTCCCGGGTGAAGGTCTCGGCGGCGGGTCCGTCGGCGACGACACGCATGTTGATGAGCACGAGCCAGTCAAAATAGGTCGTGACGGTGGCGAGGTCGTGATGGACGACGAGACAGGTCTTGCCACGGTCGCTGAGCTTGCGCAGCAGTTCGACGATGGCCTCCTCGGTTGCGGCATCGACGGCGGCGAAGGGCTCGTCCATCAGGTAGAGGTCGGCGTCCTGCATGAGGGCGCGGGCGAGGAAGACACGCTGTTGCTGACCGCCGGAGAGCTGACTGATCTGCCGCTGGGCGAGGTGGCCGATCCCGACCTGCTCGAGAGCGTCCATGGCTCTCTCGGTTTCGGATTTACTCACCCGGCGGAACCAACCGAGACGGCGGTAGGCTCCCATCGCCACCACATCGAGCGCATTAACGGGAAAATCCCAGTCAACACTCTCCCGCTGAGGGACATAGGCGACGCGATTGCGATTTTTACGATAGGGTTTTCCGTAGATGTGCGCCCAGCCCGAAGTGAGCGGGACGAGATCGAGGCAGGCCTTCAGCAGAGTACTCTTCCCGGCGCCGTTCGGCCCGACGACCCCGACGAGTTTGCCTTCGGGGATGTTCAGCTCGATGTCCCAGAGGACCGGCTTGCGATGGTAGGCGACGGTGAGGTCGTGAATCGCAAGTGGGATCTCGGGCGGATGCTCGGGGCGCGGCTCGGTCCTTTTTGCCGGGAAGGTGGACTGGGTATTGAGCGTTTCTGAGTGCATGAGTCACGGGTCACGGGTCACGGGTCACGGGTCACGGGTCACGGGTCACGAGGAGGAAAGGAGGCATGGGTCAGGAACTCGCGAAACGAAGTCAATCACTGATCAGGGGTGTGAGAGTTTTTCCTGGAAGCCCTTTTCAGGGGCGGTGCCGCCGAGGGCGCGGGTGATCGTGGTGATGTTGTGATCGATCATCCCGAGGTAGGTGCCTTCGTAGGTTCCGGCAGGGCCCATGGCGTCGGAGTAGAGTTCGCCGCCGATGATGACGGTGTGCCCTTTCGCAGCTGACCCCTCGAGAAGGGCTCGGACGTTTTTGTCGGAAACGGATGATTCGACAAAGACGGCGGGGATCTTTCGCTCGACGAGAAAGGTGACGAGATTCTCGATGTCTTTCACTCCGGCCTCGGACTCGGTGCTCACGCCCTGGACGCCGCGCACTTCGATGCCATAGGCGCGGGAGAGGTAATTAAAGGCATCGTGGGCGGTCACGAGAACCCGCTGCGGCTCGGGGATCGTGGCGATGGAGGCTCTGGCGTAGTCGTCGAGTGTCGAGAGTTTCGCCTGGTAGGCGGCGGCATTCTCCCGGTAGAAAGCTTCACTCGCCGGGTCGTATTCGGAAAGGGCGCGTTCGACGACGGTGACGGCCTTTTTCCACCCTTTCACGTCCATCCAGACGTGGGGATCATAGTGTTCCGCCTCGGTGGTGATGACGTAGTCGGCATCTTCGAGGATGGCCTCGGTCACGGCAAAGACCTTCTTGCCTGATCCGGCGAGACGCACGAGGACGTCGCCCATTTTCCCTTCGAGCATGAGCCCGTTGTAAAAAATGAGATCAGCGGCCTGGAGCGCTTTCACATCCGTGCTCGTGGGTTTGTACAGGTGGGGGTCGACGCCTTCACCGATGATGCCTTTGACGGTGGCGCGGTCTCCCGCCACTTCGCGGACGATGTCAGCGATCATGCCGACCGTCGCGGCGACTTCGTGGGTGTCACCGGCTGTCTTTTCCGGCGGCCCGCAGGCGACAAGAGTGACTCCGGCGAGAAGGGCCAGGAGAAAGCGGGAGCGTGGGATGGGAGTGAGAATGGTCATGTCCGTTTTGTTGGAGCAATCTAGGATAATATCTTGAGTAGTCAAGATATTATAGTTGAGTGATTAAGAAAAGAGAGCTATGCTGGTCAGGTTATGGCCTCCAGCACGGTTGAAAATTATCTGAAAGCGATCCTTCATCTCCAGGGGGAGGGGTCCGGGAGCACCACGGTGGGGGAGATCGCGAAAGGGCTCGGGGTCACTCCGGGGACAGTGACGATCATGATGCGGCACCTCAAGGAGCGCGGTCTCATCGCCTACGAACCACGTCGTGGCCTGTCCCTCCTGGCACTGGGCCGGACCGAAGCGCTGAAGGTGGTGCGGCGCCACCGGCTCATTGAAACCTTTCTCGTTGAGGTGATGCAGCTCGACTGGTCCGAAGTACATGAAGAGGCCGAGATCCTCGAGCACGTTATCTCAGACCGTCTCCTTGATCGTATGGACAGGATGCTGGGTGAGCCGACTCATGACCCGCACGGGGATCCCATCCCGGATCGGGACGGCGTCATAGCCGAAGATCGTGCCGTGCCACTTCTCGAAGCGGTCGCGGGTGAATATCGCGTCGTGCGGGTGTCGGACGAAGATTCCGCGCTCCTTGGCTGGCTTAATGAAAAGGGTCTTACTATCGGCGAAGAGTTCCACCTCACCCATCCCGATCGGGCGGCGGGTCTGCTTGAGCTCGCCAAACGCGGGGGCGAGCGAGTCCAACTCGGGGTTCAGGTTGCGGGACAGGTCTTTGTCGAAGCGGTGTGAGGGCGGGAAACTCTTTTTCCTTGCGAAAGGTGGAGAAGCCTACATCTTAGCCCTCCGCAAAGTGATAAAATGGACAGATGTCTGAGCGGTTTAAGGAGCACGCTTGGAAAGCGTGTGTAGGGCAACCTACCGTGGGTTCGAATCCCACTCTGTCCGCCATCAAAAAACCAGAGCCCCGGCGAAGCGGGGCTCTGGTTTTTTGATTTAAGAAACCGGTTGCGAACGCCGTTCGACTCAAAGCGAGCCTTAGCGAGCGTTCAAAACGTGGAGCAGGCATTCCTGTCTGCCGTTGAATCCCTGCGGACCCGGGAGACCACGCAAGTTCGCCGGCAGACAGGAATGTCGGCCTTACATTCATCGCTCAACTCTCCGGTTGCCCCCAACCCATAGCAAAGTGATCTTTCCCGAAGTGAAACGACTCCGCCGCCTCTTCTCTATCTCGCTCCTTGTGCTCTGCCCTGTCACCGCCTCAGCCGAGGATCTCTCGTGGCAAGCCACCTCCAGCCAGGTCATTCTAGTTCTCACCGATCGCTGGGAGAGCACCTCCGGCACGATGCTGCGCCTCGAACGCGGCTCTGAGGGCTGGAAGCGCATCGAAAACCCTGTCGCCGTGACGGTCGGTCGAAAAGGCCTCGGCCTCGGACTCGGCCTGCATTCCGCAAAACTCAAAGGCCCGCAGAAGCGGGAAGGCGACAAGCGTGCCCCGGCGGGAGTATTCCGTCTTGAATCCGGATTCGGAACGATCGCGATGGCGCATTCGACCTTTCCCTATCGTGAGACCACGGCCACGGACTTCTGGGTCGATGATCCGAACTCGCGCTTTTACAATCAATGGGTCAACACTGCTGACCCGCAGATGAGGCAGGACTGGAAGTCCGCCGAGGTGCTACGGCGTGCCGACGGGATCTACGATGCGGTCATCGTCGTCGCCCACAATCGCGGCCCCGTCGTCCCGGGGCGCGGCAGTGCGATTTTCATGCATTCCTGGTATGGTCCCGGCGTTGCGACGATAGGCTGCACCGCGATGGACAAGTCCGATCTTCTCGGCCTACTGCGGTGGCTCGATGCGTCGAAGAATCCCGTCCTCGTCCAGACCCCTCTCGAACTCCTGACCCGGCTCGATCTTCCGGAGTCCATCTCCGCCATTATCAATTCTAGATGAGCCGAGGTTAGAACTTGATCCGGCGGCAAGATGGTTCTTTTCTTGGGGCTAGCAAATGGTCTACGGAAAATTCAAGGAAAGTCGTGTGATGATTCTGTCAGGTGTCTTCTGCCTGGCGGGTCTCGTCGCGGCTTGGCTCGAATCATCAAACCGATCGTCCGAAAGAGCAAAAATACGTGTTGTGCCGCAGACGACGCCACTGTTCCCGGACCTGCAGGCGCAGACCCTGCCTGTCTCGACCACCAGTCCCGCGCCGGAGGTGCACTCGGCCTCATCAGTGGTGCTGCCCGGCGGTCGTATTCGCGCTTTCTGGTTTGCCGGTTCCAAAGAAGGTGCCGCCGATGTCGCGATCTGGTCGGCGGAGTTCGACGGCGCGTCGTGGCAGCAGGCGCACATCGTCCTCGACCGGGAGACCCTGGCTCGCGGAACCCGCCGATTTATCCGGAAGCTGGGGAATCCTGTCATCCATCTCGACGGCGATGGGCGGCTCTATCTCTATGTCGTCAGTGTTTCACTCGGCGGCTGGAGCGGGAGTGCGGTCAACCGGGTCGTCTATCACGATGACGCCTGCGGAGAGATCGCTCAGATCGACCGCCTCATCGCCTCGCCCATCCTGAATCTGGGAACGCTCGTGCGCGGCTTGATCTTCGAACAAGAAGACGGGATCGACGTCCTGCCCGCCTACCATGAATCGATGCGCAAATTTCCCCAGATCCTGCGCGTCGGGCGCGACGGGCGAGTCACTCATCGCAAACGGGTCAAGGTCGAGGGAAAACTGTTCCAGCCCTGGGCGCTGGTCGGAGAGGGGGGCGAGCTGGAGATGTTCCTGCGCCGGGGCGAGGGCACCGAGGCGAGGGTGCATCATGTGGTCAGCAGTGAGAATGGGGAGAAATGGAGCGAACCGCAAGCGCTCGAGATAGAGAATCCCAACTCCGGAATCAGCGCGGTCCGACTCAATGACGGCAGTTATCTGAAGGCGGTGAATCCCAATACGAAGAGGCGCGCCGAACTCGTCCTGCTGCGGGGTAAGACGGCTACCGGCCCCTGGTATCATGCCTTCGACGTCGATACCGCCGTTCGGCAGGAGGACGAGGCGCACTTCAAAAGGGTGGAGTATTCTTATCCGTGGCTGATTCCTGATGCAGAGGGGGTTATTCATCTTTTTTATACTTGGAATCGCCGCGAGATCAGGCATCTCCGGATCGGGCAGCGACAGCTCATCGACGCGGGAGGGGGGCGATGAATCACTTCGTTGTCTCCGAGATCTCCCATGTCCTCCTCGTTGTCGCGCTGCTCTCTCGCCTCCTCCGGCGACTCATTGGCGGGCGGCGCGGTGCCTGGATTGGTTTTGCCCTCGGGGCCATCCTCACCGTGCTCCCGCCGGAATATTCCCCCACTTTTTACACCCGGGGATTGCTCGGCGAGTTGAGTGCTCTCAGTCTCATCTTTCTCGCGCACTTCCTCGTGAAAGGCCTCTACGACTATCAGCTCATTCCCCGGCGGGAGGGGTATTATCTCGCGGTCACGGGTCTGACTGCGGCATTCATGATTTATCCCGCATCGCTCGGCGTGAACGCCTTCCCCGACGTGTATGAGTTCGGCTATGGCAGCGCGGGACTGATCTCCGCCATGGGTGGGCTCGGTGCGTTTTTCCTGTGGCGAGGGTGCCCGGTCGCGGTGACCTGGATCGGGTTGAGCTTTTTCCTATACGGTTTTCGCCTGCACCCCTCCCTGAATTTCTGGGACAGCCTCATCGATCTGCCTTCGGTCATGGTCTGTGCGGGATTCCTCCTCCATGCGCTCTGGCGGCGGATCAGAGATGGCAAAGCGCTTGCGGGGAGACGAGGGCTAGACTCTACTGGGGGCGAATTGATCGATGAAACTTCCTGAAAAAATCATCCTCCTGGTGGCGGCAGTGCTAGGACTCATCGGGCTGGTCCTCTCCCATGCCGCGCCCGAGTATTTCAAAACCTCCTATGTGATCGAGGACGGCTTTATCGAATGGCTCACCGTCTTTGCCCTTGTCGCAAGTACTGTCCTGATGTTGAGACGGGCCTGGTCGCTGCGGTCGGTGCGCTCGCGTGTATTCCTTTTCGTAACCGTCATGGCGGCGGCGGTTTTTGTCTTCGGGGCAGGGGAGGAGATCTCGTGGGGGCAGCGCATTTTCTCTATCGAGACACCCGGGTGGCTGGCCGAAAAAAACAAACAGAGCGAGATGAACCTGCACAACCTCGTCATCGGCGGGGTCAGCATAAACAAGCTGGTCTTCAGCAAGCTGCTTGCGGTCGTGTTGCTCGTTTACCTCATCGTGATCCCTCTGCTCTGCAAAAGGAATCCGCAGCTCGCCGCGCGAATCGATGCTCTCGGGATCCCACTCCCGCGGACCTGGCATGTCATCGTCTGGATCTCCGTGCTGATCGTGACCGAGACCCTCGTGGGGACCACGAAGCGGGGCGAACTGCGCGAGTTGCTTCTTTGCACCATCCTCTTTGTCCAGCTGCTGCGTCCGTTCAATCATTGGATCTATGACCCGACCACGCGACCAGGAACCCGAATGGCCGGTGCCTGAACGCTCGATGAACCTATTCTTCCGGAAAAACCGAAAAAAAAGGATTGTCGAAGCATCGTTTCTTTGTAGGATCAAAAATTCACCGTATCCGCTTCGCTTCTTATGAAAGGTGTTTCACTTGTTTTT
>JBDNIL010000158.1:0-6783 GCA_041688355.1 Verrucomicrobiales bacterium | reverse complement strand
CGGTGGGTGCGTTGCAGCATCCGGTCGCGCGGAGAAACCTGCTTTTCGGGCTGACTTTGGTCCTCCTAGTCCTCGTCTTCATCGGCGCGGTCCTGCTCGGGGAGGTCCTCATGGCGAAGCCGCTGCTCTTCTTTTTCTATTGGATGACCAGCTTTGTCCTCGCGGTGCTGGTGCTGGGGCTCGCCTTTTACGACCTCATGCGAGTGCGCCGCGAGCACGCGAGACGGGTCCGCGATCTCGAAAAGAACTCGCTGCTGCCGCCGAGGAGGCCCGACGGCTGATGCGCGAAAACCTCAGGGAAGGGGAGTAGCGGGGAGGTCCACGGGTTACAGGACGGGGCGGACCTGTCTCCGCCCCGAGTCGCCAGCCGAGCACTATTTTTGCCGGATCACCTGCACGGCGTCGATGTGGGCGTTGCCGTCGATTCCTTTGTTGGTGACGACGACGGTACCCGGCTTGCCGGCTTCGAAGCGGAAGACGCCGAGGCCGAAGAACCCTTTCGCGAGCGGAGGAGCGACTCTCTGATTCACGGTTATGGTCACTGCGCCGTCGGCCGAGTTGACGGTTACGGGAGTCTTCGAAGAGCGGTTCTCGTGCGGCTGATGGGAGATGCGGACTTCGTATTCGCCGTCTTCGGGGACGGTGAACTCGAAGGTGGCCGAGGCGACATCTTCCCCCCTGGCCGCGCTGGTGTAGCGGTAGCCATTCTCGACGTGATTCTTGAGTCCGGCGCCCTGGGTCCATTCGCCGACGAGTTTGGCCCTGTCGTCGTCGATGACGATGCCGTCGAGTTGGCTGAGGGTGACCCAGTCGGTTTCCTCTTCTTCAAACGAGGGAAGAGCGGGATCGACCGCGAACTCATCCGCGAGGGAGGAACGGCGGACGTTGCCGGGAATCTGGAGTAGCTCGATGAGTTCGTCGAGGTGCTGGTAGTAGACTTCGCGCGGGCTCACGTTGTGCTGCGCACACAGGGCGGCGGCCTTGCCGACGACGACACCCATCATGCCGCATGTCTTCATGACGCGGATCGTGCCGAGAGCTTCGTGGGTGACGCTGATATTGCGCCCGGCCATGAAGAGGTTCTCGATGTTCCGCGAGTAGAAGCAGCGGTAGGGGACAGGGTAGCCCTTTTTTCGGTCAACGCCTTTGCCATGCACGGCGACGGCGATGAACGGATTGTCGGGGAACTTTTTCACATACTGCTCGTTCGGGTAGTGCAGATCGACGGACCAGGTCGTGAGGACGGAGCCGTCAGGGAAGGGTTTTTTGGAAACGATGTCCTCTTCGGTGAGGATGACGTCACCAAGCAACTGCAGGGTCTCGCGGGTGCCGCCGACGTAGGCCATCCAGGTGAGGCGGGCGTTCTTGTGGCCCAGCATGTCCGGGTCAGAGCGCTCGTGGGCACCCTTGTTCTTCATCGCATTCCAAGCGCCGAAAGCGGCGAGGTTGTTCCAGTCGCGGATCTCTTCGAGATCGAGAAGGGGATGTTTGTTGTAACCGCTCTCCCAGAACCACTCGGCGTGGAACTTTTTGGGATAGGGGAAGTCGGCCTCTTCTAGGTTGAGAGCCCAGGGCACATCGGGGAAAGTCTGTGGTGAGTCGGCATTCTCCCAGGCCCACATGTTGGACATACCCATGCGGCCCCCATCGATCATCTCATAATCGGCCCCGGCCATTTTACCGATGGTACCGTGTCCGGTCGTGTCACAGAAGGTGCGGCCAGTGAAGCGGCGGATCGCACCGGTGCGGGTGTCGAAGGCGTGGACCGCCTCGATCTTCGTCTCGGACTCCATCTCGACTTTGTAGGCATGGTGGTTGAGGAAAAGGGTGATGTTCTTCTCGGCGGTGACGATGTTGTGCTTCTTCTCGTCCTCATATTCTTCGTAGGTGCCGGGGGAGAGCTTGGCGTCGTCTTCGAATTCCCTGACAATGTCACCCACGGGGTAGAGACCGGGAGGCGTGTTGCCCTGCGCCCAGACGCGGACCTCGGAGGAACCGTTGCCCCCGAGGACGGAACGGTTCTGGATGAGGGCGACCTTCAGCCCCATGCGCGCCGCAGAGATTGCTCCGCAGGCTCCCGAATAACCGCCGCCGACGAAGACGATGTCGAAGGGGCCCTCGGTCGTGGCTTCTTCGGCGATGCCGAGCATCTTGCGACGCCAGGCGGGGAGGACTTCGCTGGAGTTGTCGGGGACGAACGCGGGGTCACTCGAGAAGAGAATCGCGTCGCAACGGCCGTTGAAGCCGGTGAGATCGACGAGGGAAAGTTTTGCCTTGAGATCGCTGACCGTCACGGTGCCGCCGTCCTCCCAGTGCCAGGTCGCACCGGCCTTGCCGAACTCGTGAGCGATGAGGGAGTCGCCAACTTTCACTTGGAATCGGCCCGGAGCGGCGGTGGCGTCAACTTCGCCGGCGAACTTCTCGACCCAGTTTTTGGTGCGGACCCAGAGACGATACTCGCCGGCTTTGGCAAAGGTGACTTCGGTGGTGGCATCGGCGACGGGAGTCCCGAGTCCGTGGGCTAGGAGGTAGGGTGAACCCATCGTCTCGATGAACTGGGTGTCGAGCTGCCAGCCCCCGGGGCTGGCGAACGATTCCGCCTCTACGAGAACCTGTTCCGCGTGCCCGGCGAGGGGGAGGGCGAGCGCGAGGAGAGCTGCTTTTATCTTCATCCCGCTACTTTGCCAGTAACAGGGCGGAAAATCCACCGTCGAATTGCCGCGTGGATGCGTGCGGAAAAAGTGTGTCCAATGGGGGTGCGGGTGACATCAGGAGAGGGGGAGAACTTCCTCAAAAAGGGAGGCGGGAGAAGATGCGAGCTTGCTCGAGGACTTCCTCTGTAGCTGGCCTATGCGGTCGGCGTGATAAATGGGAATGAGGTCGCGGTGGATCGTCTTCCGCGTCCCGCCGCGAATGGCGGGTTTACCCTAGACCAGTCGCCTCGCACGGACATCCACTACGCGTTTCAGCTCAGCCGCGATCTCGAGGTCTGGTACTCCGTCGTCATCAAGCCGCCGGGCAGTCCGTGGATTCTTAATCCGACCTCGGGATACCAGTACCAGCCGAACATCTCCTTGAGCGGCGGCTCGCCCGTCACGGTGAACGACAGCACCCCGCATCCCGGGCGATTCTGGCGGCTGAAGTTGAGTCAATAGGAGTGCGGGAACTTGTCGATTGACGCTTTCGCCCGCCGCGTTTATCGGTTGCGCCGATTTTCTGTGGAGGATATTTTTATGGCTGAAAACGCGAATTACTTTGCCGGACTTGATATTGGCGGAACGACGGTGAAGACCGTACTGGTTGACGAAGCGGGTGATCTCGCGGGCGAGATGGTCGAGGTCCGCAGCCATGTGAAGGACGGCTACGAGGCTACCTTCGGACAGCTCGAACTGGCTCTCGATCAGCTCACTTCGAATATCGGGATTGCCCGGTCGCAGGTCCGCGGCATCGGTATGGACGTGCCTGCTCCCTCGAGCGACGGGGTCATCTGGGCGCAGGCGAATCTCGCGGCCGACTGGGTCGGGACGAATGTCCGTGATCTCTTTTCAAAACGCCTCGGCGATGTCCCCGTCTACATGACCAACGACGGCAACGCCGCTGCCCTCGGTGAGTATGCAGTGCGCAAAATGCACCATGGTGGGCTCCTCCTCGTCGCCCCGGGGACTGGCCTCGGCGGTGGCCTGGTATTACCCGGCGGTCGGGCTTACGAGGGGCAAAATGGACTCGCCCTGGAGGTCGGTCATGTCTCGGTGCCACACCGGGAGGAGAATGGCGAGCTCCCGGGATGCAGTTGCGGGCTCACCGGCTGTCTCGAGGCCTGGGTTTCGCTCGTGGCCCTGCGCCGCCGTGTCGGCGTCGAGTTGGCAAAACCCGAGAACGCTGACCATCCGATCAATGACGGCTCGACGCTCGAGGCAAAGGCTTTTCGCCTCCGGGATTTCGCGAAAGCCGGGGATGCGCTCGCCGTTTCCATCTTCCGCCAGCAGGGCCAGATCCTCGGCTACGGGCTGGCCGATCTTGTGCGGGTCTTCGATCCCGGTCTCGTTGTCATCGGCGGGGGACTCGCCGAGACGATCGGCTTCCGGGACGACTATCTCGGGTGGGTCATGGAGGGCTTTGAGGAACGCGCGTGGCCGGTCTACCTGCGCAGCCCGATCAACCCGGAGGTAGAAACGACCCGCTTCGAATGGGCGAGCGGGGGAGACTCCTCGGCAGCGCTCGGAGTGGCATTCTCCGCCAGAGAAATGTTCGGCTGAACGACCGGTCAGCGGCGGTAGACTTCGAAATTACTGATGCGGTAGGTGCTGCCGGTGTCTTGGAAGTAGACTCGTGCCCAGCCGCCGCGGAACTGCAGCAGCATCTTGTCGTCGTAGTAGGGGATGTTCCCCTGGTGTGAAGTGTTCCAGTTGAGCTTGTTGAGGGCCTCGGGGGTCGCATAGCGGAGAGCCATGTTGCGGTCGAGCCGGATGAAAGCGGTGAGAAAACGCAGGGCGACATCGTGCTTTGTCAGGGCCTCGACCTGAGTCGCACTCGTCCGTGCAGAGGATCCTCCGCCCGAGGACAAGGTCGAAGAGAGACCGGTAGAGGGATACTCCTCACAGCCGGTGAGAAAGACGACCGCCGAAACGAAGAGCGACAGGAGCAATCGGGGGAGTTTTATCATCGGAGGATTCAGGAAGGATCGGGGACTAGCCTATCAGAAAGCGGATCAGTGGTCTATCGCTCGATTTACTCCTGAGACGATTTGCCGGTCCCTCTCGTCTCGAGCGGCGGCAGGATGACCTTGCGCTTGAGCAACCAGCAGACCCCGATGAGATCGTAGACCCCGCGGATGGCTCGGTCAAGATTCGTGTACTTCGAGGTTCCAGCCTTGCGTTCGCGATGGTTCACCGCCACCTCGGTCATGCTCAGTCCGGCGTGAGTGAAGATCGCGGGGAGGTAGCGGTGGAGACCGTTGAAAGGGACGAGCAGATCGACGTGGTCCCGGTGGATCGCCTTGAGCGAGCAACCCGTGTCGCTGATGCCGTCGTGGAGGAAAAAACGGCGCACCCGGTTGGCGATGCGCGAGGCCGCGCGACGGCTCCAGGTGTCCTTGCGAGTGGCTCGCCGGCCGACCGCGACATCGCATTGGCCATTGCGGATGAGTTCCACGAGACCGGCGATATCGGCGGGATCGTTTTGCCCGTCGCCATCGAGCATCACGAGGATATCGCCGTCGGCGAAGTGGAGTCCGGCGAAGAGGGCTCCGCTCTGGCCGCGGTTTTTGGTGAGGCGCAGGGGCGTGACGCCGGGAACAGTCTGCATGATCTCCCAGGTCCGGTCCGAACTGCCGTCATCGACTGCGACGACCTCGGCCTCGGGTTGGCAGGCGACGATCTCACGCAGGACGAACTCGACGCACTCTGCTTCATTGTAAAAGGGAACGACGATACTCACCTTCGCGTTGGCGGGCGGAGTACCGCGAAGTCCGGGAAGTCGGGAGAAAGGGGAGGTGTAGCCGGTGGTGCTCATGTCAGGAAAACGCGGAGAATTTACGGTGTAGCACTCGATTTTCCGGGAGGCCATGTCTTGAGATTCCTGCCCCGGAAGACCGAGAAGGACCGCTCGTCAGCGTAGCCGAATCTGACCTTGAATTCACCGACTTTCTCGACGGCTTCGAAAGCGCTCGCGAATCGTCGGGGTAGTTCGGGTTCGCGGGGAAGGAGGATGATGGCGTCTCTACCGCCGAGTCCGTCCTCGTAGGGGTCGTTCCACATCTCATACTGCGAGCTGATGCGGTCGTGCGACTCCCACCGATAGACGCGGGGCTGATCGGGCAGGCCGAAGGCGAGTTGGCTCGTGATGTCGCGATGCCCGAGGGCGATGAGGAAATGTTCGTCCGCGCCGGGAACGGTCCGGCGCAGTCGCTGGAACTCGGCCGCGACGAGGTCGTGTCCGAGGATGCGACGGTTCGGATCGGCGGTATGGCCGGACTTGCCGGCCGCGTCGAAGGCGAGGGGAGCGAGGTAAAAATAGGCTGCGAGCGCTGCCCCGACCCCTATCGTGACGGGGAAAAGTCGCCGCCACGAGGCCGGGGGCAAGGCAAACTGCAAGTGACCGCCATACCACGCCGCTGTTAGGACGATGCCCGAGAGGTAGAAGACCGCCGGCCAGTTCGGCTGTAAGCCCTGACGCAGCGCGAGCAGCAGCATCACCGCGACAGGCAGGGCACCGAAGGTGAGTAGAAAACGGACTGGGCGATCCGCCTTGCGCAGCAGGGGCAGACCGGTCAGGCACAGGCAGAAGAGGACAAAGGCCGTCCCCGGTGAGAGCACGCCGAACTGCGTCCCGATGAAGGAGAGGAAGTCCTCGAGTCGTTCGAGGAGGGGATTGCCACCCTCGCTTTTCACCTCGAAGTGATGGCTCGTGTGCTTGAAGGTGATCCAGTCGTGCCGCGCATTCCACACCAGCGGGGGGATGAGAGCGAGGTAGGAGCCTAGCAGGGTCATCCAGAGAGCGGGGCGCCGCAGGAAGGGCCTGGTCTCAACATGAAGGGCGAGAAAAAGCAGGGAGAGGAGCGGGAAGATCATCATCATCTGCTTGCAGAGATGCCCGATCGCGAGAGCAAAGAAGAGGACGACGAGCGAGCCCGTTTTTCCCTCTCCCGAGAGGTAGCGCCAGAGCATCCAGAGCGCGGTCACCCAGCAGACGACGAGCGGGGCATCGATCGTGAGGAAAAAGCTGAGCACCGCATTGGCCGGCGCGGCGAGACCGAGGAGGACGGCGAGCCATCCGGTGCGCTCG
>JBDNIL010000157.1:0-6853 GCA_041688355.1 Verrucomicrobiales bacterium | reverse complement strand
TCTCAAATTCGCCACCTTTCAGGGAACGACGCCGCTGATGATGATCTTTCTCGCCCAGTCGGGTCAGTATATCAAAGAGCTCGAGTTCCTGAAACTGCAGAAAGACGGCACGCTCCTCAGTCAGCAAATGAATCATACCGGAGCCGATGTCGTGCGCATGGTCTTCTCCCCCCGTCGCCTCGCCGCTGAGAAGACGCTGTATTATTTCTCGTCCGATCTCTCTGACGGCGGTTTTGAAAAGTCGGGCTTCGGAGCCTGGATCTCGGCGCAGCCAAAGGGCAACGCCTATCTCAAGGCCGCCTCTTTTCTGATGGACGCGGACTGGTTCTCCAAAGTGCGGCGCCATCTCCTCGATCACAGCAACCAGATCGTGCAGGATGACTCGGGGATCCCGCTCCGCAACATCGATGCCGCGATCTGGCACGGCTACTACTACGGCGTCTACACCGGTCCGATCAGCCTCTTCCCGGACAACTTTCAGCCTAGCCTCGCCTCTGTCTACGCCGGCGGCGCGCTCCCGCTTCCCTTCGGGACGGGATACAAATGGCGGAAAGGGGAGTCCAACCTGATGCGTTTTGTCCGCAAAGATCTCCCCGCCCTGCCGGGGGAGACGCTGCCTGTCGCAGTGCCCGTGGACCCCGTCGTGCCACTTTCTCCGGTCCCGAATCCGGAGGTCAAGGCCGTTTCTGAAAGCCCTGAAAAAGCTTCGGAATAGACTTGGGCTTTTTCTCCTCCGCGCTCGGCTCCTCGCCGAACTTCGCGTCTTTGAAAAGGATCGCGAGGAACTCCGCGTCGCGGAACTTGGTCCCCTTTTTCCCGAGGTGGACGACCGCGAGTTGCATCGAGGGCACCATGTAGAGCCGCTGGAAGTTCGAGCCGAGCGAGCAGATCAGATCGGTCGGGGCGGCTTTGCTGAGGCAGGCGTTGCTCCAGTCCTCGGGCATCGGATCGCGGTCGAGAAAGACTTCGACATCGACCTCGCGGGCCTGCGGGTGGAGACGGTGCGAGTTGATCCAGAAACAGAGGCCGAAGGCGGGATTGATAGGGGTGCCGCGGAAGCAATTCCCCAGTTCCTCCGTCGGGATGAGTTGATGCCCGCCCCATTCGCCGCGCTGGATCACAAGTTCGCCGAACTGCAGCCAGTCTCTGCCGGTCATCCACATCCCGGCCGAGGGGATGACATTGCCGTGATTGTCCCCGCGCCACTGGGTGATCGTGATCCCGAGCGGCTTGATGAGCTTGCGGTCGAGGTATTGGGCGTAGCTCGTGCCGCGCTTCGCGAGTTTGCGGCGGAGCACTTCGCAAAAGACCTGGAGGTGGCTCGGTCCGTAGACGAACGAGGCCCCCCGATCGCGGGTCGCGTCGAGACCGACCGCGAGGGTGAGCTTGTCGGCGGCGGTGCGGCCGTAGATTTCTTCAAATCCCGTCTCCAGCCCCGAAGTGAAATTCAGGAGATCGCGGATCGTGATGGTACGCTTGCGGGCGTCGTCCCGCCATTCCGGCAAGGTATCGGCGACGAGTTCGTCGAGCTTGAGGATGCCTTCATCCTCGGCGATGACGGCGAGAGCGCCGAAAAAGGACTTCGTGCCCGAGTAGATGTGGAGCGGCGCGTCGGCGCCGTGCCCGTTGTAGTATTTCTCGTAACGCGTCGCGCCCTGCTCGTGCACGATCATCGCGAGGCCGCTGCGCGAGGCGGAATACTTTTGGGCGGCGGTGATCGAGGACTCCGATAGCTGGGCACGCGCGGTGCCTGCGGCGGCAGAGCCCAGGAGGATCAGGATGAGGACCGCTACCAGCCTGTCAGACTTAGAACGTCTGAGCGAGGGAATTGGGGTTCGAGTCAGAATTTTCAGGAGTTTGAGAAGTTTGTGTGAACACAAATGACGAAAATGAGGGGAAATTCGGGCCGAATACCCGAATTCCGGAGGCGGGCGGGATAAGTCCGACAGGCTGCTAGCCGAGGAAAAACCATATCCTTAACATGCTCGAAAGAAACGATGCGGTCAAAGGGTGTGTTGTCTCACGGGATCTCCAGAATCGCGGTGACGGGAAAGTGGTCGGACGGGGTGCGGCCCTCGTGCGCAGTCCTGTCGATCGCGGCGCTCGCGACCTTGATCGTCTCGCCGACAGCGATCCAGTCTATCCTCGGGCCACTGATGTTTGTCGCTACGAAGTTGGTAGCGGTACCTTCATCCGGTCCCTTTTCGGTGAAGGCGACGCGGTAGGTATCGAGCAGGAAGGGATCGCCAGGCTTGGCGGAGAAAAGATTCCGGTAGGGGACGCTGCCTTCGGCGGCGTTAAAATCTCCCGCGAGCACGACATGACAACCTTTCCCGATCGCAGCGAGCCGCTCGCGCACGAGGATGGCTGATTCCTGCCGGGCGACCTCGCCCATGTGATCGAAGTGGGTATTGGCGAAGAGGAGGGGGAGGCCGTCGGGAGATGTCTGATCACGCAGTTTCACCCAGCTCACAAGCCGCGGCAGGGCGGCATCCCAGCCCTTGCTGCCGACGGTGTCAGGCTGATCGCTGAGCCAGAAATGCCCCCCGTCGATTTTCTCAAAACGATCCCGACGGAAGAAGATCGTCATCATTTCCCCCTTCTCTTTGCCGTCCTCCCGACCGGCCCCGAAGGAGTCGTAGTCGCTCAACTTGCCGACGAGGTAGTCGCGCTGGAAGTTGACCACCTCCTGAGCGCCGAGGAGATCGGGCTGGAACTTCATGATCGTCTCCACGACCCGCTCTTTCCGCAGATCCCAGTGATTCGGCCCGTCGGCGGCGGTGCCGAGTCGGATGTTGAAACTCATCACCCGGATCTCCGCCATGGCGGAAGTGGAGAGGAAGAGACTGAAAAGAATGAGGAAAAGGCGGATCATGTGAGGGAAAAGGTAGCCGAATTTCTCCCGCCGCGACGGGCGTGATCAAGTCACCGGCGTCGCGAGACCCCGCCAAGTCTCTTGCTCTCCGCAGTGCCCCGCCGTAACCATGCCCGTGGAGCAGGACCGCACATTTGAAGACGCCTTACATCCGAAGGTGGCGAAGTGGTTTCGCAAGACCTTCGGCACACCCACCGAGGGCCAGCGGCTCTGCATTCCCGACATCACGGCGGGGCGATCCGTCCTGCTCTCCTCCCCGACGGGATCGGGCAAAACGCTCGCGGGTTTTCTCGGGATCATCGACCGCCTCGCGCGCGAGCACTACGAGGGACGTCTCGCTCCCGACGGGATCCGCTGTCTCTACGTCTCGCCCCTGCGCGCCCTCGCCTACGACATTGAGAAAAACCTGCGGCAACCCCTCGCCGGACTCGGCCTCGACGAGGTCATCAGGGTCGGTCTGCGCACCGGCGACACGACCGCGGGCGAGCGGCAGAAGCAGCGTCGCAAGCCGCCGCACCTGCTCATCACTACGCCCGAGAGCCTCGCCATCATTCTCCCGCAGGCGGGATTCCGCGAGGCCCTTGCCCGGTGCGAGTTCGTCATCATCGACGAGCTCCATGCCTTTGCCGAAAACAAACGCGGCGTCCACCTCACCGTCTCGCTCGAGCGGCTCGAGCACCTGCGGCGGAAGGCGGGGGCGACGGCTCCACTCTGCCGCATCGGTCTCTCGGCCACGGTCGCTCCGCTCGGGATGGTCGCCGATTTCCTCGGCGGATCCGGCCCCCGCCCGCAGATCCGCGAGGCGAAGGTGGGACGCCAGTCCATCATCGAAGTGCTCACCCCGATCCGGAAGCACGCCTACCCGCCGGCCGGCTACACCGCGACGCGGGTCATCACGGACATGGCCGCGATCATTGAGAAAAATCGCTCGACTCTCATCTTCACCAACACCCGATCCGGCGCCGAGCGCATCACGCACCGGCTCAAGCTCGCCCTCCCGAAACTCGCGCCGACGATCGAGTGCCACCACTCCTCGCTCGACCGCAGTGTCCGCCAGGAAGTCGAGGACAGGCTCAAGGAGGGCGATCTCCGCGCCGTGGTCTGCTCCACCAGCCTCGAACTCGGGATCGACATCGGGCACATCGACACGGTCATCATGGTGAGCACGCCCAAAGGCATCTCGCGTGCCCTCCAGCGGGTCGGACGTTCCGGGCACTCGATCCACCAGATCAGCCACGGCGTCCTCGTCGCGACGAACATCAATGACCTCATCGAGTGTGTCGTCTGCGCCAAGCTCACGCACGAGCGGCAGCTCGATCCCGTCGGGATCCTCACTTTTGCCCCCGACGTCATCATCCAGCATCTCATGGGCATGGCCATGGACGGGGGCGTCTCCGCCGACGAAGCCTACGAGGTGGTGCGCGCCGCCTTTCCCTTTCGCGATCTGAAACGGGAAACCCTCGACCGGCTCCTCGAGTATCTCGAGGGTGGAGGACGATCCCTCCAGAATCAGTACCGCGAGACCTTCGGCAAGATCGTCGAAAAGGATGGCCTCTATCACACCGTTTCGAAAAAGGTCGAGCGCGAGTACCTCGTCAACATCGGCACGATCCACGCCAATGGCATGGTCAGCGTGCTCCTAAATCGCCGCCGTCTCGGGTCGGTCGAAGAGGGCTTCGTGAAAGGGCTCAAGCCCGGGGACATCTTTGTCCTCGCGGGGAAGACGGTGAAGCTGCTCGACAGTTCCCCTGCCGAGGTGACCGTCGAGAACGCCGCCGGCCGCCTCCCCACCGTCCCGAGCTGGAATGCCAACAAGATGCCGCTCGCTTCCGGAATGGCCCGCGAAGTCGCGCGGCTGCGGACCGAGCTCGATCAACGGCTCAACGTCGCGACCGAAGAGCACGCCGTCGTCGCCGACTGGCTCGTCGAAGAGTGGTCCATCTCGAGAACGAACGCCGCCGCCATCATCGATCATTTCACGAATCAGTCACTCCTTTCAAAGATCCCGAGCGAGCGACGTTTTCTCATCGAGCGCTACATCGACGAGGAGAGCAAAGAAGATGACCGCGTCCATTTTTTCTTCCACAGCCTCATCGGACGCAGCGCCAACGACGCCCTCTCGCGCATCATCAGCCGCCGCGTCAAAGAGGCGGTCGGCGGCAACGCCCTCGTCACGATCGACGACTATGGATTCCTCCTCAGCCTCAAGAGCTACCAGTCCATGGAGGTCGAGGCGTGGAAGGTGCTCTTTGCTCAGGATGGTGCGGCGGCGGAACTCCACCTCGCCCTGCAGGATTCCCAGCTCGTGAAATGGCAGTTCTCGGGCATCGCCCAGACCGGGCTGATGATCCCGCGCAATCTCCCCGGCGGCGAGCGCAAGATGCGGCAGATCCGCTGGAGCGCCGACATCCTCTTCAAAGTCCTCGCGCAGCACGAGCCTGATCATCCCCTCCTCGAACAGGCCGTGCACGAGGCGAAGCACAGCTTCCTCGATCTCGACCGCGCCATCGCCTTTCTCGAAGAGGCCCGCACGATGGACTGGGAACTCGTCGAAGTCCCCGCCGTCTCGCCCTTTGCCTTCGGCCTATACGCCAGCAAGATCAAAGAAAGCATGATGATGGAGTCGCCCGAAGAAGCGATCGAGCGCCTTTACGGAGAGATGATGCGGAAGCTGGGGCGGGAGTTGTGAGGGGCAGCCCCCCCTGCTCACTCTTCCTCGTCGGTACCGGGAGAAAACACATGCTCCACCTCCTGAATCGTCATCTGCTCGTCCCCGCCCGAGGCCTCGACAATGATCGACATGCCGAACATGCCGCACAACATCACGATACCCACGATGCTGCGGACATCGGCGATACGGTCACCGCATCGCAGGACTACATCCGACTGATACTTCCTTGCCGCGCGGATGATGCGGGCTGCGGAGCGAAATTTCAGGCCATCCTGCCACGGAACCACCACGGTTGAGCGTTTCATATGGCGGTACGACACCGGGGACGAGCGTTCGTTCAAAATAGATTCGGGATCAACACGGAGGGCAATCGCGGCCAGGTCGCGCAGACGCTCCGGTCCTTTACCGGATACGGGGAGGACCTCGATGAGCGGGACTAACGGGCAGAAGGAAAAACGAGTTACTTCGAGTTGAGAAGGGAGTTGATAAAATCGCGGCGTCCGGCGAGAGCGACGATCGCGAGGATGCCCATGAGCGCTGCCATGGCATATCCGCCCTCGAGGATGAGAGCATGGTACATCACGATGACCACGACGATGGGCCCGAGCACGGCGAGGGCGAGGTTCACGTAGCGGCCGGCGAGGAGGAGGATCCCGCCGACAAGCTCGAAGACTTTGACCACGGCGAGGAATCCGGACGCGTAGATCGCGCCGATGAACCCGGCGGCGAGGGAGCCTTCTTCGGGCGACGGCATGGTGAGGAATTGCAGCCAGAAATTGAGGCTGAAGACGACGAAGAGGACTCCGAGGAGATAACGGGCGATGGTGGGGATATGCTTCATGGCGTGGGTATGGGGTGTATTGGCTAGGGTATCTCAGGCGAGATCAAAGAGAAGGGCTTCGGCGGGCTGGTCGCCGGCGGCGATATCGTAGGTGCGGGGTTCTTCCGCACTGGCTCCGTCGCCGGGCTGGAGTGAGGTTTCGTTGAGACGCACTTCACCGGTGGTTGCTTGCAACCAGAGTCCGCGATTTGCGGCGAGCTCGTGGGTGACGCGTTCGCCGGGCTCGAGACGGAGTCGGTAGACAAAGGCATCCTGATGAATGCGGGCCGAGTTTTCACGACCGTCGGGCGAGATGACGAGGACTTTCGACCGGGCTTCTATCTCCGGCGTGGGATGCCACTCGGTGTAGGAGGGAGTGAGCCCACGCTCGTCCGCCTCAATCCAGATCTGGAGGATGTGGAGGGGCTCCACTCCCGAGGGATTGAACTCGCTGTGGGTCACGCCCGATCCGGCGCTCATCAGCTGG
>JBDNIL010000156.1:0-19507 GCA_041688355.1 Verrucomicrobiales bacterium | reverse complement strand
GGTGGCGCACCCGTAGGGATTCGAACCCCAAACCTCCTGATCCGTAGTCAGGTGCTCTATCCAGTTGAGCTACGGGTGCTTTGCCAAAGACGCTCCAAACCGGATCGGCTTGAAGCGGAGGGCAATGTGCGCGGAAAAGGCGCTTTGACAAGGGAAATTTACAGCGAAGACACCGACCTAATCCTGCCGCTTGTCTCCCGGCCCTTTCCGCCTTTCGTTGCTCTATCTTCCCGAGCCCCCGACCCTTTTCCTTAAATGAGATTCCCCCCCGCCGCCGCCGCCCTCAATATCGTCCTCGCGATGCTCTTCACGGTCTTCGCCTGGCTTCAGCGCAATGACATCGACCCGGCGATCTACGACCATCCCTCGGTCATCGATGCTGCGCTCTGGCTCCTCTTCTACCTGCTCATCGCGGTCTTGTTGGTCGTGATCCTCTTCCGCCCCCTCCCTCGCTGGCTCCTCCTCGTCGCCTTGCTAGCCTGTCTCATCGAGATGGGACGGACCGGTCCGGGCCTCTACGAAAATGTCTTCGGCGAGGAATCATTCACGATGACGCAGGTGAGCATGACCGCCGCAGACCCGCGAGTGGAGCTCACCCGCGAGTTTTTCGGTGCGGTCATCGCCCTCGCCGGAGTCGTCCTGCTTGTTTTCCAAAATCGGCGGCGAGTCAACAGAGGCCGCGATTAGTCGGGCTTTCTCCCGCAGCGGAACATGCCAATGCTCCCCGGCGGAGCGCACGCCAAGTGCCGGACCGACGCGGAGAATTTTGGCAAATTCCGCTTCGAAGCACGAAGGCTCTCTTGAGCCCTGATTGACTTCGAAACACCGACCATTAGAGTAAGGCTACATGAATTATCGAATAAGGCTTGTTGAGACGGATGAAGGTAGGTCGGTCTCAAGAGTGCAGGAACGCTCGAAATTGCTGTCTAATGCCAAAGTTTCCCGGAGCCGGTCAAAAGGACGCCGTTCGTGTTTTCCAGAAATTGGGCTTTCGAGTCGCTCGTGGATCCGGACATATCGTCATGAGCAACGGAGAGGTCCGACTGACGATTCCCCGACACAACCCGATCAACGCCATCACGATGGGTGCCATCGCCAGGGACGCGGGCCTCACGCCGGAGGAATTCCACCGACTTCCCTGATCTCCTGCCTGTGCTTTCTGCTTACAGTACGAAGCACGCCCTCGGGGCTCTCCCATGATCCATCTTTCCCAATTCAACAACGACTCTTTTGACCGCGGCGCGCCCGCGTGGAAGGAAGGTCTCTGGTGGGTGGTGCGTTCGCTGCTGTTCGCGCCCTGGTTTCCGCTGCCCTCGGTCCTGAAGGTGGCTGCTTTGCGTGCCTTCGGGGCGGCGGTGGGCGACCGGGTCGTGATCCGCTCGCGGGTGAACATCACTTTTCCGTGGAACCTGACGATAGGCGATCAGGTCTGGATCGGCGACGAGGTTATGATCCTGAGTCTGGACCGGGTCACGATAGGGTCGAATGTCTGTCTCTCGCAGCGGGCCCTCCTCTGCACCGGCTCGCACGATTTCGCGAAAGAGAGCTTTGACCTCGTGACGGGTCCGATCACGATCAGCGAGGGCTGCTGGGTCGGGGCCAGTGCCTTCGTCGGACCGGGAGTGGACTTCGGTCCCGGGAGCCGCTGCCTCGCGGGGGCAGTGGTGGTGAAGGATGTCGCCGCCGGGACGACGGTGCGCGGTGTGCCGGCGAGTGAGGTGCTTAGTGCTTAGTGAGACACAAGGAGGGCGGACATTCCTGTCCGCCTTTTCCCGTTTTTGGGGGCAAGGCGCTCCTTGTTTTTGCCTTTGGCGGCGATACGTTAGCGGCGTAAGAATTCATGCCGAATCAGAAACTCAAGAGCCGCTGGTGGTGGTGGGCGGCGGCAGGGGCGGTGCTGCTCGCCGAGGGCTTTGTATTTCTGCGGTCGCTCCCGGAGAAGAAACGCTGGGCGTCGGAACCGGTGCTGACCCTGAATCTGCCGGAGGGAACGGAGGCAGAGGGCTACCGCTTTCACGAACAACCCGAGCGCCTCGACGGAGCGGTGGAGCAACTCTCTTTTGCGACGGGGCGCTGCGGGGTCTTCAGTCCGCTGCAGACGGCGGGTCAGACTTTGCGTTCGCTGGACTTTTTCTACTTCGAATACGACCCCGGCAACTCCCGCTTCATCCACGATGTCTTCGGCCATGCCCCCGAAGTCTGCCTGCGGGCGACGGGTGCGACCCTGAAGAAAGAACACCCCAGCCGCAGTATCGAGATCGCAGGCCGCTCTCTGAAAGTCCTCGTGCTGGAGTTCATCTCCCCGGTCTCTTCCGGCCCGCTCTGGGTCTTCCGCTTCACCTGGCTGCCTGAAGACGTGCCCTACGATCCCTATGAGCCGGCCTACACCATGCGCGGTGAGAAGTTTCTCATCGGTATCCTGGGTCTGCCGAAACCTCCCGCAAGGGTGCTGCTCGCCGGCGCGATGGGCTACGAAAGTCTTGACGCGGCCTGGGAGAGTTACGAACGATTGCTCGTGAGCCGCTTGAAACTCATAAAGCCCTGAGGGCTTGAGCCTCGTAGTGGTGACGTCCACGTCGCCACCGCAGTGCGTTGGAGTGACGGCTTCAGCCGTTTTCTTCGACTGTCTACACGGGCTTCGTCCTCAAGGGCTGAAGCCCTCACTCCAATGAGGAAATCCGTGGAATCTGAGCCCATCTGAGTCCATCCGTGTAAATCGGTGTCTTTTCCGATGGGGGCGAAGAAAAGGAACCACAGATGCGCTTCGCTTCACAGATGGGCACAGATGGGCACAGATAGGGCGAGGGATGGCCGGGAACGGTAGTGGTGACGTCCACGTCGCCACCGGATCGAAAAACTTGCGTTCTTTGCGACAACGGTATTCTCGCCTACCTTCAGCGAGCAAAATGATCCCCGGAACAAAGCACGAAAAACAAAGCACGAAGAACAAAAACCCGTCCCGGGTTTTATTCCTAAACCAGTTCGTTCCTCCCGACCCGGCCCCGACGGCGCGGCTGCTGGGAGAGGTGGCGGACGAGTTGGAGCGCCGCGGCCACGAGATTGTCCTGATCGGCGACGGCGCTGACTACCGCGGCCCCAAGACGCTTTTCGGTAGCCGCGCTCTGCGCGAAGCGCTCTCGCTGCTGCGGCTTTTCTTTCGCGCCATTACGGTGCGACGGGTCGATGTCATCGTCTGTCTTACTTCGCCTCCGCTCGTGCCGGTGGTGGCCCGGCTCGCCCGCCTGCGACACGGCGGCGCCCGTCTCGTCCATTGGGCGATGGACCTCTACCCGGAAGTGGCGGTGGCCCTCGGTGAGGTGCGGGAGGGATCGATCCTGCATCGTCTCACGGCTTCGATCATGGGTGGAACCTACCGGGCCTGTGACGGCATCATCGTGCTGGACGAGGACATGGCGGCTCTAATACGAGGGCACGGGGCGGAGAGCGAGGTGCTGGCTCCGTGGCCGCCGGCCTGGCAGGGCGAAGGCGACGACTGGCCGCTGCGGGAGGGCTGCGAGCACGCGTTTACCTGGCTCTACTCGGGCAATCTCGGTCGGGCCCACGAATGGAAAACGCTCCTCGATGCGCAGCGGCTGCTCGAGAAGACCGGGCTCGCCGTCGATCTTGTCTTCCAGGGCGGCGGCACGGAGCGCGAGGCGGCGGTCGCGTACGCGTCCTCCCTGGGTCTGACGCGCTGCCGCTGGCAACCCTACGCGGAGGCGGCGGTTCTGGTGCGATCTCTCATCGCGGCGGATTGTCTGATCGCGACGCAGCGGCCCGAGACGAGCGGCTGTCTCTGGCCGAGCAAGCTCGCGCTCGCGATGCAGCTGGAGCGCCCTCTCGTCTGGGTAGGCGCCACGGACGGAGCGGTGGGCCGGATGCTGCGCGGCAAGGGGCATCTTTGTTTTGACCCCGGTGACGCGGCGGGTTTGGCCGCGGGTCTCAAGGATCTGCTCGCTAATGCGGGTGGCCTCCCTCCCCTGCCGGACCCGGCTCTCGTTAGGGAACGGGTCGAGTCCCTGAGACGCGCCGGGATCGCACAAATGGCGGACTGGGTGGAGCACTAAGCACTTCCCCCCACCCGCTTCTCAACCCGCGCCACGATCCAGCCGACAGCCCCGATCAGGATGAAAGTGAGGGTGAGTGAGACATAACCGCTGATATCATGCACTTTCTTGAGGTCGGCCTCGGGATAGGCGACGGCGTGCTGCACGAGGTAGATGACCCGGCAGCCGTTCATGAGAAAGGCCAGCCCGAGACTGCCGGCGACGAGGAGGAGCCGCGAGAAAAGCGAAAGACGCAGGAATTCCCCAAGCACAAATCCCGCGAAGACCCCGCTCTGGAAAGAGCGAATCCCGCTACAGCCATCACTCACGTGCAGGGGGATGCCGTTGGCAAAGATCGTCTCACCCGAGCTGGAGAGCGGCAGCCCCATCATGCGGTTCGCGAAGAGGGCGAACTCCATCACCCCTGTCGTCAACGAGTGGATCAGGGTGAACTCCAGCTTCGAAGGCAGCGGCACCGCCAGCAGCACGACGATGGCACAGGACCAGTAAGTGATCGCCGACCTTCCCTGCAGGCGGAAGAGCAGCACAAAGGTGAGCCCCAGCACCGTGAGCGCATGCAGATAGAGCGGCGTGCGCCAGCCAGAGTCCGCCCCCTGGACGAGGCGCAGCAGGGTGATGGTGACGAGGCTCAGAAAGACCAGGGCGATCAGCCAGACCTCTTTCGACATCCCGCGCAGAGAGCGGTCGAGGTGCGCCGCGTCGGGGCCCGTTTCTCTCCAGCGGGTCAGGAAGAAGAGCGGTGCGAGAAAGGGCACGAGGAATCCGTAGTCGTAGTAGGTGCCGTCGGACCAACTCGGCAGCAGAGCCAGAGTGAGCTGGCCGTAGAGCAGGGAAAGAAAAAGCCACAGCCCGAAAGCCCGCGTTTTCGCAAGCTCCCGGAATCGCATCATTTCCGGAGTAGAGAGGAGAGAGGAGCCGTTCATGAGTAGCACCGTGGCAGCGGCCTACGATAGCGGGGAAAAGCGACGATGCGTAGAGGAAAATCAATGTTCCCGCGTTGCGCTGCATCCCTCCCCCATCCGTGCCCATCCGTGAAGCGAAGCGTATCTGTGGTCCCTTCTCTTTAACGCCACTGCAAAAGACACCGATTTACACAGATGGGCTTTGACTGCACGGATTTCTACGCGAATCCCGCAGCGCCGGAAATGGCTTCGGAGAGTGGGGCAGACATTCCTGTCTGCCCGTTCCCAATCCACCTTACCCCCTCCTCTAATAAAAGAAGGCAGACAGGAATGTCTGCCCCACTTTCCTCCCGTCACTCCGGCGCCCTGGAGTGATGGGAGTGACTCCAGCCGACCGCAAGGTAAAAGACGACGAGCAACTGGATCGCGGGGATCTGCAGGGGGAAATCGACGAGTCCGTGCCCCAGCACGAGGACGAGGGCAAGGAGCGGGATGGTCGAGGTGATCTCGGGCTGCCCCTGCGCAGCGGCTTCGCGGACGCGCTTCCAGAGCCGCACGATCGCCCCTCCGAAGAGGACAACCCAGGCGGCAAACCCGGCGTAGCCCCACTCGATCAGCCCCTGGAGCCAGTCCTGATGAGCATGATACCAGAAGCCGGTGATGCGATCACCGAGCTCGTTGGTATAGAATGGGAATACCAGCCGGAAGGTCCCCGCCCCGGTCCCGAAGAAGCCGGAGTCAGGCAGGATCGTGAGGCAGACACCGTAGGCGAGGAGACGTCCCTCGAGGCTGCCTCCGGTAGTGGCGAACTCATTCCATTTCGAGAGACTGCCGACGAGGGCGGGCAGGAGGACGATCGCAAAAACCCCGAGGAGGAGACAGGCGAGGACGACTGTGACGGCACGGGAGAGATTGGGCGAGAGGAGCACGCCCCGGTATCGCCAGGCCATGAGGACGACACCGATGATCCCGATGATCTGCCCGGCCTTTGAGGTATTTACAAAAACAGCTGCGAGCACAAAAAAGAAAACACAGAGATCGACCGAGGTAGTGATGCCGACAGGTCGGGTAAGCCGGCTGCGGAGAAAAACGGCGAGAGCGGCGGGCCAACTGAGGTTGAGGAAGGAGGCGGCGTTGGCGTGGTAGCGGAAGGCCGCAAAGAAGGCCTGGCCGGAATTTTCCGCATCGGTCCAAAGCATCGCCTCAGCGACAGAGGCTTTCTGATACATCCCGATGAGGGCGACGACGAGGCCGGCGAGCGCGATGCTGCGAAGGAGGATCCAGCGGGGCTTCGTGCGCGAGAGGGCATCGTGGAGGACGAGGCCGCCGAGGAGGAGGGCTCCGAAATGGATCAGCACCTCCATCGTCGAGCGCGAATCGACTGACCCCGGCATCCATGGGATGAGCTGCTGGATCGGCTCGAGATCTCCGAAGGTCGGTTCCAGGACGGATCGGGGATTGAACGCGTGGATGATCCCGAGACCGATCAGAAAGAGCAGGCTGAGCGCGGCCGGGAGGGCTAGCCGGGGCAGTCTCCATTCGTAGAGCAAGAGACCGAGCCAGAGGACAAAGGAGAGGGCAAGGAACTCATCGTGGACCGCCACGGTGAAGGGAGTGGTCCCGCCGAAGGCGAGCGGCGTCCAGAAAAACGCGGCAATGCTCGGCCCGAGGACGACGAGCCAACCCCAGGTCGGTGTCAATCTTTGTCGTGATGGCATGACCTGGACGGGAAGAAATCGTGGAAGGGAACCCTACTGCTCGTGCTGGGCGTAGCCGGAGTAACTGCCCCCGCTGGAGTAGGAGTAGTAGTATCCGTGCCCCCCTGCCGTCCTCGTCCGTGGCAGTCCATTTGCGACGAGCCCGACGGGGTGGGAGGAATTGGTGCCGAGGATACGGAGAGAGCGTTTGATCGCTCCCTTGGGTGTCTTGCCCATGCGAGTCACGAGGACGACGGACTGGGCCAGCTTGGCCAGCGGGATGGAGTCGCTCACCGGAATGAGCGGGGCCGAGTCGATCACGATGCGATCGAAGTACTCGCTGAGTTTTTCCACGAGAGGACGCAGGGACTTTCCGGAAAGGAGCTCGGAAGGGTTCGCACACCAACTCCCGGCGGGGAGCAGAAATAGATCGGGCGAGGCATCGGATCGCAGGAGGATATCCTTGATCGGCGTGCCGAGGGAAAGCTGATCGGAGAGACCTTTCGAATCTTTGGCGTAACCGAAGACTTCGAACTGCACGGGGCGGCGCATATCGGCGTCGATGAGCAGAGTCTTGTCTCCCTGGAGGGCGAAGGAAAGGGCGAGATTGGAGGCGACCCAGCTCTTCCCCTCCCCGGGTATGGAGCTGGTGATGAGGAAGGTGCAGCGCTCGTCGGCAGACCCGAGGAAGGTGAGACCGGCCCGAAGCGTCCGGATGGCCTCGGCGGGCTGGGAATTCGGATCGCGCCCGAGCTCGAGAATGTCGGTGCGCCCCCCATCCTTTTTAAAAGCCGGGAGGGCCGAGATGACAGGGTAGCCGGTGAGCTGCTCGAGCTCGGAGACGGTGCGCACGGTGGGATCGAGGAAACCGAGCAGCAGAATGATCCCGATGCCGAGGGCGGCGCCTCCTCCGGCGAACTGGATGAGCATTTTCGACTTCACCGGGGAGACGGGGCCTCCGGGTAAAGTGGGCGGCTGGACCACCTCGAACTGACGGCTCGCGAAACCCCGGGTGAGGTTGCCCTCTTTGAGCTGCATGATGAGGTTGTCGTAGATCTGCTTTTCGGCATCGAGCTCGCGCTGGAGGACGTTTAGCCGGGAGGCGGCGAGTAGTCGCTTGGAATTGATGAGTTCGTCCCCGGTGAGATCGCTCAGTCCGGCGAGACTTTTGTCCCAGTAGGCACGCTCGTCTTCAGAGAGGCGGATGACTTGGTCGAGCTCGGAAGCAAAGCGGCTCATGAGGATGCGCTGCAGCTCTTTGGCCTCGACGAGGGCGGGCCACTTCGGCAGGTAGCGTTTCTCCATCTCGGCGACCTGGAGCTCGGCCTGCTCGACCTCTTTGCCCATCTCGGAGCAACGCTCGTAAAGCCTCAGGGCGCTGTCGAGCTTGAGGAGGCTCTCCTTAATCTCGGTAGAGCTGTCCATGATGTACTCGAGGGCGTATTCGGACGAGCCGGAGATCCGGTTTTCGCTGAGGGCCTCGTAGGCGCCAATGACCGAGACGAGAGCATCCCTGGCGACGGCGGGGTCGGTGTGGCTGGCATACAGATCGAGGAGGGCGGTGTCGGTCCGCCACCGCACCGTGACCCATTTCCCGAGCATGGCCCCAACGGTCTCGGGACTGACGTCGGTACTGGCGAACTGGATCTTTTTGGTCCAGGGCAGACGCTTCTGCTCGGGGGCGATGTTCTCGCGGTTGGCAAAGAGCGGCCCCTTGGCAGCCTCGCTGTAGATGAGGGGTAGACGAAGTCGCTCTGACGCGGAGAGCATCTCAGCGGCCCCGGTCATCCGGATGTTCTCCTCCTCGGCAATGTCGGCTGCGTCGCGCTTGACCCGCAGGATCTCGATGGTGGCAAGCGACTGATAGGTCGGCGGGGTGATGGAGTAGAGGTAGAGCCCGAGCAGATAGCCCCCGACGAGGGTAATCAGGAAGATCCAGAAGCGGCGCAGGAACCAGCGGAGGTAATCATTCATTCCCCGCGCGGGCGGGCCTTCCTGGGCATCGGATTCCGGAGTGTAAGGTTGAGTCATGCGGGCTGCAGAGGCATCCGGAGATACCGGGCTGAAAGGATTGGCTTCGCGTTAAAAGACACTCTGGGGAACGGTGACGGTGTCATTCGGGGCGAGCATGAAGGGTTCGGAATTGTCCTTCTGCATCTTGGAAATATTCACCTCGAAGGTCTGCACTCCGCCGCCCTCGGAGGGACGTCTCACAAACACTTTTGATGGGCGTGCCGTCGGGGTAAATCCCCCGGCCATAGCCACGGCGGTAATGATGTCGAGGGGTTGGTCCTTTTTCATCGGGATCTGCCCGGGGGTGCGCACTTCCCCGATCACGGTGACGGTCTGGATGACTTCGGCGATCATTTCCTTCACCGGGAGTGCGTGGACGATGAGGGTGTCTTTGTCCTGAAGTCTCAAGACGCGGTTGCTCTCCAGTTCGAGTATCTGTGTGCGCAAGTCGCTGCCTTCGCGGCGCTTCAGTTCGATGCGGCTGCGATTCGCCTGCTCGGTGAGCCCGCCGGCTGTGGCGATGGCGGTAAAGAGATCGAGGGTCGTCCCCTGCTCGAAGGCAACCTGGCCGGGACGAGTGACCTGGCCGATCACGGTGACAGTGTTGGGTGCGAGGGCGGCCTCTTCAGCGATGGCAACGGAGACCTGGGTGCTGCGGATGTAGTCAGCCTCAAGGCGCGCCTTGATGTCCGACCCGATCGCGGCAGCGGTGAAACCGGCTGCAGGAATCCCGCCTAGAAGAGGAAAGACAATTTCTCCGCCCGGTCCGACCGGGAACGCCCCGGTGAGGGAGGGCTCACCGAAAACGTTCACTGAAACGATGTCGCCGGGCTTAAGTTCAAGGTCGGGACGGGGGCCACCCTTTCTCGGAGCGACCGCCGCGAGAGGTGCGTCCCCCGCTTCCGACGACCCAACCGACGGCCCGATCGCCTCTGCGCGCAGGGGAAGATCCTGCGCCACACCCGCAGAGGCGAACCAGCAGATGAGGACGAGAGTAACGCGAAGACTTTTGCTCATTCGGCGAGGTAAGGTAAACCATTCATTCATGAGGAAATTCAGGGACTCCGGGGCGAGTTCGCATGAAGATACCACGCCTGCCCCCCGACGGAAAGCACTTCGACATCCGTGATAGAGAAAAAAACAGACTTCGCCGAGCGGGTGCTTCCCCACCCGCTCAAAGCCGTCCCGCCTGAGCGGGATCAGGTACCCGGCGCGAAGGGAGACGTTCCACCCTGGTCATCCAGGTTCGCTGGATTCGGCGTAACGGAGAAGCCCGGATACCCATTGATCGTCCCCCGCGTCACTACCGGGATGTTACCGATCCTGAAACGCGAGGCGCCATTGAGGACAAAGGGAGCGGTGCGGATGGAGAACTTGTTCGGAAGGCGCGCCGCAATGAAATACTTGCCGGTGGGCATTGCCCCGAAATTGTATCGGCCGTCTTGGCCCGTCGTGAGCTGACGAATCTTCTGGCGACGACCATTATCAAGGACACGGTAGAGCCAGACTTCCGACTTCCTGGCGGCGGTGTCCTTCCCGTCGAAACGCCGGTTTCCATTGTTGTCGTTGTAGATCGTTCCCGTCACTTCCGTCTCACGACCGGATTGCGCGATGGCGGCTGCCGGACCGGTAAGGACGGCAAGGAGCAGGACAAGGAGGAATCGCTTTTTAACGTTCATGGGGGTATCGAAGGTTGAAACGAATAGAGTCTTAAATTAGTAAACGAGCCCGACCCGAATGCCAACAATATTTTGATCAAAGTTGGCGAGCACAATGTTGGAGTCGTTTTGATTATAGTTATAAAAAACCCCCCATTGGCCAAGCAATTTCTCGGTGATCATGAGAGGACGGCTGAGGTCGAGACTGAGACGGAGGAAGTTATCCTCCCGGGTGCTGGCCCCGCCGGTCTGGCTGACGAAGTAGTCGGCATTTTCATAACCGACACGACTGGTGAGCTGGAAGAGGGCTGGGAGACGGTTCGTCATCTGGAGAGTGAGACCGGTCTGCTCGGTGTCTTCCCCGTTGATGATATAGGACGGCAGGACACGGCTGTAGTAGGCCAGGTTAAAAGCGGTCTTCGCAGTGGCGACCCAGTCGATGCCGCCATCATAAACGAGGTTCTCTGACTCGCCCCCGTTCGGGCCGTCCGCAGAGCGGAACTCGTAACCGAGAGAACTGTAAAGCGATGTCTTGGCGGAGTACTGGTAACGCCAGCGCAAGGACGGGGTGATGTAGTCCTGCTCGGGACTCCCTTCAAAATTATCAGACCCGAAACGGAAGCCCGTGCCCAAGCTCGTCTTGGGAGCAAAGGAGGGAGTAACAAACCCCGCGATATCCCCGTAGGTGGACTCTCCGTCGTTGAAGCCGGACCCGGCGTCAAAGTCACGCAGGGTGTAGCCGGTTCCGGCCTCGACGTTCACTCGTGAGACTTTTCGTGTGACCCTGAGATTAAAGGTGTAGTCGTCGCTGGCGGCACGCCGGGTCTCCCGCTGAATCTGATCGAACTGGAGCGAGTTTCCATTATTGCGACGATAGTCGAGATCAAGCCGGATCGTGGTGAGGCCTCCGTTGACCCCTACGTAACCGCCGAACTGGTGCTCGAAAGGATCGCGACCGAACTCGGAAGCGGCATCATCGTAAATATATGCCTGCCCCTGGTAGTCGAAGCCATAGAACCCGCCGCGTCCATTCTGGTCGCCCGACTTGATGTTGCCGCCAAAGTTGAATGCGAGGAGGGAAGCGCTCGGCCCGTTTGCGGTCTGTGTGGTGTTCGAATCGTATATGACGGAAGAGCCGACATTGAGGTCAACTTTGAGACCGGGAAAGAGGAAGGAGCCGTCTGCCGAGTCGCCGGGCAGCGTTACAGCCGAGGACTCGGTCCCGCCGGCATACTCGCTGAAATCAGGAGAGACGGCGACCTCCTCGAGAGCGGCGGAGAAATCGACGGTCTCCTGAGCACGTGCGGCCAGTGACGGGAGGACCACAGTGGCTAAGGCAAAGAGGATGATGGACGGACTACGTTTCACTTTGGGAAAACTGATTAGAACGATACGCGGGTAGTGAAGTCAAGAGTCCTCTTGTAATTTATAAAACTACTTGGCGAGCGGGCAGGGACCTTCGAATCTGAATGATTGGAGATAATGTTAAATTCCAGAATGAAGGCCCGTTTCTGTCACTTCAGGGCTGTCCAGATTGCCCTTTCCTCCCTCCCTGTCAAGGGCTGAACAATTTTCGGTCACACCGTCCCCGGGCAGCGCAAATCTGCCGCTCTCCTCCGTGCCGAAGAATCCCAGGGCGATCGGCAAATCCTCTCCCCATCGGGCTTTTGCCCCCATGATAGCGGGGTAGAAGCAGCGTGCGACCCGCTCCCAGCACCGTCCCGACCCGCCTGTCTCGGGGCAGCAAAGTGCCCATAAAGTCGTATCGTCGAGCCGCAGGACGACGAAGCGGCAGCCTTCGCCGGAACACTCCGTCCGACCATCGGGGCCGGTCGGCCTGATGTGGAGGCGGGAGAGAAACCGACGCAGCGCTTTCCAGAACTGGTCCGCCGTGGCGAAGCGCTCGAGATCGTGCTCGAGGACCTGGGACATACAGTCGGCGTAGCGGACGTCTTTGCGGGCCGAAACGACATCCCGTAGAACCTTTCTCATCTCGGTGAGATTGTGGGGCAGGCCGATGAAGCGCAGCCCCTGGAGCACCCCGATGACGAGGACCATGCCCACGACCGGGAGACTGTAGCCACGCGAAACGAAAACGCTGAGCCCGAGAAACGAGAGCCCCGCAAAGATCCCGTAGAGGGCGAAGAGGATGTTCCGCTTGGAAAAGCCGAGGGTGATGAGCCGGTGATGCAGATGGAGCGCATCGGGTCTCATCATCGGCAGACCACTGAGCCCGCGGCGGACCATCGCGAAGGCCGTGTCGAGGATGGGGAAACCCAGCGCGATCATGACAACGAGGAGCGGTCCGAAAATGGAGCCCTTGTTCGACGAGAGCAACGAGGCTCCCGCGATGATGAAGCCGAGGAGGTAGGCTCCGCCATCGCCCATGTAAATTTTGGCCGGCGGCAGATTAAAGGCGAGGAAGGCGAGGATGCCGCCCGAGAGCGCGACATTGAGGAGGAGCAACTCCGTGTTTCCCGCGATGCCGCCGAGAGTGGCAAGGGTGAGGCAGAGGAAAAGGGCGATGCCCCCGGCGAGACCGTCCATGCCATCGACGAGGTTGATGAGATTCGGGATCGCGACGAACCAGATCACGGTGAGAATAAGGCCGAATCCACCTGTCTCGACCCCGCCGCCGTCAAGCGGGTGACTGATAATGTCGATGCGCATCCCGCACTGGTAGGCCGCCACTCCCACCGCGATCTGCACGGCCAGCCGCAGGATCGCGGGCAGGCCGAAGAGGTCATCAATAAACCCGAGGAGAAACATCGCAGTGGCGAGGAAGAAAAACGGAATCCGCAGGAGGGAGACCTTCCCTGCTTCTTCGGGCGATGTTGAAAAGGCGAAGGCCGCGACAAAGACCACGTAGAGGACGAGCCCGCCCACCCGCAGAACCGGCTGTTTCTGCAGTTTGCGCACTCCGTCACCGGCATCGAGCCCGCGATGCCATTTCCAAAACCGGCGAATCGCAATGATAGCGATCAGCCCGAGGAGGAGCGAGAAGAGGAACACCCCGGCTTCGCGAAAGACGCCGAGGGGCTGGAGGAGAGCGTTCATGGACAAAAGGGGAATGCAGGGACGCGGTAGATAGTCAGCAACTAGGGTCGAGCCTCGGGGTCGGCAGCAAAGGCCTCACGCTGGGCCGGGGTAAGTGATGCGCGGAAGCGTTCGAATCGCGGTCGGGCCTCCTCGAAGCCCGCCTCGACGGCCGCATTGTAATAGCGAAACGCGAGGGCCGGGTCGGCGGCAACCCCGACTCCCTGCTCGTAGAGGGTGGCGAGATTTAGCATGGCCTCGGGGAGCGCCCGATCAGCGGCTCGCTGGAGCCATGCGACCGCTTCGGTGGGGTTCGAGGCCACTCCGTAGCCGCTCAGAAGATTGAGGGCGTAGGCATTCTCCGCCTGCGGGAGACCGAAGTCCCCGGCGATACGGATCCATGCGGTCGAGGCGACGGGATCGAGGGGGAGATTCACCCCCTCTTTGTAGGCTTGACCGATGAGGAAGCAGGCCTCGGCATCCCCGAGCCCGGCCGCGACGCGCAGGAACCTGATGCCCTCGGCGGGGTCGGTGAATCCGGGTTTGGCGGAAAGATAGTAATTGGCGAGGCGGAGGGCCGCTCCCGGACTCCCCCTTTCTGCCGCCCGACGCAGCCATTCGCCGGCCTCGAGCCAGTTCGGGGCGCTCTCGACGTGCTGCTCGTAGAAGGTGGCCAACTCGAGACTGGCCTCGACACTACCCTGCTCGGCAGCGGCGCGGCCATAACGCTCCGCCTCGGCGAGATCTTTCGGCACGGGATCCCCCGCGAGGAAAAGGCGATGGAGGGCGAGCAGACATGCGACAGAACCCGCCCCGGCTCCCTGACGATAGGACTCGATCGCGATGGCGGCGTCTTTCGGCATGCCCGTGCCGCTGAGGGACAGATCACCGAGGAGCCTGTGCGCCTCACTCGCACCGGGGAGTTGACGCGCTTTGCGCAGCAGCGCGACAGCCTCGTCGACCGCGACCGCCTGCCCGAACTCCCCGTCGATGAGGATACGCGCCATCACCTCCATGGCGAGGACGGAGCCCTCTTCGACGGCACGGCGGAGGAGGGAAAGGCCTTCTCCCTGCAACTCCTGTTTCCCTGATCGCAGCAGGGTGAGCCCGAGGATCCGGGCCGCCTCGGGCGCGGTGGCCTCTTCGACTTCCTGCGCAAAGGCAGCGTCGGCTTTCGCTCCGGTGCCGTCGAGAAGTCTCGTGGTGAGCTCCCGCGCGGCTGCCTCGTCGCCGCCATTGCTCTTCATCGCCAGGGTCGTCAGGAGGGCGGCCGCGTCGAAATCTGCTGCCGGAGCATCCGGCTCACTCCTGAGAGGAATACCTGCGGGCAGAACCGGACGCGCCGGCTCCGCCTCCCCTCCCCTTTCCTGGGCGCCGAGGAAAGCGGAGCTGGCAAAAAGACACAGGGCAAAGACCGCACCAGGTCCACAGACGCCGGCCGGAGCTAACCCTATCGATGAAAAAACGATCATGATTCCCGAGGTTTTTTCCAGGACTGCAGAAAAGTGGTGAGGATGGAGCGACGGATCGGACCGACGCCTTCCCATCGGATCCCCGTCTCGAGTGCTCTCGCCTCGTCGACCGAGCCGGTGCGATGAAGAGCGATGACGTATACGGCGCGCGAGGCGGAGTCGGCCTCATTCCAGTTGATATCCGCCTCGCGGAGAGTCTCGAGCGCCTCTGCGTCGCGCCCTTCGCTGAGGAGCCAGAGAGAGTGTGTCGCCCGGAAGCGGGGCGCGGCGGGGAAACGCTTCAGCAATTGCCCGGTGCGCTCGAGAACGATCCCGGAATCGACCTCTTCAGGCTTGAGCAGTTCGAGGAAGGCGACCTGCTCGGCGGCGAAGGCATCTCCGGGACGGCTCCGCACGATGCCGCGCCAGAAGTTGAGCCACTCGTCGAGCCGATCAGAAAAATGCGCTTCGAGGTACTCGAGGTGCTCGCTCGCAGGGAGCCGGTTCGGCGGGAGAGAGAGGATGACCTCCGCGACATTGGCCGCCGCCTCTTTCTCCCCGAACTTTTCGGCAATGCGCAGGGCGGAGAGGCAGTCTCCGTAGATCTGCAGCGAGGAGGCCCGCTCGATGACACGACGCCACGCCGAGAGAGCCTCGCTGGAGCGTCCCGCCCGGCGGGCAAAGACGGCTTTCAGGCTGCCGGCGACACTCTCGGGAAACCCCTCGGGTGACTGATCCAGCCACCTCTCCGCGTCTTCGAATCTTCCGATCTCGAGGAGAACCTGAAGGCGGGCGCTGAAGAGCGAGGCATCGGTGAGGAAGGCCTTTTCGGGAAGTTCGAGGAGTTGTTCGCCGTGACCGGTCTCGAGAAACCAGCGCACCACCCACGAGACCGCCTCGGTATCGTCGAGGAGATCGGCGGTGAGCGTCTTCATCGCGGCAGGGCGCTCCCCGGACGGGAGTCGGTCCACCCGTAAGCGTCGGGCAAAGACCCGGTCCCCCGCTGTCACTCCGCTGCGGCGGGCAAGCCAGGCTTCCGGATCGAAATCGGCCCCGGGGTCGCGGAGGTTCGGCGGCAGGATCGCGAGGCTGCGCCAGGCGCGCAGGGCGATGGCGTCGTCGGCGTGATCGAGGAGAGGCTGGAGCCGGTCCTTCGCCTGCTGCACCGCGACGGGATTACCGGGGAGGCGCGGGAGCAGGTTGGCGAGGAGCAGGGAGACCTCGGCCGCCAGTTCCGGGTCTCCATCGAGGGTGCGCGCCTCTTCGATGGCCTCGAGGATCCGTCCCTGCAGGGCGAGCTTGCGGGCCTGGAGGAATCGCATCCCGGGCTTTGCCTGCTCCTCGTCACTGAGGTTAGGGAAGAGTTGGTCGAAGAAAGTCGGGTCTCCACGATCCAGCGTCCATTTGAGAATGTCAGTCCGGTCCGCCTCTGTTTGGTCATCGTGGAAAAAGAGGACCAGGGTGATCGCGGAAAGATCAGGCAGTCCCACCTCCCGCCCGTGTATCACGAGCCGGCGCAGTGTCTCGATCTTCTTCGGGCTGAGCTGCCATGCCGCCATTGCGAGTTGAACCGCCTCGCGGGCACGTTTCTCATCGACCGCCTCTTCGGCGCGGGTCAGGAGCGAGTTTGCACGCCACTCTTTCGCCGCCGCGACGATGGGGCTGCGCGCCAACCAGACCCCAGCGATGAGGGCAAGGAGCACCGCGGCGGCCACGATGAGTCGCACAGAAATTTTTCGGGTTGGTCGCTTCATCCGGACCGTTTAAGAGACGGCAAAGGACAGGGGATTATTAGGAGCGCCCCTCTCATGACAGAAAGCGGGAGGAAAAACTACACTTCTTTTCAAAAGACCGGACAATTTTTCCTGCTTTACAATCAGTTCGAAAGGTCCACTCTCTTGATCATTAAGTCCCTCAAAATAAACCGACTGCATTCTCCGATGGAAGATCCGATGGAAGACTGATTGCCCTTCGCTCTCGGCTCCTCTTCCATCCGCTTCCGCCCCCCGGAGGTAGCGGTGGGAGAGGTGATAGTCGGGGCAAAAGATGCCCTCAGACGGAACGTTATTCCTGAATTTGTGAAACGGCGGCCACGGCGGCGCGGCGGCGACGAATCCGGCGGGTGACGAATCCGGCAAGGGCGAGACCGAGGAAACCAAGCGTCCCGGGTTCGGGCACGGCGGTGAGAGTGATCGCGCCGCCACTCAAACCATTCCCATAAGAAAGGGTGTAACTGCCGATGGTCGCGCCCTCGCTCAAGCCATTAAACGTGCCGCTAAGAAAAGGATCCGACACTAGACCGGTGCCGTAAGTGGCGATGGTGTAGACCTGATTCTCAACAAAGGTTCCGCCGAAATTGATCGTCAGCGTCGCGTTGTTCAGGGTGAGAAGCCCGCCAACATTGACACGATCAGCACTGGTCCCCTCAACCAGATCAACCAGCCAGATACTGGTGCTGGATTCCAGGGTAAGATCCCCGTTAAAGGTCAGGGTCCCGAGATTCCCTTCTACGGGAACTCCGCCCTCGACCGTTCCGGCGGTCAGCCTCCCGCCATTCTCAATGAGGGTGTCGGTATCGGCCAGATTGCCGATCGTGCCGGTGCCGCCGAGGGTGGCGCCTGACTTGACCGTTAGATCGCCGATGGCCCCCGCCTGATTGCCATCGATCAGCAGAATGCCCTCATTCACCGTCGTGGTCCCCGCATAGTCATTCGCTGCCGTCAGGGTCGTGGTTCCGGTGCCGTTCTGTTCGAAGGCTCCGGATCCGCTGATCTCGTTGGCCAGAGTGTATCCGTTGTCGCGGTCCACGGCGAGAAGGCCGTTGTTCAGAATATCGCCGCCGCCAATGGTTCCGCTACTCCCCCCCGATCCGATCTGAACCGTCCCGGCGCTGATCGTGGTGCCGCCGGTGTAGGTGTTGGTGCCCTCAAGAATGAGCACCCCTGCCGTAGTTTTGGTGAGGCCGCCTCCCCCGTTAAGCTCGCCCAGATTCTCGAGGCGACCGGATTGGGCGGAGAATGCAATTTGAGCCGGGTCCGTTCCGATGCTGTTGCCGTTAAGGTCCAGGGTCGAACCATCCAAGGTGATGGTGGCGTTTTCGGTGCCAGCACCTCCGGTGCGGATGATGTTGCCGGTCACGTCAACCGTGCCGCCGGTGAGGTTGATGTTGGAGGTGACAGTGCGTCCGGTTCCAGCATTCGCCATGTTGATGGCGGTGCCGCTGCCGGTGCCGATCGTGACATTGCCGCCGGTGACGTTGACGTCGGCGAGGACCGCGCCTCCGGCGCTCGTGTTCACGGCCATGTTCAGCGTGCCGATCGTGACGGTGGGAATTCCGGGCGCGGCGCTGTCACCGAGATTCACGGTGGCGGTTGCGTTGCCGGTGCCGGTGGAGGTGCGGCTGGCCATGGTGAGGGTGGTGACATCGAGCGTGCCCTCGTCAAAGGAGAAGGTGGCGGTAGTACTTCCCGTGTTAAGGGAACGATCCGCGATCGTTAGGGTGGAGACAAACAAATCAGCGTTGTGACCGGTGAAGTCCACGGTGACCGTATGGCTATTGGCCGTGCCGAAAATGCTGTTGCCGATATTGACGGCGGCACGGCCTGAGCCGTCGGCAGCGCGGAGGACCACCGTCCCGGTCGCGGACGCGAAGTCGAGAACGGCATTGGCGCGGGCGATCCCTCCCACGGTGAGGGTATTGGCGTTGAGGACATTGGTCGAAGAACCGAGACGCAAGGTTTGGGTGGAGTTCGTTCCTTGCGACGCCACCTGGATCGTGCCGCCGGTGATGGTGTTGTCCGCGGCGAGGATCAGGGTTGATGGTCCGGCATTGGACGTGGCCGTTCCGTTGTCCCCGACCCGGAGAATGCCGGTGGTGCCGAGGTCCAGCGTAAAGGAGGCCAATCCACTGAAGTCCGCGGTTGCAGCATTGGTGTTCGTTGCACCCGTAGCCCCCCCAACCTGGAAGGTGCCGCCGGAGTTGTTGTTCACGAAGGATCCTCCGCCTGTGGCACTGAAGAGCGTGGTGGAAGCGGCGACGTTGGCTCCGATTGTGACAGCGCCCGTTACCGTCAGGGTGTTCCCGGCATCAACGATCAGCTCGTTGGTGACTGAGATGCTGTTGGTCTGAGAAAGCAGCGAGGTAATGCTCTGGTCGAACCCGTTGAGATCAAAAGTACCCGCAGTGGTTTCTGTTCCAACCCTTACCGTTGTCCCAATTGGCAGCGCATCATTCAGGCCGATCTTGAGGGTGCCATTGTCGATATTCGTGTTTCCAGTGTAGGTGCTGACCCCGTTGACCTGCCAGGTGCCCGCGCCCGTTTTCTGCAAGGTCAGGACACTGCCGACCTCCAGGATCGAACTAATGGAGTTGTCCGCGCCCGTGTAGGTTCCGGCCAAAGTCAGCGTCTTGTTTCCGGAAGTAGCGGTCTGGACGACTCCAATATTAAGGGCTCCCGTGCCGTTGCTATTGAGGGTCACGCCACCGGTGGTGCCCTGCATCTCGATGATACGGTCGCTGGTGCTACCCGCGCCAGTGTAGGTCAGGGTGGTGGCCGCAGTGGTGAGGCCCATGCGGATGATACCGTCTTCAACCGTGGTTGGTGCACCGAGAGCGCTGGCCCCACCCCCGACATTGCTGATCGTATCGAAGCTCAAAGTCCCGGACTGAACTTCCGTGGTGCC
>JBDNIL010000155.1:0-17655 GCA_041688355.1 Verrucomicrobiales bacterium | reverse complement strand
TGCGCCGAGTGTGCGATTCGAGGCAAGGTTTGCGACTCGGATCATCGGAGCTTCAGCCAATCACGCTGCCATCTCGCTCTGCTGCCAGACGAAGCCATACAGTCGTTCTGCCAGAACATCCGCCTCCTCGTCCGTGAAGGGCGGTCGCGGCAGCGATGCGTAGAGCGTATCGAGGATTAGCACTTTTACGTCGGCTTGTGTCGTGGTGTTCTGGGTCCAGGCGGGCATCGTGGCTAACTGCTCCTTGAGAACAGCCAGAAGTCCTTTGCCGGCTTGCTTGACCCGTTCGCGATCCGCCTTGGAGATACGCTCCTTTCGCAAGATATCGAAAAAGGTCAGCTCCTCCTCGGTCAATCCCTCGCGAACATGCCGTTGCTCCTCGTTGTCCATCTCGGCGACCATCGTCTCGCCTTGACCTTCTCCCTTGCGAGGATGTTACGGCGCTCCTGCCACGCGGCATCGAAGTGGGGTCCTAGGACAAGGCAGCGGAGGCTGAGGATGTCTTCGGCGCCGACTTCGCTCCAGAACATTCCCGACTGTTTGAGGCGACGGCCCACACTACACGACAAGAATTGAGTGATATTTTGGCCGGTCAATCCAGTTTAGAAACGCGGGTATCTCGCAACCCCATCCATAGCTGATCATGAATGCCTGGGTGAGCACCCCAAAGAGTTTTTTGATTTTCCGGGGGGCCGACATGTGCGTCGTTTCCAGGTCGAAGCCACGTTTCTTGAAGTGGCTGAAGACTTGCTCGATTCCCCATCGCCGCCGGTAGAGCGCCAGCGCCTCCTTTCCATGAAAGCGGTTGCTCGCCAGATAGAGAAAATCGTCCCGAGTGTTCTTTCCTTGGATGGAGCAACCAGAAAAGAACAGCGCGAAGCCCCATATCTCCCTGCGACTCGGGCTTTTCGGCGGGCGGTTCGATGCCTTCCAGTTGGTCCGATCCATCGAGAGCACCCAGCCGCCTTCGGGTTTGGAAAGCTTGGCGACCACCAGTCGGGCGATGTCGTCAAAGGGCATCGCGAAGTGAAAGAAGAAGTTCTGGAACCGTCGGTAGAGGCTCTCGGCTTTCAGGTCGCCCGATGCTTCCGAAGAGAGCTTGGCGAGGTTGACGGTGCGGTTGCGCAGGATCGAAACGATGAGGTACCCAAGGCATTCGAGCCGGGCGTTTTTCCAAGAAGGGAGGGCGGAGCGGAGACGGTCAATGAGAGAGGCATTTAGCATGGAAAACATGCCGCAGACACCCACTGTCAAGAAGTATATTTATATAAATGACTTATTGTTAACAGGTTAGATCTCCGATTTTTGTCGTGTAGTGTGCAGGAAAACCCTCAAGCGATTGCTGCGGAAACTACAGGCCAGCTCGATCGAGAAGGAGGACAAGGCCACCAATCGATGAGCGGCCGGTGTCAAACTCACGCAAATAAAAAGGCTGCGCGCGCCCGACCGGGGATGTCCTGAAGGCCTGCCCCATGCTGATTCCCCACCAAGAGCTTGAGCCCGCGACCTTGCGAAAGGTCGTTGAGGAATTTGTGACCCGCGACGGGACCGACATCTCCCCCGGATTGATCGTGTCGTCCCCGCCGATCCGTGATCGATCCCTGAGACCGGAAGGGTTAGGAGAGCATGCACGCGCAATCGTTCGCTCGGGCCGAGCTCCTCTACCTTGTCACGGGCCGCCGTCCGCGCAGGGTAGTCGCGTCTGGCTCTGGCGCGCGGTTGAGTGCTCCAGCCGTCCGGGGTCCGCAAACCCAATCGGCTCACAGAACACCTTCTATCCCGGGGCTTCCGGTGGCGCGGGTGCGGAATGGCTGAAAAAGCAAATCCCTGCAATCAGTCCCGGAGCCTCGGGCGGCGCCTCGCAGTGATCCCGGAAGGGAAAATTTCCTCGTTTTCCGAGCCTATCACCCGGACCCCTCCGAAAGATTTGATTTACATGAGGACGGCGATTCGATACACGGAGTTCATGTCGCTACGCATCCTCGCCGCCCTCTTACTTACCACCATAATCGCACGGGCTGAAAACGACGGCGATGGATCTGTCGCCATCTCCGGGGAACTGCGAACCTGGCACGCGGTCACCATCACCGTCGATGGGCCCTACGCCTCAGAATCGGGTTCCGCGATGAACCCGTTCACCGGCCTGGAGATGACCGTAGCGTTCACCCACGAGTCGGGATCACCCGCCTATCGTGTCCCCGGCTACTTTGCCGCTGACGGTGCCGCGGCGGAGACGTCGGCCACGGCAGGCACGAAATGGCGAGCCCACCTCTGCCCCGATCTCCCGGGGAAATGGAACTATGTCGTGACCATGAAAAAGGTCGCGGGCGGTGAGGAGACGACGGGAAACGGTGCGCGCGGGTCTTTTGAAATTCTAACGACAGACAAAGCCGGGCGGGACTTTCGTGGTCGAGGTCGCCTCACCTACATCGGCGAGCGCTATCTTCAGTTCGCCGGCGACAAAACCTATTTCCTCAAGGCCGGGCCCGACGCGCCCGAGACTCTGCTCGCCTACACCGGCTTCGATGGTACCGTCGCGAACAACCCGAAAAAGGGTCCGCTCAAAACCTGGGAACCCCACCGGCGGGACTGGAAGCAAGGCGATCCCACCTGGCAGGGTGACCAGGGCAAGGGCCTCATCGGAGCGTTGAACTATCTCGCCGCCAAACGGCTCAATACCTTCTCCTTTCTCACCTACAATGCCGGCGGCGATGGTGACAACGTCTGGCCCTTCGTCTCCCGCGACGAAGCGCTCCGCTATGACTGCTCGAAGCTCGATCAGTGGGGCATCGTCTTCGATCATGCAATGGCGAACGGACTGCACCTCCACTTCAAACTACAGGAAACGGAAAATGACGACAATCGCCGCGGCCACAAAGAGAGCAGCACGTCAGACGTTTCCACCGCACTCGACGGCGGGGAGCTCGGTCCCGAGCGTACCCTCTATCTGCGGGAGATGATTGCCCGCTACAGTCATCACCTCGCGCTGAACTGGAACCTCGGGGAGGAGAACACCCAGACCACCAAGCAGATCATAGCCATGGCGGAATTCATTCGCGAGACCGACCCCTATGGCCATCCCATCGTGATCCACACCTTCCCCGACCAGCAGGACAAAGTCTATCAGCCCCTCCTTGGCGACGCCTCAGAACTCACGGGGGTCTCCCTGCAAAACGGATGGAACCAAGTACACCAGCGCACCGCCAAATGGGTGCGCGAATCGACAAAGGCAGGCAGACCCTGGGTCGTAGCGAACGACGAACAGGGCCCCGCCGATCTCGGAGTCCCGCCCGATCCCGGATATGAGGGCTTCGATGGCAGAGCCGCAAACAAAGACGGAAAAGGCTCATACGATCTCCACGATGTGCTTCGCGAGACCCTCTGGGGAAACCTCCTCGCCGGCGGGGCCGGGGTGGAATACTACTTCGGCTATCGACTGCCGCAGAATGACCTCCTCTGTGAAGACTTCCGAAGCCGCGAACAGAGCTGGGATTTTTGCCGGATCGCCCTGGAATTTTTCGAAAAGAACTCGATTCCGTTTCAAGAGATGGAACCGGACGATGCTCTGGCGGGAAACCCACAGGGTAAAAGCGGGGAACCCTGGTGCCTGGCCAAGAAAGGAGAGATCTATCTGCTCTTCCTTCCAGCCGGCCGGGACATGCCCGACCTGAAGCTTGAGCATTCGACCACCCGCTTTATCGATCCGACCACCGGGAACGAGATCAAGGATGTCCGGGGTCAGGATCGAGTCGCACTGGTATGTATCCCCTCCCCCTGAATCGCCCCTGCGAGGTCACTCTCCGTCCAGCATCTCCTTCGCGATCCGGTATCCCCCGGCGTCTGCATTGTATCGAACTTCACGAAACAGTTTGTCCACCTTCATGCGGGTGATGCGGGCGAAGTGGCGCACCGTCGCAACGAGATCCCTGCGATCGCCACGGCCGCTTTCCACGAGCTGGCCGGCATAGGCCATGGCGGCGGTAAGGGCGAAAAGTTCGGCTCCGATCTCGACGAAACGACCGAGGAGGACCTGCTTTTTCTCCAGCTTCGGTCCGTGGCGCAGCATCGCGTGGAAGAGGGCACGGGCGAGGCGTTTGCTGAGCGCTCGGACACGGCGGGCGTCTGAGCGGAACTCGGGCAGGACCCCGGGATTCCTGCGCAGGACCGGCAGCCACAGCAGAGGATACCAGCGGCCGTAGTACCAGGCCGAGCGCAGCACGGCTTTGGCCCGGTCCTTCAGAGGCAGGGTCGAGTTGAGCACCAGGCCGCCCATTTTCAGGTGCGGATCGAGGGCCTCGCGGGCGATGAGCAGCCGCATGATCTCGCTCGATCCCTCGAAGATCGTGTTAATGCGGCTGTCGCGTAGGAAGCGCTCCACCGGGACGGGTTCGTCCCCGCGCGCGGCGAGGGAGTCGGCCGTCTCGTAGCCGCGTCCGCCGCGGATCTGCATCGTCTCATTGACGATGTCCCAGCCCCGCTCGGTGCCCCACATTTTTGCGAAGGCGGCCTCGAGCCGGATGTCGGCGGTTTTGTCCTGATCGACTAAGAGAGAGACATAACGCACCATCGCCTCGATCGCGAAAGTCTCGGCTTTCATCTTTGCCAGCTTCTGCGCGATGGCGTCGTGGCGCCCCACCGGCGCTCCCCACTGCACGCGGCGTCCGGCCCAGTCGGTGGACCACTCGAGACAGCGTTTTGCCAAGCCGAGACAGGCGGCCGGCAGGGTGATGCGGCCGGTGTTGAGCGTGGTCAGGGCGACCTTGAGCCCGCGTCCTACGCCGAGGACGACATTCTCCTGCGGCACCCGTGCGTCGGTGAACTTCACGACCCCGTTGTAGAGCGCGCGCAACCCCATGAAGTGGCAGCGGTGCGTCACCTCCACTCCGGGCGTGTCCATCTCGACGAGAAAGGCGGTGATCATCGGCCGCTCCGCCGTCGAATCGGCCATGCGCGCCATCACGATGATGACGCCGGCTTTGACTCCGTTCGTACACCAGAGTTTTTCCCCATTGAGGAGAAAGTCTCCGCTCAACGGATCGAGGGTCGCGGTCGTCTCGATCTTTGCCGGGTCTGACCCGACATTGGCCTCGGTGAGGGCAAAAGCCGAGATCTCCCCTTTCGCACAGCGCGGGAGGAACTTGCGCTTCTGCTCCTCGGTACCGAAGACCAGGAGCGGCTGCGGCACCCCGATGGACTGGTGGGCCGAGAGCAGGGCGGTGAGGTTACCGCAGTGGCGACCGAGGAGCATCGCGGCGCGGGAGTAGTTCATCTGCGAGAGTCCGAGGCCGCCATACTCGCGCGGGGTCTTGATGCCGAAGGCCCCCATCGCGGCGAGGCCATCGATGACCTCGTCGGGGATCTCACCGCTGCGATCGATCTCGTCGGGATCGACTTTGTCCTCGAGAAAAGTCTCGAGTCTCGCGAGAAAGGCGTCGCCCTGGTCCTCGTCCTCGAGAGACTGGGCGGGAAAGGGCAGGATCGCATCGAAGAGCGGCCGCCCCATGAAGAGTGACCCGCCGAAGCTCCCCTGTGGCCCCGCTTCCACGCGGGCGGCTTCGGCCAGCTCGAGGGCGGCCCGCTCCGGCGGCGACATCTTCGAGGTATCGATGACGGAGGCCGGAGCGGCGGGGTTTGTTTTTTCCGTGTTGGTTTTCATGCGTTGGCTTTCTTGTTAGTGGTTGATTGAGGCATCCGGGGCAGAGCGCAGAGAGGCGGCGTAGGCGAGCGGCCCTCCGCGGAAGGGGGCGAATCCGGTCCCGAGGATCATCGCGAGGTCCACCTCGTCAGCGCTCGCGACGAGACCTTCGCTGAGGCAGCGCTCCGCTTCGGTCACCATGAGACCGGCGAGACTAGCCGCGATCTCAGGGCCGGGGGGCAGGGCTGCGCCGCCGTCTCCGGCGACACGGGTGACTTTCCGCCGACCGCCGTAGTGATAGAAGCCGCGTCCGCTCTTCTTGCCGAGATGGCCGGCCTCGACGAGGCGGGAGAGAACACCCGGCACAGCGAAGCGATCTCCGAAGGTCTCCTGCATCGTGCCGGCCACATGCGAGGCGACGTCGAGTCCGATTTCGTCGAGGAGTCGGAGCGGCCCCATCGGCATGCCGAAGTCGAGCATCGCGACGTCTATCCTCGCGGGATCAATTCCCGCATCGACCAATCGTCCCGCCTCGATGAGGCAGGGCATCAGAATGCGGTTCACGAGAAAGCCGGGCGAGTCCTTCACCACGACGGGCAGTTTGCCTATCGACCGCACAAAAGCGAGAGTCCGCTCGACTGTCTCGGGTGAGGTGAAGTCCGTCACGACGACCTCGACGAGCTTCATGCGGCTCACGGGATTGAAGAAATGCAGCCCGATGAAGCGTTCGGGTCCGCTCACTCCTTCCGCCGTGCAGAGGTCAGTGATCGGCAGAGCCGAGGTATTCGTCGCGAGGATCGTCCCCGGCGAGGTGCGCGCGCAGAGATCAGCGAAGATCTTCTTCTTCACCTCGAGATTCTCCACGGCGGCCTCGACGACGAGATCGCAGCGATAGAGCGGCACGGCCGTGGCGGAGGGAGTGACGAGGTCGAGTTTCCTCCCCGCTTCGTGGCGGGTGAGGATTCTCTTTTTGACCGCCTCGTCAAAGAGCCCCGAGATCGTCTTCATCCCCGCCGCGACCCGCTCCGGATCGAGATCCCGCAGGATCACCGGATGGTTCTTCGAAGTGAGCCACTGGGCGATGCCCGCGCCCATCACCCCCGCCCCGATCACGGCGGTGGCATGGACGGGCGGAAGGCGCTTCGGATCGATGGCCTCGTCGTAGCGGAAGTGTTTCGCCCCTTCCTGCAGGAAGTGGACGCGCAGCAGATTTCGCGCGACATCGGTCTTCGCGAGGCGGATGAAGGCAGCGGCCTCACGGGCGAAGGACCCGGCGGGATCGCTATTCGCGCCTCGGCTGGCGACTCCGAGTGCCTCGAGCACGGCGGGGTAATGGCCGCGCGTTTTTTTCATCAGATTCCGCCGGGTGAGAAGACGGATCACCGCAGCACTGAGACGATTGTTCGTGAGAAAGTGCCCGGGACGCTCCCGGGCCGGCTCATTCAGGAGCGCGAGGGCACGCCCCCGAAGCCGCTCACGGGGCATGACTTCGTCGACGAGGCCGACTTTCCGTGCGTGTCCGGAAGCGAGCAATTTCCCCGAGAGGATGAGATCGAGCGCCTTCGGCAATCCGATGAGCCGCGGCAGCCGAGTCGATCCGCCCCACGCCGGCAGGATGCCAAGGAGAGTCTCGGGCAGGCCGAGACGGGTGACCTTGTCATCACTGGCGATACGCCGGTCACAGGCGAGCGCGAGCTCCAGCCCCCCGCCGACGCAGGCACCGTGGATGGCGGCGACGGTGGGGATGTCGAGGGCGGCGATACGGGAAAAGAGGGTCTGCCCCCGCTCGACGAGAGACGGTAGACTTTCCCCGCTCTTTCCAGGGACGGCGTCATTGAGGGCTTTGAGATCGGCACCGGCAATGAAAACGGCCGGCTTTTCGCTCAGGAATACGAGTCCCCGCGCCCTCAGTTTCTCCACTGCCCTCAGGGCGATATCGAGTTCGTAGAGAGTCATCCCGTCGAAGATATTTGCCGCTTTGTCAGGGTGATCGAAGGTGATCAGGGCGACCCTGCTCTCCGTCATCTCGAGATGCAGGCGGCGGGGCCGTCGCGCGAGGGTGCCGCGGTGGTGATTTCCGGAAAGAGATGGGGTTTGAGTCGTGGCATTCATGGTGCTTGTCTTTCTGTGTTAGAGGGTTTCGAGCCAGGCTGCGGCACCCTGTCCTCCGCCGATGCAGAGACCCACGAGGGCGCGTTTGCCACCGGTAGCCTTGAGTTGTTTCAGGGCGGTGAGGACGAGCCTCGCTCCGGTGGCTCCGACAGGATGCCCGAGAGCGATGGCCCCGCCCTGGCGATTGAGGCGATCTTCGGGCAGGGAGAGTCCGGCAAAGTCGGGCGTTTTCAGAAGCTGGATGACGGCGAGAACCTGGGCGGCAAAAGCCTCGTTGATTTCGATGAGATCGGCGTCATCCGGACGGAGTCCAGTGCGTCCGTGGAGATCGCGAATCGCAAAAGCAGGCCCCAGTCCCATGCGTCGCGGATCACATCCGCTATAGGCATAGTCGACGAGGCGGCCGAGCGGCTCGAGCCCGAGGGCCTCGGCTTTCGCTTCAGTCATGACGAGGAGCGCGACTGCCCCGTCGGTGATCTGCGAGCTGTTCCCCGGCGTGACGGTGCCGGTGCGGCGTTCGAAGGCGGGCTTCAGCCGGGCGAGCGCCGCCAGCGTCTGATTTTCGCGGATGCCGTTGTCGCGGTCCACATAGCCCGCCTTGCTGCCGGGAAGATAGACCGGACAGATTTCGGCGGAAAGGGTCTCACGGGCGGCAGCCGCTTTGAGATGAGACTCGAGGGCAAAAAGATCCTGCGCCTCGCGGCTGATGCCGAACTCCCGCGCGAGAACCTCGGCGGTCTCTCCCATGTTCAGCCCCGAGACGGGATCGGTCAGGCCGAGCCTGAGTCCGATCACCGGGGCAAAATCAGCCGGACGGAAAGCGGAGGCCGCAGCCACCCTGCCGCCCGCAGTTTTCGCCCGCGAGAGCGCAGCGAATTTGGCAGCTGCGGCCAAAGTGAAAAAGAGAGGAATGCGGGACATGTTCTCCGTCCCGCCGACGATGAAGATTTCCCCGTGCCCCGTTGCAGCCCGCTCGGCAGCGGACGTGAGAGCCTCGAGTCCGCTCGCGCAGTTGCGATGAACCGTCATCGCCGGAGTCGTCTCGGGCAGTCCGGCCCGCAGGGCGATGACCCGGGCAATGTTCGAGGCGTCAGCGGGTTGGGAGACGCACCCGAAGAGGAGCTCGTCGACGAGGGCGGGGTCGATTCCGGTCCGGGTCAAGAGGGTCTGCACCACGACCCGACCCTGTTCGGTCGCGTCGATCCCGGCGAGCTCGCTGCCCATTTTCAGAAACGGGGTGCGGACGCCGTCGATGACGACTAGTGTTTTGTCAGGAATTTTGTTCATGGCTCGGGCACAGGTGAGAGCTCCGGTTTGCCGCCGCTAGCGGCGGGGATATCCCGATGATCGACGACTTTTTCCTCTTTCAAGGCACGTCCCACGCCCTGGAGCGAGCGGAGGTGCTTTGCGTCGTGAAACTCGACCCGGTTCGGGGTGACTTCGGTCACGGCTCGGAAGCGGTCCTCGATCTCAGTGGTGAGAGAGGGCCGCGAGACCCGGCCGCGCGGGGCGACGTGCACGACGATCTCGTCGGCAGCAAGCGGGTCGTTGTTGCGTTTGCGGAGCTCGATCTGCCAGGTCCCGATGCGGTCGATGTTGTCGAGGATGTTCTCCAGTTCGTTGAAGTTGATGAGCGTCCCCTTCACTTTCCCGATTTGGAGTCTGCGCACGTCAGTGACGCGGGAGATCTCCCCGACGAGCCGGGGCATCGTGCGACCGCAGCCGGGACAGGGCGCGTAGATGAGTCCGCCCGAGATCTGATCGCCGGTGCGGTAGCGGATCACGACGCTGCCGCGACTCGCAAGCGGGGTGAAAACGATCTCACCGGGCTCTCCTTCCCCCAGGACTTTCCCCGAGTCGGGATCAATGATCTCGACGATACCGAGATCGGGCGAGAGGTGGTAGCCGGGAGGCGCCGCGAGGCCGTTGCCGGGACACTCGGGCCAGGCCATCTTCGCTTCTGTGAAGCCGTAGGTCGCCATCACGTCGACTTTGCCCGAACCGAGTTCGGCACAGAGAGTGCGGAGTTTCCGCCGGGTGCCGGTGGGAACTTTCTCGCCGCCGAGGACGATTTTTTTCAGGTTCGGAGACTCGAGCCCGCGCTCGACCGCGATCTGCAGGATGTGGTAGAGGAAGGTCGGCATGCCGATGAGGGCATCGGGCTTGATCCGATCGAGGAAGCGAACATTGCCCTCGGTCCCCATGACTTTGCCACCGCCCGAAGAGAGGGTGAAGGTGTTGTATCCTACCCCGGCGTAGTGCGCCTGCCAGAAGGCGAGGTGCGGGGCAAAAGGAAACATGTTGATGTGGCGGTAGTCGGGCCGCGATTCGCAGACTTCCATCATGCGACGCCCGGCCTCGGTGAGGAGATCGAGATCGCGGGCGGTGTAGAAGAACGGCACCGGCTCGGTCGAGCGGCCCGTCGTACTGGTCATGAGCAGGGGGCGGTATTCCTTTTCAAAGCCCTCTTTCACAGCCGCCCGTCCGTGCGTAAGGGCACGGAGGATCGTCGAGGGGCGGCGTTTCAGGATGGCCTCGTCAGGCACGAGGACGAAGTCCCGCACCCGTGAACCTGTCTCGGGATCATCGACGAGATGGCGCTTCGAAGTGAAGGGAATGCGCGCGAGATCCTCGAGCGTGCGGATCGAGCGGGGGTCGATGCCCTCTTTCGCGAAGAGCTCCCGGTAGTGAGCAGAGAAGGGCACGACCTGTTCGCTAAGGTAGTGGCGGAGCCGGACTCCCTGGAGATGCCGCAGTTCATCCGGTGCGAGGGAATGCCATCGGGTGCTGAGTTTGTCCTTTTTCATGCGCAGGCGACTTTCTTCAATGATGTGGTTGCGTCAGGTTTATCGGAAGACTTCAGGAGCGCCCTGATCTCGGGCAACATGGTCTCGGCGGCGGCGCGACCGAGGGCGATGTAGTCGCGGTAGTTGTTGTAGTCGTGCCAGCGGGGCACTTCACTGATCGCAGAGATGAGAACGTCGGCGTGGACCGCGCTGCTCTCGACGAGGCGCATCTGCGAGCCCATCGCGGCCCCGCGGAGGATGTCGAGCAGATTGCCCCGGGCGAAGAGGTTGAAGTACTGATTGAGGAACGCGCAGGGGTTTTTCCAGATCCGATATTTCGGGGCACCTTCGCGGAAATGCCGGGTTTGGCTCGCCTTCGGGAGGACATTCACGGCGATGACCTTATCGACCGAGGGCAGCTCGCGGAGGATGCTGACGGGCAGCGGATCACACACTCCGCCGTCGATGTACTCGACTCCGTCCCGCACGACCGGAGCAACGATCCCGGGAATGGCGAGGCTCGCGAGGATCGCGGAGGCGACGTCGCCCTCGTGCAGGACGGCGCGACCGTAGCCGTTCAGTTCGGTCGCGACGCAGTAGAAGGGAACTTCGAGCTCTGCGAAGGTCTTTTCCCCGAGGGTGCGGCGGAGACGATCCAGAACCTTGCGTCCACCGATAAAACCGCGGCGGGGGATCGCAGGATCGACGAGCTCCCAGAGTTCGCGGCGCCCGGCCATGGAGGCGGCGAGCGCCTCGAGTTCGGCACCCGAGAGGCCCGAGGCCCAGAGACCACCGACGTAGGCACCCATGCTCGTCCCGGCAATGGCGTCGATTGTAATGCCGTTCTCCTCGAGGACCTGGATGACCCCGACGTGGGCGAGCCCCTTTGCTCCGCCCGAGGAAAACGCGATCCCGATGCGGGGGCGGCCCTCAACCGTCTCCGGCAGCGATCCGCCGTAACGGGAACCTGAGCGGAAGGGATTGAGTAAATGGAAACAGGCTGCCATGATCGTGTTGCGTTTTTCGGCAACAGGCAGCCAGCTCAGGTCTGGAGGTTCCTCGGTCGTCCCGGCCGGGGGGCCGGGGCTTCGGGAAGGAGGCTCATGTCAGGGTCTCAATCTCTTTTTCTGTCGGGGAACCTCGGGTGTGACGCGGGCGGCATATCACCGGGGTTGAGTGTTTATTGAATCAGTATCGGGTTAGTGTTGGAAACTTCTGCGCCCCCTAATTGGAGAACGCCGTATAGATATAGACATAGAGAGATGAAAGACGTTCAATGAATTTGGCGAAAATCGTCACGCCGCCCGTGTGGTCTCGTGTTGCGATCCGGCGGCGCGGTGCTTACACGCTAACGAACAGCGCCTTCACAATCCGCCAGGGATACCACCCTCCAGCCTGGACTTTCCGTAGAGGTTCGATTGCTAGGAAATAGCTTTTTCATCCCTTCGGCATTCTCGTCACCCTTGGGCCGGGGAAGGAGGGGGGTTCAACTCGCCGGACTGAAGAACCTTGAGTCCTTTTCCTTCGTCGGTACCGGGATGAAAGGTCGCGCCTATGCCGGGTTTGATGGCTTCACCCGTCTCATCAAAGTCAGTCATCGCGGCAGCGGCATCGATGATGAGGGCCTGAAACAACTCTGCGGCCACCCCTCCAATCTTGAGAGCATCAGTCTCGCCCACGCCAGGTTCACCGACACCGGCGCTCCGCATCTCGCGAAACTGACGAAACTCAAAGGCCTTGAGATCGGTAGCAAAGACGCGACCCCGGATTGCCTCCGGCACCTCACGAGACTTCCCCTTGAGTATCTCCAACTCGGCGATGGCCTCGATGCCCCTGCGGGTATCGCCCTCATCAAGGACATCCCCACGCTGCACCGCCTTACCCTGACCAATGCCGGTCCTCTCACCGATGCCGATTTAAAACTCGTCGCCGGTCTCACTCAGCTCGAACATCTCGAACTCAGCAAAATCGATCTCCCTGACGAGCGCCTCCCTGTCCTCAGGGACTTCGCCTTTCTCAATTCGATGCGCCTCGTCCGGGGAAGCGGTCCGTTTACTCCGGAGATTCAGGCGAAAATCAAAGTGCTGCTACCAAAGGTGGCGCTGACGTTTCAGTGAAGGGGCGGATCTTGTGCAACTTTCTAACAGGAACGGTATTCAATCAATCACTGGATGGGAGCCAGCATCCGGGAGAGCCTGACGCCCAGTCGAAACCAGAAGGGCTGTTCTGTCAGGGCATCCGATCCGGTGGGTTTGGATTGGGCAAGATCGGCTTCCAGCATTCGACTGACCTCTTGGTTGAAGGCGGAGTCCGAAACGATCCCGATCACCTCAAAATTAAGGCGAAAGGAGCGGTTGTCCAGGTTCGCCGATCCGATCGCCGAGAGCGAATCATCGACGACCATGACTTTCTGGTGCAAAAATCCCTTTTGAAAGCGGTAGAACTTTACGCCCGCGTCTTTGAGTTCCTTGAGATAGGAGAAAGACGACAGATAGACAAGCCGGCTGTCAGAAAGGTCGGGGAGAATCACCCGCACATCCACCCCCCGGATCGCCGCCAATTGCAGCGCGGTGACGATCTTATTATCGGGAACAAAGTAGGGGGTGGCGAGCCAGATCCGGTCCCGGGCACCATCGATGAGGGTGAGAAATCCCATCGCACAGGTCTCGAAGGGATCGGCGGGACCGGTCGCGAGGCAGAGCGCCTCCACCTCTCCCGCGACATCCCCGGGCCGGATCTCCCAGTCGAGCTGATCGAGCAACTCCCCGGTCGCCCAGTGCCAATCCTCTGCGAAGGGAACCTGAAGGCATTTCACGATCGGGCCCCGCCATTCCATGTGAGTGTCCCTCCATGGCGTCAGCTTGGGATCTTTTCCGAGGTATTCGTCGCCCACATTGAGGCCGCCGAGGAAACCGCGCTTTCCGTCGACTACGACGATCTTCCGGTGGTTGCGGAAGTTTAATTGAAAACGATTCGCGCTCCCTGAAATCTCCATGAAATACTCCACCTCTATTCCCTCGCGCACCATTGATTCAGTGAACTCGTCGGAGAGGCCGATGGAACCCAGGCTGTCGAGAAGGAGATAAACCGCGACCCCCTCCCGCGCTTTCGCCACGAGCGAATCCCGTATCCTTTTCCCGATACCATCCTCGCGGAAGATATAGAACTGCACGAGTATGTAGTGTTCCGCACCCGAAATGGCCTCGAGGATGGCTTCGAAGGTCGCCTCGCCATCGATAAGTAATTTGGCCGAGTTGCCCCCCGTCACGGGAAGGGATCCTATCGTCTGCAGTCGTTTCAGCACCTCGCGCTGATTCACGGAGAGTCCCCTCGTCTCCCCGGACTCGGTTTCCGTCGAATTCGCCCTGGCTTCGTCCAGGTTCTTGATCAGTCTTTCGGCGAGCGGGCGGACTTCCTCCATTCCGACGCGTTTGGCATTCTGATAGACCTCCACTTTGTTGTTCCCGAAAACAAACCAGGCGGGCACGGCCACGACCGGAATCGTATTCAGCGCGAAAACCCAGGCGACCGCTCCCTGCTCGGCCCGGGTCTGCATCACCGCCTGGATGGAAAAGATAAACCCGAGGGTGTGGGCGACGACGATGAAGATGCCCTTGAGGGGACGGCGGCGGCGGCGAATGAGTCCCATGAAAAGTGCCAGCCGGGGAAATCGGCGACAGAACTCTGTGTAGCGTCGCTCGAGACCCTCTTTGACCGAGTTCACTCCGGATTTGAAACTCGTTTTCAAACGGCTGCTACGTCCTCTGGTGGAGGTGAGACGACGACCCAGGCCGCTGCCGGACGCACCTCGATCTCAAAGGGCGTCATGCCAATGACATCGCCGTCCGCCTGGAACTCCACCGGCGGAGTGGTCTCCACACGGATCCGCCTCGCCTTTTGCACCCGGATGAGCGAGGGCGTCTCCAGGCTCGTGGCGGGTGCGTTGCCCCCCGAGAGATTCGAAGAGATCAACTCCATTACGGTCTTGAGAGCGGCTTTTTCAATGAGGCAGACATCGAGCAGCCCGTCCGACATGCTCACGGTCGGAGAGATCTGCAGCGATCCCGCTCCGATGCGTCCGGCATTGGCCACCGTCAGGGCGATGCCGGATTCTTCGATGGGTTCGGAGGCGTCATCGATCCAGATTCGAAAATCGATGGGCTCCTGTTCGGAGATCGCCTTCCACAATCCTCCCGCATAAGCAAGTTTGCCCCAGTCGGATTTCCCCTCGAAGACCGTCTCATGAAGCGCCTTCACTTCAAGTCCACAGCCGCAGCGAAGCACAAAGCAGGTCGTCCCATTGATCATTCCTAGATCGACAGGCCTTGCCCAAACCTCGCCGTCGGCGAAGAGGGCAAGGGATTCGGGGATACCGACCGGCAAGGCCAGTTCATCAGCGATCAGGTTTCCCGTGCCCCCGCGCATGACGAGGAGGGGAATATTGGACCCGTCCAGGCCGTCGAGGAGCCGGGAGATTGTGCCGTCTCCGCCGTAAACGATGATCAGATCTACGCCTGCGGAAACCGCCTCCCGGCAAAAACGAATCCCGTCATCTGCCGTCTGGGTGACCTGTACCGTTGAATCGAAGGGCGCGAGCGCTTCGTTCAACTCGCGAAGGGGAGGCTCAGAGCCCCCCGAGGCCGGATTAACGATTACGGCAATCTTTCGAATTCTGCTGACGTGTCATTGTTCCATAAGGCACAGAGATTACTGCCGGGAAATCATTTTCTCAAGCCCCTCTTCCCTATTCACGCTGCGCGCAAGAAGCTCAAAAGGAAAATAAGAGCGGTCCCCGGAACATTTTTTTCCGCTTCGTGCGGTCTGCGGAGCTGCTTCCGGATCAGCTGTGGATCGCCACTCGATGACGCCGCACGACGAGCCCTCGGCATCCTCGGAAAACTTGCCGAAGGGTGAGAAAGCGGGACCTCACCCGGCCGCGACGACATCGACCATGTTCGCCCGCGCCACCCGCATGACATTGGCGCCGAGGATTTTGCGGATGTCTTCATCGGAGTATCCCCGCTGCACCAGCCCGACGGTGTAGAGCGGCCAGTTCGTCCACGAGAGACTGAGGTCCGCCTCCTCGGTCGCGAGGAAGTCATCTTTCGGCCAGAGTGAGCGGAAGGGTTCGCGATTGCGCCGTAGCCCGCCGACGGCGGCCTTTTTGTTTTCCGCAGCACTGTAGCTGGAGGTGTGGGCGATATCCGTCCCGATCGCGACATGATCGACCCCGAATTTTTTCGCGACGTAGTCAATATGATCGAGCAGCGAATTGAGATCGCCTTTTCCCCGCAGGAATCGCGAGATGCAGCAGATCCCGATGAACCCGTCGGTGTCGGCGATGGCCTTGATGACCTCGTCGGGCTTGCTACGGATGTGCGCGTAGAGGGCACCCGCCACGGAATGGCTTGCTACCATGGGCTTACCCGAGAGCTGCGCCGCCTCGAGGCTCGTCTGCCAGCCGGAGTGTGCGCAATCGACGATCACTCCGACGCGATTCATCTCGGCCACGACAGCTTTTCCAAAATCGCTCAGGCCCGCATTCGAGGTCTCGCCGCAGCCGTCGCCTATCATGTTCCGCCGCTGATAGGTGAGATGCATCATGCGGATGCCTAGCTGATAAAAGATCTTCAGATAACGCAACTCGTCGGGAATCGTATTCCAGTCCTGCGTCAGCGGCACACCGTTGCCGGTCATGTAGAGGCAGTGTTTGCCCGCCGCCTTGACCGCCTCGATGTCGGCCGGGACGACCGCCTTCGAGACATGCTCGCGCAGCATGTCGGTGGTGTAGGTGAAGCGGGCGAGCCGCTTGATGAGCCGCATCGGGTCCTGACCCTCCTGCCCCGCGTTCTGAAAAATGCAGGTCACCCCCGAGGCGCGCCAGGCCTCGAGATACTCGCGTTTTTCCTCCGCACTGGTGATGCAGCGTGTCATGCTCATGTCCTCGCGCAGGTCCTCGAGCTCTGCGTCGGAGGCACCGGCGAGCACGGCGGCCTTCAGGGTCTCTCCGTCGATGGCGCAGCGGGGGGAGAATCCGTAGGAGTCAAAGACGAGCGAGTCCGCGTGGAGAGCGAGCCCGTGCTCGAGGTCTTTCGGCGAGGGCTTCAGCACTGACATCGCCGCGTCGCGGGCCTTTTGGATGGCCGGAAGCAGGTTCGCAGTGAGATCGGCGACCGGATCGCCCGTTTTGCCCTCGGCGGCAGAGGCGGCAGAGGCGGCAGCGGCAGTGAAGGGAGTGGCGGCGACAGCGGCGAGCGGGCCGGCACCTTTGAGAAAATTTCGACGTTCCATGGCAGTAGGGAATACCACGACTCCCCCACCGGGGGCAACCGTCGTCATGCCCCGCATCGCGCCAGTCAGCGGAATCATCATCAGTCTGATCAATGTTTCATGAATGGTTTATCAATTCGTCCTTTCCCGCGTGAGTGCCTTATGATGGCCGCGAACTGAACCCTTGCCTGTCGTGATGGAAATACTCATTCTCCTGCTGCTCACCGTCGTGCTCTTCCTCGTGATCAACCTAGTCTCACGCCTCGGCGAGACGGACCGAAAGGCGGAATCTCTGAAGAGCGATCTTCGCGAGCTTCTCCACTATGCCCGGACCGCGCGCCCGTCTCAGGCATCTGCGGAACCCGCTCCTACTCCCGCCCCCGAGGTGCCCGAGCCGAAGAAGGCCATCCCCTCGCCCGAACTGGTGCCCGAACCTGAATCTGAGCCTCTCTATCAGGGTGCCGCTCCGCCTCCGCTCCCCGGGAGGCAGACTATCACCGCCGTCGCGGACGAGCCTGAACAGCATTCCGCCCCACCGCCGCGCGAACCCGGACGCTTCGAGGCCACGGCTCGCGAGATCCTCGGCAAGATCTGGAACTGGATCGTCGTCGGTGAAGAACACCGCCCCAAACGCGTCACGATGGAGTTCGCCGTCGCGACGACCTGGCTCATCCGCGTCGGGGTGCTCATCCTCGTCATCGGGATCGGATTTTTCCTGAAATACTCCATCGCGAAAGGCTTCATCGGGCCGGTCGGCCGCGTCCTCCTCGCCACCGCGACCGGGGCCGCGCTCATCGCCGGGGGACTGCGCCTTTTCAAAGGCCGCTACGGTCTCCTCGGCCAGGGTCTCGC
>JBDNIL010000154.1:0-2339 GCA_041688355.1 Verrucomicrobiales bacterium | reverse complement strand
CGCACCGTGCTGCTCCACGGATTTTCCAAGGCTTTCGCCATGACCGGCTTCCGTCTCGGCTACGCCTGTGCCCCAACCGTGCTGACCGAGGCGATGATGAAGATCCACCAGTACTCGATGCTCTGCGCTCCCATCATGAGCCAGCAGGCCGCCATCGAAGCGCTCAAGAACGGCGCCGGCGAGGTCGAGCACATGCGCCGCGCCTATGCCCAGCGTCGCAATCTCATGCTGCGCCGGTTCGCCGAGATGGAGCTGCCGTGTTTTTCGCCCGGCGGAGCTTTCTATATGTTTCCCGACATTCGGAAATACGGTCTCACGAGCAAAGAATTCGCCCTGCGTCTCCTCGAAGAGGAAAGCGTCGCGGTCGTACCGGGCAGTGCCTTCGGTGTCGCCGGCGAGGGTTCTGTGCGTGCCTGCTACGCGACCTCCTACGACAAGATCGAGATCGCTCTTGACCGCATCGCCGCCTTTGTGAACCGTCTTTGATCCCGCACCAGACCCTCTCCGGTCAACCACCCAACTTTATCACATGTCCCAGGTCACCAAAGCTGCCATCCTCGCCGCCGGACGCGGCACGCGGATGAAGGAACTCACTGACGAACTGCCCAAACCCATGGTTGAGGTGAAGGGCAAACCCATCCTCGAATCCATCGTAGGCGGGCTCGTCGCGAATGGGGTGAAGCAGATCCTCATCGTGATCGGCTATCGCAAAGAGGTCATTACTGATTACTTCGGCGACGGGTCCGCTTTCGGCTGCGAAATCAGCTACGTCGAGCAGGTCGTGCAGGACGGCACGGGCCGCGTCGTGGAACTGGCAAAAGACTTCGCCGGAGACGATCCGTTCATCCTCAGCTATGGCGACATCCTCGTTCCGGCCGAGTCCTATGCGCCTCTCGTCGACTTCACAAACGTCGACGGCAAGCTCACCGTAAGGATCGACGAAGATGTCCGCAAAGGCGGCGCCGTCTTCATCGAGGACGGTCTCGTAACCAACCTCATTGAAAAGCCGAAGGACGACGAGCCGACCAGCCCTTATTACAATGCGGGGATCTACGTCTTTTCCCCCGTGATCTTCGAATACACGGCGGAGTTGACACTTTCCCCACGCGGCGAGTACGAGCTCACCGATGCGATCGCCTCACAGGTGCGTGACGGGCTCAGGATCGAGGCAGTGGAACTCTCGGGTGATTGGGCAGATGTGAGGGATCCCGAGGTCCTCCGCGAGCTCAACGCGGGCTGAGAGCGGTCAGGCGCCCTCCGCCGCAAGGGCGAGCAGGGCGATCACCGAGATCGAGTCAGTGATCTCGCCGCTGTGAACCATCGCGATGGCCTCCCTGAGAGGCAGACGCCGGATCGCGAGGTCTTCGGTCTCCTCGGGAGAGGCCTCCGCCTGGGTGAGATCGCTGGCGACGTAGATCGTGGCACGTTCGTCGGTGACCGAATTCGAGAGGGCTAGGTTGTCGAAGAGCAGGCGAAAACTCCCTGCGATGAGTCCCGTTTCCTCAGCGAGTTCGCGCCGGGCCGCGTCGAGAGGGGACTCGCCTGCGGGACATCCGCCCTCGGGGATCTCCCATTCGTAGGACTCGAGGGTGTAGCGATACTGGCCGACGAGCCAGGTAAAACCCTCGTTATCGACCGGCACGACCCCGATAGCGCGGTTTTTAAAGTGGACCACCCCGTAGATGCCGGGACCGCCGCCGGGATTCGTGACCTCGCTCTCGCTCACCCGAATCCATGGGTTTTCATAGACAGGGCGGGAGCTGTGCGTGATCCAGGGATTTTCCGGCGGGAACATGAGGGGTAAATCGCGAAAGGCACGGCGGGAATCCTGCTACACATTCGCCGGATTTCCACTTGCCACGAAGGGTATTTTGCCCTTTAATCTGCTCCCTTCGCACCAGGCGAATTGATCATTATGGGTAAACAGCACAACAAAGTGGAGAAACGCGTCCGCCGCAAAACTTATTTGAAGCGGCAGAACGAGGCGTTGAAATCCCAAGTCGCTCTCAGCAAGAAGTCTCCTTCGAAAAAGAAAGCTCCAGCCAAGGACTCCAAAGCAGCTCCGGTTGAGGGGGAAGTGACTGACGCCGACGCCCCGGCCAAAAAAGCCCCGGCCAAGAAGGCTGCTGCGAAGAAAGCTCCGGCCAAGAAAGCTCCCGCGAAGAAAGTCGCGAAGAAGCAGGAAGACGCCGTTGTGGAGGAAACTCCCACTGTTGAAGAGACTCCCGCTGCGGAGGAAGCTCCCGCTGCGGAGGAAGCTCCCGCTGCGGAGGAAGCTCCCGCTGCGGAGGAAGCTCCCGCTGCGGAGGAAGCTCCCGCTGCGGAGGAAGCTCCCGCTG
>JBDNIL010000153.1:0-4274 GCA_041688355.1 Verrucomicrobiales bacterium | reverse complement strand
CGCTGATTGCGGACCGAAAAGTTCACGTCTTTGAAATCGTTCGGTTCGGCTCCGGTGGGCCAGCGACAGATGTGGTTGAAGAGGAATCTGTCCTCCCATTCCCCACCCGTTCCCTCAATGAGAGGCAAAAGACTGCGTCCCTCGACCTGGCCCGCCGGCAGCGCCGCCCCCGTGAGCGCGGCGAAGGTGGGAAGGATGTCGATGTGGGCGGCAATGCGGTCGACCTCCTGCCCCGGCTTGATCTTGCCGGTCCAGCGAACGAAAAAGGGCACCCGCGCGCCGCCCTCGTCGGTCGATCCCTTGAGACCTTTCATCTCCGCGTTGAAGAAGGGATAGCCCGGCGCGAGATCCTCACCCGGCTTGCCCGATCCACCGCCGGTCATGCCGTTGTCGGACATGAAAATGAGAATGGTGTTCTCATCGAGCTGCCACTCACTGAGCTTGCTCATGAGCAGGCCCATGTTCTCATCGATGTTCTCGATCATGCCATAAAAGCCGGCCTGCTCCGCCCCGAACCCGAGGTCGGTGAACCGTTTTGCGTTTTTCTCCGGCGCGATGAACGGACCGTGCGGAGCGTTCGTGGAAATGTAGGCAAAGAAGGGCTCCTTCGCCCTTGTCTTTTCCTTAATCCAGCCGAGCGCGGCGCTGAAAAAGACGTCCGTGCAGAAGCCTTCAGTTTGCACGAACTGACCGTTGTGCCGGATCACGGGGTTGGTGTATTTGTTGTCCGGCGCATCCGCGCACGAGCAATCGTAGGCCTGCCCGATGCCGCCGGCGCCGTGGATAAAGACTTCATCAAAGCCGCGCTGGTCGGGCTGATACTCATGCTCGTCACCGAGGTGCCACTTCCCGAAAATGCCGGATGTGTAGCCCGCCGTTTTCAGCACCTGAGGCAGGATCGTGGCATCCAGCGTCATGCGCTCGCGCTCGAGGATGGTGTGGGTGATGCCATTTTTCTCCGGATGCCGCCCCGTCATGATCGCAGACCGGGTCGGCGTACAGGTCGGCGCGACGAGGAACCGGGTGAAGCGCGTGCTCTGCGCGTGAAGATCATCGAGATGCGGCGTCTTCACCCACGGGTGCCCGTGCGCCCCGACCGGCGGGAAGCCCTGGTCATCGGTGATGACGAGAATGATATTCGGTTTCGTCCCCGCAAGTTCGGCGAAAGCCGGCAGGGCAAAAGAAAGGAGCAGGCAGGCGAGGACGGGGATTTTCATTTTTTTGACGGTTGATCGGGACATCGAGCTCACAGCATGGCGCAGATTGGCGGATGCGGCACGCACGGAATGAGGCCATCGCGTCATTCCGCCGGGATCGGCCTTCAATCCCATGATTGACGTTTTTTGTCCTATCGTCTTTTTTAGAGGATAATCATGGCCCGGAAAAAGAAAAACTCCCGCCCTGGAATCTCGTGGATCAGCTTGAAAAGCGACGGCATTCTGAGCGACCGACACGTCAACATGGCGATCGAACTCGGCTACGAGGCCGGCACTCTTCGGAGCGCCTTTGACAGGAGCACACCTGAGAAAGGCCGCCTCATGCTGGAGTGGGTCGAAGACATCTACTTCGAACGCCACGACCGCTATCACCCCGTCGATCCGGATGCCACCCCCGAACACCAGCAGGAACACCCTGCCGAGAACTCTCTCCTGCGCGACCCGGGCGAGATCATGGATGACTACCTCCGCCAGGCACACTTCGTCCCCGGGAGCGACGATGAGCCCGACGATTGGTCTGTCACTTCAATAAATGCCCCAAGCACAAAGAACCCTGCCGCGTCGAGGGATGCGGGGCCATCCCGTTCGTCCGCATCCTCCCCTGGTTCCACTTCAAACCGGAGCGGCTCAACGAGCACAACAGCCTCTTGCTCTTCGACCGGTGAGCGGGCTTGCGAATGGGCGGTAAAGCTGCCAGCATGACACTCTCCGTTCTCCGCATGAACTCCTTCGCCTCTCTCTTCGTTACCGTTATCTGCCTCCTCGCTCCGTCGTTGACACGCGCCGTCGATCCGCCGGGCGACTACATCAACCGCCGCCTCGCCTCCCTAGCGCCCGATAAAGTCATCGTTTACAAAAAGATCGCCGACCGTGAACTCGAGCTCCGCCTCTTCCTCCCCGACGGGTGGAAGGCGGCGGACCGACGCCCCTGTTTCCACATCATCGACACGTCGAAGGATGGGTATGGAAACGAAAAAATCGGCGAACGCTGGCAGGAGCTCTCGCCCGTCCATCACGTCCGGCCCGGCCTGCCCCCGACCCTCACCTTTCACGGCACCGGGGACACCGTCACCCCCTTCGCCGGAGCAAAGGCCTTTCACGAAGCAATGCTCGCAGCGGGAAACCGCAGCGAACTCGATGTCAACGAAGGCGGCGCCCACGGCTACCTCATGCGCGAGGAATCGCTCTACGAAGACACCTTGAATAAATCTTTCGATTTTCTCCAGTCCCTGAATCTCCTCCATCCTGACAAACCCTAATTTTCTCCATCCCTCCATCCCTCCATGCACACTTCCCCCCTCTCCCGCCGCCGCGTTCTTCGCGGCGCTCTTGCCACCGGAATCGCCGGAAGCCTGCCCTTTTCCGGCAGAGCCGCCGACAAAATCAGGACCGTCGGAGTCATCGGAGACACCGACCGGGGAGGGTATGGTCACGGACTTGACACTGTCTGGTTGGGCTTGCCGGGGACAAAGATCGTCGGCGTCTCTGATCCGGTCGAGGGCGGTCGTGCCAAAGCCATCGAGCGCCTCAAGCTCGCGCCCGAAGCAGCCTTTGCCGACTACCGCGAGATGCTCGCCAAAACAAAACCCGAGCTCGTCGCGGTCTGTCCCCGCCACGTCGATCAGCATCACGACATGATCCTCGCCGCCATCGAAGCGGGAGCCAAAGGTCTCTATGTAGAAAAACCATTTTGCCGCGACCTTATCGAGGCCGATGCCCTCGTCGCCGCCTGCGAAAAAAGCGGAACCCGGCTCGCTCTCGCCCATCGCAACCGCTATCATCCCGTCCTGCCCGTCGTTGCAAAGTTGATCGAAGAGGGAGAGATCGGTCGTCTCCTCGAGATTCGCGCCCGTGGCAAAGAGGACTCCCGCGGCGGTTCCCTCGATCTCTGGGTCCTGGGATCGCACGTCCTCAATCTCTGCCACTATTTCGGCGGAGCTCCCCTCGCCTGCTCTGCAACAGTCCTCCAGGGAGGAGAGCCGCTCGTGAAGTCCCACCTCAAAGAGGGGGCTGAAGGAATCGGTCTGCTCGGTGGCGACGAGATCCATGCCCGCTTCGAGATGGAAAAGGGGTTCCCCGTGTTCTTCGACTCCATCGCCGGGGCGGGGACAAAAGAAGCGGGTTTCGGCCTGCAGCTCATCGGCACCGAAGGCATCATCGACCTGCGCGGCGACGCCGAACCGCTCGCCTACCTGCTGCCCGGCAGCCCCTTCCGACCCGTCGCCGCCTCCAAAGCCTGGATCCCGATCACCACGGCGGGCATCGGCAATCCCGAGCCGATCAAAGACATCCGTAATCTCGTCGGCGGGCACCACGGCCCCGTCCTCGATCTCATCGCCGCGATCAATGAAAGGCGAGAGCCGCTTTGCTCGGACAAAGACGGGCGCACCGTCCTCGAAATGACCATGGCGATCTTCGAATCGCACCGAAACGGCGGCGCCAGGATAGGCCTACCTCTGAAAGACAGATCGAATCCGTTGACTCGATTGTAATGGTAACCGCTACGTATTCTTATATTGCATTTTGCATAGCTTGTTCCATCGAGCGAGACATAATTTATAAAAAAGAGTCTTGATTTGATCGCAGCATTCGGCGCAATATTTGTGCCCGGGGAAGAGGAACCGCTCCCTCACCCGTCAGAGTGCCCTGATGGAAAGACTTTTTTCAAAACGCATCGACGTGCTCCGCACCGCGGCCGGTAATGACCTCGAGCGCAAAGTGCTGACCTGCCGGCTACTGCGGGTCCGGCTCATTTTCCTGTGGGCTGCTCTACCGCTCGTAATCTCTCTGGTTGGCATCTCGGGAGCTTTGCTTTTCTATTACATCAGAGTGGTTCAGGGATATGCATCGCCTGCTTTCTTCCACAAGATAATCGATATCTTCTCCATCTATACCGGATCGATCGTGATCCTCACAGCCGCCTGTCTTTTTTTCGTGGGAATGTCAGACTACAAACTGCGGCTTCTCAGCTCCTTCCGATCGGATGAAGGCCAATACGATGACCCCGCAGCCATTTTCCCCGCCGGACCCGCAACGGCAAATGAACTCGTTCCGGAT
>JBDNIL010000152.1:0-8213 GCA_041688355.1 Verrucomicrobiales bacterium | reverse complement strand
TTTCTAATCCGTAGGTCACTGGTTCGAGTCCAGTAGGGCGTGCTCCGTAAAACCTTAAAAATCAACGGTTTACGGAAAATTTCAGCAGGAGGCTAATGCAATCGCATTGCATTAATAGGGCCATAACACCCCTATTTGCCCCCTTAAAACTGTGCTCAAAGCGTGTATCCTTTTCGGGGTGTCCGCAAAGGCGAACAACGCGCCACCCTCTCAGCGGCTTCCCCTCGCGAGGCTTCGCCACACCCGGGTCATCCCTCTACTCTCGCCTCTTTCTGAATCCCAACAGCATCAAGAATAGCAGAAGCCCGACGGGACCGAGCATGAAGGTGGCGATCATCGGGATCACAATCCAGCCGTGGGCGATTCCTTCAGCCTTTGCCTTGACCAGGATCCAGCAGCCGACGAAGAAGTCGAAGGCGAGGTAGTGGATCCAGGCTCCGACGATGACCCAGGGCTGGGTGAAGATCGCGGTCACTTCAGCGAGCGACTGGTATCCTGCTTCCGGATTTGGCTCGGACAAAAACAGGCAGGTCAGATAAACGAGGGCAAAGACGATCGGAATCGCATAGCGTACAACCGCAAAGACTCGCGGTGTCCAGCGGGCAATGCCAATGAGGTAGATCCAGGCGAGGAGGGCGGCGAGATTGACGAGGCTGAAGACTTGGTCGGGGGTCATGATAGAGGTTTACGCTTGCCAAACTATCACTGTCGAGACGGCTCGCGAGGCTGGGGTGAAGGCGGTGAGCAGGGCGCTCAGATGATCGGTCGCACTCCTGCCATATGGGCGATCCGGTGATTCAGGTGCTTACCGGGCGAGCTCATGAACATAAGGTTCGACGGGATACCCCACTTATCGGAAAGCCTGCGGGTCAGTGCCGGTGTGAATTTCCCCTCAAGCGTAACGAACTCGATGTCGATTTCCGGATGAACCTAAAAAGGAAAATGGGCGTGTTGGGCGAGCACCTATGATCGAGGCGTTTGATGTGGCTGTGGAGTGATGGCCGGGCGGTGTTTTTCACCCGCTTAGGAGCAGTTGTGCGTCATCGGGGAGACCGGGCAGCCACTTTCCACCGAGCCAGCGATGCAGCACCCGGGTCAGGAGTAGTGTCCAGCGCTTCTCCACGGTCCATCGCTCAGTGATGGCCTGGGTCTGGTGCAACTCGTTGCTGATGACTGTGACGGCGTGTGCGATGAAGTCGCCTTTTTCATGCAGAACGCTGACTTTGATGGTGCGTTGGCCGCCGCTCTGGACTTGGCGCTCGACTCCGGGCAGGAGCGTGGGGCAGGCGTCCCAGCCTTGGCCGCAACCGACCGCAGGGAGATAGACTGCGGCGCAGCCGAGTCAATCGCCGCGGGTGAAGGTGGGCCACTGGTGGCGGCGTGTTCGTTGCCGGGGCGGACTTCGACGCCGGGGCTGAGGCGCAGGTTGGCGACAAAGTAGCTGTGGTAAACGTGGCCGGGGCGACCGGGTTTTTGAGGGTTGTAGCCGATTTGGGCACCCTCCTGATGGCCGTAGAGGGGCTTGATGGTGACGTCGATGTCGAGAACGCCCGGCGCAGCGCGCCATCATACACCGCGAAGCGCACACCGCATGGCCGCCAGAGCGGCAATCCACGGCAGACTGAGGGCGGGGGCGATGCGGCCGGGGATCTGGCCGGAGATCCCGTCGAGGCCTGACTTTTCATCAATCCGGCCGATGCCGGGACGCACGGCATCTTCACTGACAGTGCCTTTCATGCCCGGCAGTCCGGGGTTGATGCCGGCGCCGCGAACGGCGTCGATGTGGGCGCAGCGCCAGTGGCCGCAGAGGATGCTGAGCAGGGCGGTGCCCATGACGTTGCGCGCGCCGCTGCCACGGTTGCCGGTATAGTGGAGGGGGCAGCCGCGCAAAAATTCCGCCCACCGCCCACCGCCCACCGCCCACCGCCCACCGGAGTGGAGGAACTGGAAGAAGAAGATGAGCTGGCCCTCGCGGGTGACGGGGGCCTGGTCGTCCCACTCGGCGTGAAAGCGCCCGGCGTGAAAGCGCTCGGCGTGAAAGCGCCCGCCGGGGGGGGTGTTTTCTCACCCGCAGGGTGAGCCGGAATCAGGGTCACAGGAGCTTCCATGACCCTGATCCTACAACACTTACGACGTTATGGCGAAGTTTCCATTTTCCTCTTTAGGTTTACCAACACCATTGGCGTGCCCGAACTCATCTCGGTGTGGAAAAACCCCGAGTTCAACGCCAAACAGAGCCTCTTCTATTATGATCGTGTCATCGAGATTTCCACCCCTGACTGGACGGCCTACGACACGAAGCGCTTCGGCGTCAAGCTTACCTGCACCATAGTCACCGAGCGCGCCTGCACCTCACCGGATCTGATAGACGCCGTTGCAGTGAACGATTTACCATCAAGACCCCGGAGCCGAAGTGACGGTTCGCGTTCGGGTCAGATCCTGTCACCTGATCCCGCGTGTTCCCGGAGGACACGCTTCAGATCATCGATCGCTTTCGGGTGTTTGTAGGATTTGTGGTCGGTAGGCACGATCAGTTCCGATGCTGCGCCGTCTTGACGCGAACTCCAGTATTCAACGACACCGTCCGAGCTGTTCGGAGTATCACCCTTTCCGCGATCGCCCATCACGCTGTGGTAGGTCACCCCCTTGCGATAGGGCGCGACATCGAGGGCGGCCACCATAGGAGCACCGGGCCTGAGCGAATGGGCGCTAGTGAGACCTCCCTTCTTGATCGCCTCGATGTGAATGTTGCCGTCGAAGGCGAGATTGCGCAGCACACTTTCCTGCACGATGTTGAACGGCAATTTCGCCAACTTGGCGATCGTCTTGACGATTCCCTTTTCGGCCATGTGCGCTCCCCGGTGGGGTGCCGAAAAGTAGAAGGCCCGGTGCACCGCAGGATCGGGTTTGAAAAAGAGCAGGCTGCGGATTCTCTCCTTCTGATCCGGCTCGACCTCCAATTGGTCAAAAGGTGTACTGCTGATCTGTTCCCAGAGATGGTTGCCCATTTCGACGACGAGGGTATGGGTGAGGATGCCCCCCATGCTGTGCCCCGCCACGACCATATTCCGAGAGAGTGGGTCGCTGCCGTCCGGATCGTAGTGCTTCCGCATTGCGGCGAGGTCGTTCCGCAGCATTTTGGCGGATTCGACGATGGAGATGCCGCTGGGATAGGCGAAGAGCATCACCTGGTACCTTTTCGAGATTTCCGGGTCCGACATCACTTCAGGAAGAATGTCACGCCAGATCATCGGTACAGAGATGAGGCCGTGGATCAGAAGCACCGGGATGCGGTTCGGATCGTAAGGTTCGTAAAGGTAGATGCCCGAAACTTTCTCGCGTTCTTTAGCGTCAAAGAAACCCTCGAGACCGAGGATTTGTTCACTCTGATGATTTAGAACCACCGCCACCGGTGCAGAGAAATCCGCAGCAACGGGGAGGGTCCGGCTTCCGACTTGCATGGTTTGCTCCAGCATGGGATTGCGCAGGGAAAAAGTCGCCCTGGTGAGCCCTTCGGATTTGCGAACCGAATCCATGGTCAGAGTCACGGGAGCGTGAAGGCCCCGTTTCGGGTAGTGCTTCATTTCGGCAGCCCGTTCCGGCGTCTGGTCGCGGATGCCGACGAGGGAGGCGCCCCAGCCATCGCGTTTTTTGCTGATTACCCCGGTTCCCTTCACGCTGAGGGAGGCGACGGCCCGATCAAAGTAACCCACCTTGTAGGTTGAATCGGACGCGAGAGTGATCTCGATGGTTTCTCCTTCGCAGTCGAAGCGATAGGTTCCGGACCCGTCGCGCCGGGGATCGTCCATCCACAGCTCGACGAAGCGGGAGAGGGAGTGATTGTGGAGCTCGATGAGAGCCTTTTCGGCATCCGATCCGCGGGCTTCGGCGCCCGAGGCAAAGTGACGCTCGGCATCGACAGCGGATTTCAGGTAGTGGGCGGCAGCGTCTTTATGCGCCTTTCGCACCTCCAGACGCTTCGCTCTGACGATCAGCTTGCGGGAACCCGTCGCCAGACTCGCCAGGAGGGCAGGGGGAGGCCCCGCGTGTTTTTCGAGAATGTGGGTTTGCAGGATCGCTTCCTTCGTGACCGACCCCGGGTCCAGCTTGACCTTTACGGAGGAGCAGGAAGAAAGGCCGATCCCTGCGATCACGATGGCCGCGAGTCGATAGGGGGGGAACCGCCGGAGCGTTGGAGACGTGTCCATAGTTTTTAAAATTTTCCGATTGTTAGCCGCCTCTTAAGTCGATAGCAAGACTCATTTCGTATCAGGGCTAGAAGGTGGATGGAGCAGAGCTCCTCTTCAGAGGTCTTTCTCCCTGAGAAAGTCCCGCGTCCGGGGAGAATCTTCGTGCATTATTCGGACTTCTCTCTATCCTCCTGCCCACATGAATCTAACCGGTCTCGCCTCTGTTACTGTCACGATCGCAGTGGCGATATTCTCCGTCGGCCGGGCCCCCGCCTCTGCCCAAACGCCCGACGCCGCGCCCCCGGGCACAGGTGCACTGAATCAGGCCCAACTGTGCGACCTGCCACCAGGTGCCCGGCCCGTGTTGATCGAATCGCGTTTCCATCTCACCAACATCAACAAGATCGATGACGAGGCGGAAACGTTCGAGTTTTCGGGCGTGCTCACCCTCGTCTGGCGCGACTCACGACAGGCTTTCGATCCGAACATTGAGGGAGTGAAGGAAAAGCTCTATCACGGAGTCTTCCAATTCAACGAGCTCTCTCCAGGCTGGTATCCCCAGGTCGTGCTCAACAATTCATTGGGTATTCCGGAGACGCAGGGAGTCTTGCTCCGCGTCGCGCCCGACGGGACGAGCACCTTGATCCAGACGGTGAACGCAGTCTCGCGAACGGTGCTGAATCTTCGCCGGTATCCCTTTGACCGCCAGCGGCTCGAAGCGGTCTTCGAAGTGTTGGGATTCGACTCGAACGACGTTTCCCTGCACCTCGGCGCGGGAGCCGTCTCCTCTAATCTAGCGGCAATCAACGTGCCTCAGTGGAGCGTGAAGAGCGCCGGCGGGGCCAGCCGCGAGATGGTTTCACCCTATGCCGGGACGAGTGGACAATCGTCGGCATTGATCGTCTCGGTGGAGGTCCGGCGGCAGTTGTTCTTCGTGGTCCGACTCGTCGTTTTTCCACTGTTTCTCATTGTCCTCCTCTCGTGGACTGTTTTCTGGATGGACCGAGCCTCCCTGGGAGACCGCATGAGCGTGTCCTTTGTGGGACTTCTCACCGCCGTAGCCTACCAGATCTTGGTCGGCGAGATCATGCCCCAGATATCCTACATGACATGGATGAACGCCTTCCTCAATTTCAGCCTTTGGATCATGGGGGCGAGTGTTGTGATCAATTTGATCGTCGCCGGTCATGACGGCCGCGGCGACTTGGAGCGCGGATACCGCATCGACAGACGTTGTCGGATCGTCTTTCCACTGGTCTATGCCGCGCTGCTGGCGATCGCTACGGTGGTGGCGCTAACTGTGTTCTGATTTCGAACTTTATGAAAAAATCCCCCAACATCACCACCCTCGTCGTCATCGGACCGAGAGGGCGTGATCGTCGGGCGGATGGGATCGTCCGTGACGAGCGAGGCCGCGGGCGCTCAGGGAATCTCCAGTTTCAGTAAGCCACGCACGATCTTCATCGTCTCGAGGCTCACGTTGATGACGCGGACGAAGAGTTCGAGAGGATATTTGGTGTCGCCCACCCTTTCCGTGGCCAAGTGGTTGGCGTCCCTTGTAATGCCGCTGTTTTTGCCGGTAGTGTCGGACTGGCGTTCCATCACCCATTCGCCGCGACTTCGCGACCCTGCGCTCGAACCGGCCCTACCTTGTTGTCAGCGCGACGATCCTGCGGCCGACTCAATTGTTAAGCCCGATAGAGTTTTATTTGGCGGGCGGGAACGGAGTTAAACTTGCGAGGCAACCCTGTCGCGAGGAGCGAGAGACTTCCAGTCACTTCGCCTTCGGCATCGTGATAAACGGCGCTCGCAGATAGTGCGGCTCGACGGGCACGGTCCCGCTCCCAAAATCCGCATCTCCAAATAGCGACGCCAGCTTCCCCGCCGAGGGAAAGGAAAGCCGGGCATCGGGGAGAATCCCGGTCACTTTCGGATCGGGTGTGTAGAGACTCAAACCCCTCTCGCGCAGCGGAACGAGATGGGCCTCGACCACCGCCGCATCGATCAGGGCGGGTTCGCCCTGCAGCTTTCGTTCGATCACTTCGGCGACAAAGAACGTTCCCCGTCGCGCGTCTCCGACGACGAGATAAGAGTCACTCTCCGCATCCCACGCCTCTAGCGAGGACCGCCCCGCGACGGGGAGTCCCATCGCGATACTGAGCCCGTTCGCGACCGCGATCCCGACGCGCACCCCGCCGTAGGATCCGGGGCCGAGTCCGACAACGATGCCACTGAGACGGTCGCGATATTCCTTCACGATCATCTCGACCGGACCGAAGATGACGGCATTGTGCGCCCGTTCGGTCGTGAAGCCGGACTCGTGGACGAGAGCGCCCGTCGCACGATCCCACACCGCGAGGGAGGCGTCCCGGGTAGAAGTTTCGAGGGCGAGGATCATCGTGTTTTCACGGTGTGGCGGCCGTCTCCTTCGATCACGAGATCGAGCCAGATGGTAGTGTCAGGGAGAACTTCGGGGAACTTGTCGGCCCATTCGGCGAGGATGACTCCGCCCTCGTCGAGGTAGTCATCCCACCCCAGCGAAATCAATTCCGCCGGCGATTCGAGGCGGTAAAAATCGAAATGATAGATCGGGATCCGGCCCGAGAGATACTCCTGCACAAGAGAAAAGGTCGGGCTCGTGACGTCCTCCACCGCTCCGAGCCCGGCGACGAGCCCTTTTGAAAAATGGGTCTTGCCCGCCCCGAGATCGCCATTGAGCGCGACGACATCGCCGGCCTGCAGGGTCACGGCGAATCGCTCGCCCGCCGCGATCATCTCTTCGGCGGAGGCGGTGGTGATGGCAAAAGGTTCACTCATGGCGGTAGTGCTCCCATCCGCGGGGGAGAGGTTCTTCCGTCTCCTTTGTGATCTCCCCGATCGCGGTGATCGGCGTGTCAGGAAAGGCCGCCTTCCACCGTCCCGGGAGAGTCGCAAAAACCGCCGGAGAGAAAGTCAGGAGCAACTCGTAGTCCTCCCCTTCCGTGACAGCCTGCTCCACACTGACGCCGGGGTAACAGGGTAGGCCCGATGACTCAACCCTGTAGCCTTTGCCCCCGGCACGGGCCATTCGCGGCAAATCAGATCCGAGTCCGTCACTGAGATCCATCATCGCACTGGGTTTCGCGTGCTCGACGAGCCAGCGGGCCTCTTTCAGACGGGGGGTGAAACGGAGATGACGCCCGCTCGCGAACGACCCGCCGAGACGCCCCGTCACGGCGATGATGTCGCCTATTGCCGCGCCGCTGCGCAGGACGCAGTGCCGGGGCGCGACGAGACCCGTCATCGCGATGGAGATCACGACGCCTTTTCCCGGAAGCCGCGAGGTCTCTCCGCCGACGATGCCGCAGGCGGCTTCGGTGGCGGCGGCGATCATGCCGCGATACCACCCCTCGACCTCTCCCAGTTCGCGGTCGGCCTCGACGGCGAGGGTGACGAGGGCGTGCTGCGGCTGCCCGCCCATCGCCGCGATGTCGCTGATGACGCGATTCATCGCTTTGCGACCGACGAGTTCCGGGTCTGTCCCGGGGAGAAAGTGGACTCCCTCGATGAGGCAATCCGTTTTCAGGAGTTGCCACATCCCATCACTCATCGCGACGACGGCGCAATCGTCACCGGGTCCGGCGATGAGCGCGGGGTCGGGCGGGATGAGCCCGACGAGATGCTCGACGACCGTTTCCTCGCCGAGGTCTCCAAGTCGCTGCGTCGAATGTTTCTCCGGCATGGTGGCGTTATTCTGCCGTTTTTGGCATCAGCATCAGGACGATATTGGCGGCGTTGAAAAAGACGTGCATGCCCACGGGGACCCAGAGGCAGTGGGTCATCTCGTAGGCGAGACAGAGCAGGATGGAAAAGACCCAGAGCGGGAGCAGTGCAGGGAGATTTCCATGCACCACCGCGAAGAGCCCGCCGATGATGACGGCGGCGAAGACGGGATTGGTGAGACGGCGCAGAGTCCCGTACATGTAACCGCGGAAGAGGAATTCCTCCACGACCGGCGCGGCGACGCAGGCCATGAGGATGGTG
>JBDNIL010000151.1:0-5521 GCA_041688355.1 Verrucomicrobiales bacterium | reverse complement strand
TTGTAGTCGCGAACTTCTTTTATCGAGTAGTCCAGTGCCTGATCACTGTAGCCTCGCTTTGAGCCGGGAACCCGCCGGTAGTCGGGATGCTCCTTCCAGAAGCTGCCGTGAGTATAGAAGTCGGGGTCGTCCGTGTTGTGGAGGTCATTCATCCGCATGGATATCCACGGAGAAATATTCTTCTCTCTGCTGCGGGCGATCCAGACTTGATAGGGATCGATCCCTTTTTCGTGAAGCAGCCGGGTATTCTTCACGAGCAGGTTGTCGATCTCTTCATTCCCGTCCCAGAAGCTTTCCCTCACTTTGCTGGCGTAGGCAGTGCGCTGGCTGGTGGGGTTGAAAAATATGCATGACACCTGCGTGCCGGCATATTGATCTACGAGCACCTGCAGCCCCGGTGTTGTCATCTCCTCGGCCGGCCGGGTCATGAACCATTCCGTGCAATCCCAGTTGATGATCAGCCCGGGGGGAATGCCGGAGGCGTGGATTTGATCATCGAGCTGCGCCTGCGCCTTGTTTGCGACGTGCAGAATCAGCACCAATCCGCAAAGGCTGAAATAGAGTCGCAAGGTGCGTGGTGGAAGAAGTTTGGGGGAGGTTGAGAAATCGCTCATCAGGAATCCGGGACTCATTCCTAATTTCGTTAAAACAGGGAGAGCATCATGCCGGTGAGATGGGCCGTAGGAATTGCTGGAGTTTTTTCATTCGCCCCATTCACGCCCCGCTCACCGAAGGCCCGGAGTCGGAGAGGGGTCAGGGGGACGTAGTGGGGGACTGGGGGCACAGCTCACGAGAATCGCCTGATGTGACTGGGTGAATCAACCTTTTTTTTGCGAAAATCGGCTCATACCATCGCCGACGCGGAAACAAATTCGATCCTCGGGACGCAGGTTTTTTGCTTCCGCCCCTTTTGATTTCGAAATGAATGGGGGAGTAGCCCACGACGACCACCATCTTTTCCCCTTGCGCGGGGAAGGCTGCCGGACCGCCCCGGGGAGGGGCGGATCAGCACCATCGAGGCTGGACCAGCGGCGGGCCGAGGCGAGGAATTGGCAGGGTGCGCTTTCGCGTTCTCACGCCTCCGCCTCCGGAATCCCGCCATCGCCTCAGATGAGGATTGATCGCCGCGTGCCCTACGCGTACTCTCGGCGTTTTCCGAGCCCCCATGTCCACCTCCGCCACTCCGTCTCCCCCGCGCACGATTCCGCCGGGTTACCTGCTCCCTTTCATTCTCGTGACCTCGCTCTTTGCGCTGTGGGGTTTCGCGAACGACATCACGAATCCAATGGTGGCAGCTTTCAAAAGCATCCTCCTCATCTCCAACTTCGAGAGTTCGCTGGTGCAGGCGGCCTTCTACGGCGGCTATTGCTTCATGGCGATCCCGGCGGCGCTCCTCATCAAGCGATTCTCCTACAAGTTCGGCATCCTCGCCGGGCTCACGCTCTACGCGGCGGGGTGCCTGCTTTTTATCCCCTCCGGCTACCTCATGACCTTCTGGGCGTTTCTCATCGCCTATTTCATCATGACCTGCGGGCTCTCGTTTCTCGAGACGAGCGCCAATCCCTACATCCTCTCGATGGGCGACGAAGCGACCGCGACCCGCCGGCTGAATCTGGCGCAGGCATTTAATCCGCTCGGCTCGATCACCGGCATGCTCATTGCCAAAGAGTTCATCCTCGCCCGGCTCGACCCGGCCGACGATGCGACCCGCTCGACGCTGAGCCAGACTGACCCGGCCGCTTTCGCCGCGCTGCAAAAGTCGGATCTGGCGGTCATCATCGCGCCTTATGCCATCCTCGGAGGCGTCGTGTTTTTGGTCTTCATCGTCTTCGCGATCGCCCGACTCCCGAAGGTGGCGGGGGAAGAGGATCGCCAGCTGAATGCCGGGGCTACCCTGGGGCGGCTTTTGAAAAACAAGCGCTACCTCGAAGGGGTCGTCGCGCAGGCCTTCTACGTCGGGGCGCAGATCATGTGCTGGACTTTCATCATCCAATACGGCGTCAATGAACTCGGCATGGAGCGGACGGTGGCCCAGGGATACAACGTCATCGCGATGGTGATCTTTGTCTCGAGCCGATTCCTCTGCACCTACCTCCTCCATTTTGTCAGCTCCGGCCGGCTCCTCGCCGGGCTCGCGATAGGGGGCGGGCTGCTCATCCTCGGCACGATTTACCTTCAGGGAATGCCCGGGCTCTACTGTCTCATCGGTGTCTCGGCCTGTATGTCCCTGATGTTCCCCACGATCTACGGCATCGCCCTCGACGGACTCGGTGACGACGCCAAGCTCGGTTCGGCGGGCCTCATCCTCGCCATCGGAGGCGGTTGCCTGATGCCGCCGTTGCAGGGGGCGATCATGGACGGGACGGGTGCACTCGGGCTCACCGCGACGAGGGTGTCGTTCTTTCTGCCGCTGATCTGCTTTGTTGTCATCGCGATCTACGGCTACCGCACCTATCGTTACCACCAGGCGGCGGGCAGAGTTGCGGCGCACTAACAAACACGAAAATAGCCATCTCATGTCCGCCCAAGTCGACGATCACACGACGCTCTTCCGCCGCTCATGGTCCATTTACGATGCGATCACGGCGGAAAATTATATGTTTCACCGCGAACTCTACGGCGAGGTCGCCTCGATCCTGAGTGAACGGGGTAGGGCGGGAGACTACACCCTGTTGGATCTGGGCTGCGGCAACGCCCGCTTCCTCGCGCCCTGCCTGCGGAGCGCTCCGCCGGTGAATTACACCGGCGTCGATCTCTCGCCGGTTGCCCTGACAGAGGCACGGGACTATCTCGCCGGACTGGGGGGCGTCTCTCTGCACGAGCAGGACATGGTCGAGTTTGCAACCGAGTCGAGTGGCGGGTTCGACCTTATCTTCTCGGGCTACGCGATGCATCATCTAGACGAGGCGGCCAAGGCGCGGCTCTTTTCCGCCTGCGCGGCGGCTCTGGTAACGGGCGGGTTCTTCCTCCTCATCGACGTCCTCCGCGAGGAGGGGCAGGACCGCGACGGTTATCTCGCCGATTACCTCGGCATGATGCGTGGCGAGTGGACCGCCATCCCTGCCGCAATGATCGAAGAGACCTGCAATCACGTCGCTGCGCACGATCAGCCTGCGAGCCTTTCCGAATTGAGCGCGCTCGCTGCAGCGACCGGACTGTCCACGGTGTCTCTCCTCGCGAGATATCGCCAGCATCACCTCATCCGCTTCGCGAGGTGAGGGTGGGTACATCTCAACGACCCGTTCCCGGGCGAACGGGGATGCCGCGTTTTCCGAGATACTCTTTCACATCACCGACGGTGTAGTCGCCGAAGTGGAAGATGCTCGCGGCGAGGACGGCGTCGGCTTTGCCGTGGTCGAGGACTTCGACGAGGTGATCGAGGTTGCCCGCCCCGCCGCTCGCGATCACGGGAATGGGCACGGCTTGGCTGATCGCGGCGGTCAGCCCGATGTCGTAGCCCGCCCTTGTGCCGTCGGCGTCCATGCTCGTGAGGAGGATCTCGCCGGCCCCGCGCGCATACACTTCTTTCGCCCACTCGACCGCGTCCCGACCCGTCGGGGTGCGCCCGCCGTGGGTGTAGACTTCCCAGCCGGAGCCGTCTTTTTTCTTCTTCGCATCGATCGCGACGACGATGCACTGCGCTCCGAAAGCCTTTGAGCCGGCCGAGATGAGTCCGGGATTGGCTACCGCGGCGGTGTTGACCCCGACCTTGTCCGCTCCGGCCATCAGCATCTCGCGCATGTCCTCGACTTTGCGGATGCCGCCACCCACGGTCACGGGCATGAAGCAGCGCTCGGCCGTCTTCCGTACCACATCGACCATCGTCTTGCGCTCGTCAGACGAGGCGGTGATGTCGAGAAAGACGAGTTCATCGGCGCCCTGACGGTTGTACTCGACGGCGCAATCGACGGGATCCCCGGCATCGCGCAGATTCACGAAATTGGTCCCTTTGACGACACGGCCATCGGTCACATCGAGGCAGGGGATGATTCTCTTGGTCAACATATTGAGAGCTTAGCAGTGAGTGGAAAATCTGCTTCCTGAAAGACTCAAAAAAAATTTAGGCAATTTCTATAAAATATCTGGTAATCTGGAACGATTAATGTTTAAGTTTCATTAACTACTGTCCCAAATTCTGCTATGGAAATTCTAGCCACTGATCACGTAAGCGAATCCACCCCCTATTGTGACGACTCTTTTGCGGTCATTCCCCGCAATTGTGACACCGCCGTGGTGTATTGGAACCTCACGAGCGAGCGCCAGCCTTTCCACTCCAAAGTGCGTCTCTGCCTGCAAATCAAAGGGAAGGAGTCCGATGCGGAAGAGATGATCATTCTCCACCGCGAGTCGGGGCACTTCATCGTGCCGCTCCTCGCCGATGACCGCGACTACAGCATCTCGCTGGGCTGGACCGACGCGACCGGTTTTCGCTCTATTTTCGAGCAGAACGTGAGTCTCCCCGATTACCCGCAGGAGTCCGTCGGGGCGATGAGTTCCTCGCTCAGCTATCGCGGGGCTCACTTCTGGCCCAAGGGATTCGGAACCTCGGTGAACTGAGGGGAGGCAATCCCAACTCGTCATCCTCGTGCCCGCCGCTCCCAGAGTTCTCGACGACCCGCAGATCGAGGCCTTTCTCCAGTATCTTTCGGTGGAGAAAAACAGTTCGCACCGCACCCTCGCGAATTACCACCACGCCATCACCCGCTTCCGGGAGTGGCTCCCCGCCGCGATGACCTGGGACGCGGTCGAGGCGGATGACTTTCGTGACTACCTTTTTAAGTGCATGCGCGACGAATGGGCGCGCGCCACGGTGAGGCTGCACTTCGCTGCTCTGCGGAGCTTTTACAAATTCCTCACCCGTCGGGCGGGGTTGCAGATTAATCCGGTCGTGGAGGTGCAGCTTCCCAAGGCCGAGAAGAAACTGCCCGTGGTGCTGAGTCAGAAACAGGTGGTGGAGCTCATCGAAAAGCCCTTTGAGATCGAGCAGCCAAAGCAGGCTCCGTCGTGGTCCGCTGAGCGTGACTCGGCCATCCTCGAGCTTTTTTACAGCTCTGGCGTGCGTCTCTCGGAACTGGCGGCCCTCGATGTCGCCGACTTCGATTTGTACAACGAGTGTGTGCGGGTCTTCGGTAAGGGCAGCAAAGAGCGTATCTGTCCGGTCGGCACGCCGGCGGCGGAGGCGATCCATCGATACCGCAATGCGGCGCGGGTGCTCGAGGGGCCGCTCTTTATCAGCAAGGTGCGGCGGCGACTCTCGACCCGGGCGATCGCGGACGTTTTTAAAAAATATCACGCCCTCTGTGACATCCCGCAAAATGCCAGCCCGCATAAGTTGCGGCATAGCTTTGCGACCCATCTCCTCGACCACGGGGCCGATCTCCGCAGCGTGCAGACGCTGCTGGGGCACGCGAGCCTCTCGACGACGCAGATCTACACCCACGTCTCGATCGAGCGCATGAAGCAGGTCTACGACAAAGCCCACCCGAGGGCGTGAGGGGCTGGCCTCTTCAAGCTGGCCTCT
>JBDNIL010000546.1:0-6495 GCA_041688355.1 Verrucomicrobiales bacterium | reverse complement strand
GACTACGCTTTCAGCGGCGGCGGCATCGAAATCATGAATGGCTCCCTCGTCGGGTCAAGCGGGGGGACCATCGATCTGGAGGGTTCCGACATCTTGATCGACCTGTCCTCGATCACCAACAGCGGCACGGGAACGATCAACATCGACGCGGTGCGATCACTTGAGATCTGGAACGATTCGATCCTCTCCGTCGTCGATGGAGGTCTCACCCTCAACGCCAATGTCGGCTTTCCCCTAATCGGAGACTTCACTGGAATCACGATTGAGGCGTCATCCCTGCTCACGACCGGAATTGGCGAGATCGCCTTGGCGGGACGCGGGGGCAATTCGGACTCTTCTGAACCCAACGGCTCGGATGGCATTCGTCTGCTCTACGGTGCCGTGCTCTCTTCCACCGGCACGATGAGCAATGCCGGTTCGATCACCCTGCACGGCACTGCGGGCGATGGTTACTACGGATTTCAGGGCATCTACATGGTGGGGTCCACCACTTCGATCACCTCGGTCGACGGGGCCATCTCCCTGACCGGCCTTGGCGGCGACGCCGAAAATTATAATGGAGGGAACGGCATCCTCATGGAGGGCGACGCCACGATCCACTCGACCGGAGTCGCGCCGAACGCCGCGACGATCACGCTGCACGGCACGGGCGGTGGAATCGGATCCTACAATAGCGGCATCTTCATCAGAGACTACAGCACGGGCATCCATTCCGCCTACGGTGACATCCTCCTCACGGGAATCGGCGGCGGCGATGGGGACGGCCAATCCAATCACGGCATTCGTTTGCAGAACATCTTTGACACGATAGCCTCCACCGGGACCGGCCCCAACGCCGCGGAAATCACCCTCTACGGCACGGGGGGTGGCGGACTTTCGGACAACGACGGGATCTCAATGCTCGGCGAGGTGACGATTTCTTCTATCGACGGGGCGATCCTACTCACGGGTCTCGGAGGCAGCGGTGCCGACGGCGACCACCAGGGGATCTTTGCGAGCGATGCAGTTTCGATCACGAGCACCGGCCTCGCGAGCATCACCCTCAACGGAACCGGTGGCATCCTCGGCAACTTCAACCATGGTATCCGGCTTCAGGGGGGGGCTGAAGTCTCCTCGGTCGGCGCTGGCGACCTGACCCTCACCGGCACGGTCGGAGCGGGCGCGAACGGTTTCGGAGTCACTATTTCCGACGCCTTCGCGACCGGGGCCACCGCCCGATCAACTTCGACCGGCGACATCACGATCGTGACGGATTCGTTCGATCTCTCGGCAACAGAATCGGTCAATGCCGGAGCCAACAGGGTCATTTTGCGTCCACTGACCAACGGCACGTCCATCGACCTCGGCGGAGGCGATGTGATCGGGACGACCCTCGGCCTGAGCGACGCCGAACTCGACCGCATCACGGCCGGCCTCCTTCAAATCGGCAACATCGACAGCGGAGCCATCACCGTCAGCGCCGCGATCAGCCCCGCGAATGTCGGCACCCTTTCCCTCACCACCGGGGCAGGCATCGGTGGCGCGGGGCCGATCACCGTGCCGAAGCTCGCCCTTTCGGCCGTGTCGGGCATCGGCAGCTCTCTCGTGGCACTCAACACCGCCGTCGGAGACCTCGAAGCCAATGGCGGAAGCGGAGGAATCCACATCGCCAACAACGGAAATGTCACCATCGGTGGGGTCAGCGGTTCCCTGACCGGGCTGCAAGCCAGCAATAGTGCCATCAAGCTCACCACCACCGGCACCAGCGCCATCAATGTCACCGAAGCAATCAACGGAGGCACGGGGGACGTCATTCTCTCAGCAGGCGATGACGTCATCGTCGAAGGGGGAGTGCTGATCAGCGCAACCGGAACGGGAACCATTTTACTCGCCGCCGGAGGACTCCTAGATCTAACGGCGACATCCCAGGTAACCGCAGCAGATGGAAACATCGATCTCTTTGGTGATGATATCACGGTGAATGGGGGGATTTCGGCCTCGGCGGGCGCGATTGCGTTCACACTCAACGATCTCGGACCAACTCTCGGAGGGACAATTTCTATTAATGAAATGCCCGGCGCCGGAGGTGGCGTGACTTACCAAGGTGGCAACGGAACCTTCGACAAGCTTACCTTTGCAGGTATCGCTGGCCCGGTTTCTCTTTCAATAGGCAGTCTCTCGAGCCTCGAATTACTTGAGGGTAGTTCCAGCAACGGGGATCAAATCAATGGTCCGTCTGCGGGGGCTGTCTTTTCCTTCAGTGGGGCAGATGAATTCACCGTTTCGAGCACCGCCGTCTCCGGATTCGAAAACGTCGTCGGGGGGGCTGGAAATGACACTTTCACCTTCAACCCCTTGTCGAGCCTCAGTGGAACTCTCGACGGCGGCGGTGGGTCAAACGAGCTGGACTATGCCTCTTTCGGCGCCGCCATCTCGGTCAACTATCAGAACAACAGCGCCACCGCTATTACGAATGTTGCGGCCAATGGCTTCTCCAATATTACGAAGTTCGCTGGCAACGGACTCAACGCCGCCTTCATCGGTCTCACCGCAGACACCAACTACACCATTACTGGCGAGAACGACTTCACCTTCGCTTCAGTCACCGTGACGGACTTCGGCAATCTGACCGGAGGAGCGGCCGATGACACCTTTTCTTTTACCTCCCTCGGCAGCCTCGGAGGCATCCTCAATGGAGCTGGCGGCAAGGCCAACCGACTCGACTACTCCCTTTACGATACCGGAGTGATCGTTGATCTCGGAGGCGGAGCGGCGACCGCCATCGGAAACGGAATCGCGAACCTCCAGGTGTTCGCCGGGTCGGGCAACATCGACACGATCACCGGACCCGGATCCGCCTCGACTTACGACCTGACCGGTCCAGACTCGGTCACTGTCGGCACCTTCACCGTGAACGGCTTCGAGAACCTGATCGGAGGCCCCGCCGCAGACCGCTTCATTTTCCACCCCGGTGCCAGCATTTCCGGAACCCTGGACGGGGGGCTCTCGTCCACTCCGGTCTCCGATACCCTCGACTACTCCCTTTACGGCAGCACCGTCGCGATCAATCTCGGATCGCTTCCCCGATCCACCGCCCCGGGAATCGCGGGCGGCTTCACCGGCATCAACCAATTCGTCGGATCCGCCGGCACAACCGATACCTTCACTGGGCCCTCCGCCGGCACGAGCTACGCAATCACTGCGCCCAATTCCTTCGGCAGCTCCCTTTTCCAGGCCTCCGGCTTCGAAAATTTCTCGGGAGGCGCGGGCGCCGACACCTTCGTGATGGGGGCCGGCGCGGCTCTTTCGGGACGGCTCTCGGGAGGTCTCGGAACGACGCGCGACACTTTGAGCTACTCGGCGTATGAAAGACCGATCACCGTGAGCATCGGGCCTAATACCGCGACCGGTCTCGGAGGAGGCTTCGCCGACATCGAGTCCATCATCGGCACGGCGTTCAACGACCGCTTCAACTTCCTGAACCAGGCAACGATCGATTTCGTCGATGGCGGCGGTGGCACCGACCTCCTCGAAATCAACGACTCCAATCTCTCCGGGAATAACACCTACACGATCACTTCGAGCAGCGTTTCTCGAAACCCGGTCTACACGTTCCAAAACTTCGAGTCGTTGCGCCTCTTCCTCGGTCGGGGTGACAATGTCGTGAACAGCGGCTTTTTCCCCTTCACCCAGTTCATCCACGGCGGGGTCGGCTTTAATACACTCAATCTGCCGGGAGTCACGTCCCTCAACGAGGGCAATCCGATCAGAAATGTTTTTCACTACGACATCGATGCGCCGAGATCGGACGGCCCGGATACCGGCGGTCTCCTGAAACTTCAGATCGATCAAAGAAATCAGGGCGCCTTGAATCCGAATCAGGGCTTCATCACCGAGAACCGCTTCACCATCGTCGATCCCGGCACCCTCGCCTCACAGCTCGGGAACCTCACGGGGGCATTTTCCGCAGCGGTGGTTGCCCAGGCCATCATCATCGCAGTCGAGGGCAATTCATACCTTGTCCTTCGTCCCTTCTCTCTCGACGGATCCGGCCTTACCCCGTCGAATCTCGCCCTCAGCGCCTTGCATGAGAGCCTCGGCGTCGACGCGAATCTCGAACTGGCCGCCGCGATCGGCTACACCGGGGCGATCTTCCTCGTCAATCCAGACGGCCCTTACTCCCTCGATCTTTCCGGCGTCCCCGTCGATCCCGCGATCCTGACACTCCTCGAGGAAAGCCTCGCCATTGCCGCCGCCGCCGAGCTTTCCGCCGCACTCGGACTGAACCTCGTCGCGGTGATTACCGCAGCCGACGGCATCGTGCCCGTAGCCCTCGACGGAACCGTGCCGGATCAGGCGGTCACCGTCATACTTACGGGACAACTGGTCGACGCCACCTTCAACGAACTTAACGCAGCGATCCCGGCTGCGAACTGATCCCGCCACCGACTTGATGATCCGAACCCGCTCCCTTTTCTGTTTCGCGATCCCGGCCCTTTGGTGGTGCCTCTCCGTCCACGACGCCGGCGCCCAGAGTCGCGCCCTCGACAAAGCGAGATCCCAACGAGCAGAAGTCGTTCCCCGTGCAACCCCGCCGAGCGAGGCGAGGAATGAGAATCGGGAAAGCGAAACGGCCGAGGCCGCTCCCGATGCCACTCCGCTCGGAGTAGATGTCACCGCGATCCGTCTCATCGCCAATCAGGACAAAACCGATCCCAGCCCCTCCCCCGGGTCCGAACCGGTCGAAATCGATCCCGGCGTACTCGCGCCTTCGGACCTCACGACCATTCTCCAATCCTTCATCGGAAAACCCGTCTCCATGGCCCTCCTCGCCGATCTTGCCAAGGCGGTTATCGAAGCCTGGCGGGACGAGGATTACCCCATCGTCGATGTCTACTTTCCCGAGCAGAACATCACCGGGGGCAGGATCCAGATCGTCGTGCGCGAAGCGCTCCTCGGACAGGTGCGCATCAACGACGTCATCCATTCCGTCCCCGCTTATCTGGAGCGCAACATCCGCCTCGCCCCGGGCGACCGCATCGCACGACGCACCCTCGAAGCCGACCTCGACTGGCTAAACCGCAATCCGATCCGCCAAAGCAATCTCATCTACGAGCGGGGTGAAGCGGACGGCACCTCCGACGTCGTTATCGACACGATCGAGGAGGATCCCTTCACCACCTACGTCGGTTTTGCAAACACCGGCGTTCCCCTGACCGGCGAAAACGAATGGTCAGCCGGATTCAACTGGCTCAATCCCTTCGGCTCGGAACAATCCGTCGGTTATCAATATGGAGCCGACCTCGAGTTTGAGTCCCTCGAGTCTCACACTACCCTCTATCGCGCCTTTCTCCCGTGGCGGCACGAACTGCGTTTCCTCGGCGCGGCCGTCTTTTCCGATGTGGCTGCAGACCCTCTCGATCCGGCGGCTATCGGCATCGGCGGCGAAAACTTGCAGGCCACTCTCGACTATGTCATCCCCCTGCCCCGACCCCGGGGTTTTCGCGGCCTTCGCCAGGAGTTCCTCGCCGGGATCGATTGGAAAAGTACCAACACCGACCTCATCTTTGGAGGGTTCAACGCGATCGCCTCCAGCGCCGAAGTCTTCCAGTTCCGCAACGCATACGAAGCCGCGTGGCGCGACAAACTCGGCTATAACCTCTTCACCCTCGCTTCGGTCTGGTCTCCCGGCAATGTCCTCAATAACAACGACGATGCCAGCTTCCAGGATCTGCGAGACGGCGCCACCGCCAACTATTGGTATGGCTACGCCGAGATCGAGCGTGGCTTCAACCTTCCTGAAGATTACCGCCTCGTCCTGCGGGGACAGGGCCACATCACCGATGACCGCCTCCTTTCCACTGAGCAACTCCTCGCCGGCGGCTATCTCACCGTGCGCGGCTTCGACGAGAATCTCGTGCGCGGCGACTCGGGCGGCATCGTAAACGTCGAGTTGATCTCTCCCGCCTTTTCCCTCCTCAGCCGTTGCGGCATTGAAGGCAAGGACGACTGGAACGCCTTTCTATTCTATGACGGCGCCTTTCTCGACATCTCCGACCCGCTCATCGGCGAAGCGTCCCCCGGACTCCAGAGCGCAGGACTTGGCTTTACCTGCCAAATCGGCGAGACTGCCTATCTACGCGCCGCCTATGGCTGGGCCCTCGATGCAAGCGGGCTTGAGGAACCGGATATCCCCGGTGGCCGGATGCATTTCGGGATGACGATAAATTATTGATCTGCGAGTGGCGATCAATAGAGTGTTCCCGCGCCAGGCCTCGTATTGTCTCCCGAACGATCGAAGGCCGCTTTTAGTGCCGACCTTTGCGCAATTCGGGCTGTCAGCAGCAGGACCGGAAAGCCATACTACACGGCAAAAATTGAGTGATATTTTGGCCGGTCAATCCAGTTTAGAAACGCGCGTATCTCGGCAGCGAAATCCTCCTTATTGCCGAAGATCTGCGAAATCCGGTCGAGTCCGAGGCGGAAGATGCTCTTCCTTTTTTGCTTGGCGGTCAG
>JBDNIL010000150.1:0-12768 GCA_041688355.1 Verrucomicrobiales bacterium | reverse complement strand
GGCGGTAATAGGCCCGCATCGTCCCGCCGGGTCGCCGGTGATAAACGCTCCCGGCATTTTCGCAGCCGTAGTCGATCGTGAGCATCGCACCGGACTTCCAATCATGGGACATGTCGCTGAGCCAGCGGCGAAACGAGGGCATTACCTCGATGCGCTGACCGTCGGCGCGCTCGGGCAAGACCATCGAGGTGTAGATATCCGGAGTGATCCCCCTCGGACAATCACGAAAGACCTCTTTCAATCCGGCCGCCGCATCGTAGCTCACGTAGATCTCCTGCCAGGCGCCTTCGTCGGCATTCCACCTCAGGCACTTTGCCGGAAAGGCATCGACGAGTTCGTTGGAAAAGATCAGGGCCTTTCCCTGTGCTTCCCGAAGAGCGGAGGCGATCTCCGTGTGCCAGGTGACCCGGTATCGAGCGAGGCGCTCCCGCTGTTTTTCCCGCAGCCGGGGCGAGATCTCGACGAGGTGATAGCGCATCCGACGCCGCTGCCACCAGCCGAGCGAGTGCAGGACAGAGGCGGCGAGCGATCCATTTCCCCCGCCCACTTCAATGAGGTGGGTGGGGCCGCTCCAACCGAGCTCGCCGATCTGCTCCCTGATCCAGCCCGCGATCGCTTTTCCCAGAGCGCCGGACAAGGTCGCTGAAGTCGCGAAATCACCGCTGCGGCCGCCGACGTCGCTAATGTGGCTCGTGTAGTAGCCGATCTCCGGATCATAAAGCGCCATCGCCATGAAGTCCTCGAAAGCCATCTCACCGCCCGATCGGGCAAAGGTCTGGTCGAGGAAAATGCGGAGATCGGGCATGTGACTCACGAGTAAACAGGGTTTGACCGGGCATTCAAGAGGGTAGAGTTGCCATTTTGCCATTTGAAACTTGCTCATCACCCATATTGCAATATCATGAACTTGTCATGAAAACGACGCTCGATCTTCCCGACGACTTGCTGATTGCGGCGAAGCAAGTGGCGGCTCGTCGTCGGACGACGCTGAGGGAGATGGTGACGCGCTCGCTCCGGCGCGAAATAGGCCTGGAGGAACCGCTCGCCTTTCCGCAGGACAGCCCCTACGAAATCAGTGAGTTCGGGCTGCCCCGATTGAAGAAAAGGCCCGGGCAGGAGGCGATCACGAGCGAGATGATTTACAAAATGCTGGAGGACACGGAGGACGACAGTGCTCGCTAGTCCCTTAAAGAGATGGCTCTACTCCTCGATACAAATGTCCTGATTGCCCTGGCTGACGAGCAGCATGTTCATCATCACAAGGCCAATGTCTTTTTCCAAAAGGCGTGCAAGCAGGGATGGGCGACCTGCCCGATAGTGGAGAGTGGCTTTCTGCGAATCTTTGGTCATCCGAATTATCCCGGAGGTCCGGGTTCGCCAGAGCAGGCCAGGATGCTCTTGCGAGAATATCGTGCCGCACCGGGCCACCAATTCTGGCCGGACTCATTGAGTCCCTGCGAGCCATCGCATTTCCCGAAACTTTCCACGTCGAAGCATCTGACCGATTTTTACCTTCTGGCTCTCGCGATTGATCATGGAGGCAATCATGTCACCTTTGACCGGCGTATCGACCCGTCCCTGCTCCCCGGTGGGGCTGCGGCGTATCTAGTGATCGGGGAAACCGAGAAATGAGACCCAAGGTCAGAGATCGCATCCAAAGTGTTGCTCGCGATTCGGTTCGCCTCAGCGTTGGGTTTTCGCTCTGCTGCTGCCTTCTCGCCCTCACCTCCTGCGGACCTGAGGAAAAGGACGAATCTACCGCGACGACGGATTATTCGCCTTACCACCCGAATCCGCAGGCGACCTTCGCGGGGCTCGAGAGCTGCAAGTCTTGTCACGAGGCCGAGTATGGCGAGTGGCTCCAGAGCGATCACCACAAGGCGATGAATCCCGCGACGGAGGAGTTTGTCCTCGGGGACTTCGACAATGCGGAGTTCGATCACTTCGGTCAGGTCTTCCGTTTTTTCCGCAAGGGGGAGGAATACTGGGTCAATGCGCCCGATGAGACGGGCGAACGCAAGGACATGAAGGTGGAATACACCTTCGGGCATGAGCCGCTCCAGCAATACCTCATCCCCTTTCCCGACGGGCGCTATCAGGCGCTCCAGGTCTGCTGGGACACCCGGTCGGCTGAGGAGGGCGGGCAGCGCTGGTATCATCTCTACCCTGACGAGCCGGTCCCGCCCGATGACATCCTCCATTGGACGCGACGCTATTTTAACTGGAACTACATGTGTGCCGACTGTCACTCGACGAATCTCGACAAGAGCTTCGATCCGGGGACGCTCTCATACCACACGACCTGGTCCGAGATGAACGTGAGTTGCGAGGCCTGCCACGGACCGGGATCCGAGCACGTGAAGTGGGCCGGGGCGAAGGCCAAAGCCGAAGCCAATCCCGGTGACGCGGCGGCGGCGGCCGATTTCGCCGCGCTGAAGGAGTATGTGGATTCCAAAGGTCTCATCGTCACTTTGAAAGAACCGGGAGAGTCGGCCTCGGAGTTCCCCTGGATGATCGACCCGGTCACGAAGCAGCCGAAACGCACTGTGCCGCTCCAATCCAACGTGCAGCTCGAGACCTGCGCGCCCTGCCATTCGCACCGCACCCTCCTCGATAAAAAGCTGGAGCAGGGACAACCCTACCATGACACTCACGTGCCCTCCGTCCTGAGCGAGCGGCTCTATCATCATGATGGTCAGCTCAAGGAAGAGGTCTATGTCTACGGATCCTTCGTGCAGAGCAAAATGCATCATGCCGGGGTCCGCTGCACCGACTGCCACAATGCGCACTCGATGAAGCTCGTCGCGCCCGGCAACGCCCTCTGCGTGCGCTGCCACCAGGCCGATCCCTACGACACCCCGGCCCACCATTTCCATGCGGTGGGCAGCACCGGGGCGAGCTGTGTCGAGTGCCACATGCCGACCGAGACCTACATGGGCGTCGATGCGCGTCGCGATCACAGCATCCGCGTGCCGCGTCCGGACCTCTCTCTCGAGATCGGCGGCCCTGACGCTTGCACCAAATGCCATACCGATCAGACGCAGCAGTGGGCGGCCGACTTTTTCAAACAATGGTGGGGAGCAGGACCGCGCAATGCGCACTACGGTGAGATCCTCGCCGCCGCCCGCCGCAACGAGCCGGGCTCGCTCGATAAGCTGATCGCCCTCGCCAACGATCTCGAGCGACCCGGGATCGTGCGTGCCGCCGCCGTCGAGACACTCGGTGAAAAGGCACCTTCGCCCGAGACGACGCGGGCCATCGCCGGACGCCTCACCGATCCGAATCCGGAAGTCCGGGTGGAAGCCCTGCTCGCCCTGCTGCCCTACCCGGCGGACCAGCGACTCGCCCTCGCCGGCGGATCGCTCGAGGATGAGTCCCGGGCGGTGCGGGCCGAGGCCGCGCGGATTCTGGCGGCGGCGCACGCGGGCTTCAGCGGAGCGCAGAAGACGGCCTTTGTTAAAGCGTCGGAGGAGTTCGTGAAAAAGCAGAATGCCATCGCTGAACGCGCGGCGGGACACATGATGCTGGCGGCTTTTTACATCGATCTCGGCGATATGGCGAAAGCCGAGGCCTCCTACCGGCTCGGGCAAAAGGTCGAGCCCGAGTTCGCGCCGGTGCGGTTGAACTTCGCCCAGATGCTCGATGATCTCAATCGTCCGGCCGAGGCGGAGACTGAGTATCGCTCGGCCATCGCGGCGGCGATGACGGACAATGATCGCGGTCTATCCCGTGACTCCCTCGCCCGCTTCCTCATCCGTCAAAAGCGCTACGACGAGGGCGTCGCGGAGCTGAAGATCGCGACCGAATTGATGCCGGAGAATCCGCAGACACAATATTTTTACGGCGTCGCGTTGAATTCGCTGGGACGGTTCCCCGAAGCCCTGCCCTACCTGGAAAAAGCGCATCAGCTCGCGCCCCGCCATCTCGAATACCTTACCGGCCTCGCCACCGTCTGCCGCGACGCAGGGAAAATGGACCTCGCGCTGAAGTATGCCCGCGCAGCGCTGCTGCTCGAGCCGCAGAACCCGCAACTGCAGCAGCTCGTGCAAAGTTTGGGCGGGTGAGAACAAGGAGAAACAAGGAGGAGGGACACTCCTGTCCCTCTCGTTTCATCCTCCCGGAACGACGCACAGAGGGCGACAGGAGTGTCGCCCCTCCTTGGGCGAAAGACGTCACTCACCGACGCACATAGCGCCGCAGCTCGAAGTCCTCGTCGCGATAGAGAACCTCAACCGTCTCGAACTCGTCCTCAAACTCCGGTAGGACCGTGTCGCCGTCGTAGGGATGGAAAACGTAGCTCAGCAGCACTTCGTCGCAGAGCGGGATCATCTCCCCGTAGATCTGCGCTCCACCGATGATGGAGGCTTCTTCCTCACCTGCGAGCAGGGCGATTGCCGCTTCACAACTGCGCACGAGTTCGAAGCCATCCGCGACGCTCTCGAGATTCCTCGAAATGACAATATTCCGTCTTTTGGGGAGCGGGCGCCCGAGGGACTCCATCGTTTTTCGCCCCATCACGATGGGAAAGCCGACGGTCATTTTTTTGAACCATTTCAGGTCCTCGGAGAGCCGCCAGGGCAGGTCGCCGTCTTTGCCGATGATGCGGTTCGAGGCCATCGCGACGACCGCTTTGAGTCGGGGGCGGCTCATACGGCGATGGGGGCTTTGATGGCGGGGTGCGGGTCGTAGCCGACCAACTCGAAGTCGTCGAAACAAAATCCGTCTATCGTTTTAATTGCCGGATTCAGCTTCATCACGGGCAGCGGTCGGGGCTCGCGGGTGAGTTGCAGGCGCGCCTGCTCGAGGTGGTTCTGATAGAGGTGGAGATCGCCGAAAGAGTGGACAAACTCGCCGGGTTTCAGATCACAGACCTGGGCCATCATCAGAGTGAGGAGAGCGTAAGAGGCGATGTTAAAAGGCACGCCGAGAAAGAGATCGGCGCTGCGCTGATAGAGCTGGCAGCTCAGTTCGTTCGTCGAGGTGTTGACGTAGAATTGGAAGAGCGCATGGCAGGGCGGCAGGGCCATCTCGTCGACGTCGGACGGATTCCACGCGCTCACGAGGTGGCGGCGGCTCGTTGGATTTTTCTTAATCGACTCCACGACGCGGGCGATCTGGTCGATCGTGTCCCCGCTCGCGCCGGACGACCACGAGCGCCACTGCTTTCCGTAGACCGGCCCGAGATTGCCCTCCTCGTCGGCCCAATCGTCCCAGATGCTGACGCCATTGTCCTTCAGATACCGGATATTCGTCTCGCCTTTGAGGAACCAGAGCAGCTCGTGAATGATGGAGCGGAGGTGCAGTTTTTTTGTCGTGAGACAGGGGAAAGACTCGCGCAAGTCGAAGCGGGCCTGGGCTCCGAAGACACCGATGGTCCCGACGCCGGTGCGGTCACCGCGTTCGGTGCCGTGGGTGAGGACGTGATCGAGGAGGTCGTGATAGGCTTTCATGAAAGATAGTGGGAACTTGGACCGCTACGGGCCGCTTCTTCAAGTTTTTCCAGCAGAGTGGTGATCGATTCGTCGGCGACGAGGTTGGCTGCGTCGCGCGCGCTGATGAAGCCGCCCTCGACCTGCGTCTTCCCGCAGAAGGATATGAGCTCGTCGTAGAAACCCTCGACGTTGAGGAGTCCGCTCGGCTTTTTATGCACGGCGAGGCGGATCCAGGTCAGCATTTCAAAAAGTTCGTCGAGCGTTCCGATCCCGCCGGGCAGAGTGATGAAGGCGTCGGAGAGATCGGCCATGCGCTGCTTCCGCTCGAGCATGGTCGAGACGACTTCGAGTTTCGTGACGCCGCGGTGGCCCAGTTCCAGGTCCTTGAGGAAGGCGGGGATGACACCGATGACTTCGCCTCCCGCGCCGAGGCAGGCATCGGCGACCGCGCCCATCATGCCGGCGCTGCCGCCCCCGTAGATGAGGCGGATGCCCCGCTCGGCGAGAAGACGGCCGGTGGCGCGGGCCGACTCGAGGTAGGCGGGATGCGTCCCGGATTGGGAACCGCAGAACACGCAGAGGGATTGGAAGCCGGTCGTCATCACGGGGCGCGGGAAATGGAAGAACCGTGAAGCAAGCCGCAGCATCCGCAACCTGAATCCTTTGATCCGTCAGGTCGCCGGGATGACCCGCTGGGCACCTAGGGCCAGGACAAAACAGACGAGACAGACCACGGCGGCGCGCCAGTCGGCGAAGGAAACGGTCGCGGCGTCAAAAAAGGCGATCCCGGCGATGGCGTAGGCGATCCCGCGGGGCAATTTTTCCCGGAGAGCGCTCCTCGTCACGAGTAGCCACGACCATACGCCCACCGCTCCCAGACCGGCGAGGGCATAGCTGGCGGGCCCCGGCGGGACGTATTGAAAGCTGAAGAGCGGGAAGAGCACCGGCAGCGTCAGCATGACCCGGGGGAGTGGTTTCAGTCCGCCCGGCGAGGCGAGATGCTCGCCGCGGGCGGCGAGGGTGAGACCGGCGATGTAGATGACGACGCCCCCGGCGATGAGGTAGACGAGCTGCGGCACCACGAGCGAGTCAGTGTGGGCGACCACCGCGCTGGCCGAGCCCGTGTAGACGAGGGCGCGACAGGCCCCCATCAGAAGCACGGAGGCGGCGTGGCGCTTGTGGAGCCAGTTGTATAAAAGCACCGCCACGACGAGGAGCGCGGCAAAAAGGGAATGGACCGAAGTCGGGCCCAGGAGGATCACCACTCCGGCGACCAACTGCAGGGCACCGAGGGTCCAGACGGTCGCCTCGGAGATGCGGCCCGACGGGATGGGCCGGTTCGGAGCGTGGCTGCGGTCCCATTTGGCATCAAAGGCATCGTTGAGAGTCATCCCGGCGACGTAGACAAGGCTCATGCCGAGGGTGATCCAGCCCAGTTCGGCGACCCAGCCACCGCCGGCGAGAAACCAGCCGACGATCACATTCGTCCAGATGGTGGGAAGATTCGAGACGCGCCCCAGCACGAGGAGGGTTCGCAGAGTACTCAGAAACTTCATGGGAAGAGAGGGCTCGAGTAACGGGCTGCCTCGGGAATGAGTGACCCATAGGAGGACTAGTAGTCTGGACCCGGAAATTGGCAACCCCGCCAGGATTCGAACCTGAACAAACAGAATCAAAATCTGTTGTGCTACCGTTACACCACGGAGTTACACGGAGGGCAACCTGTACATTGAATTTCGGCTGAATCAAGTGCCAGTAGGAGAAAATTTCCGGCGTTCTGCATTGCCGCTTTTCCGGTCTCTGCCCGAAGACGGCGCAAAAAGGGCATCGACAGCAGCGTCAGGAGTTTTACACTGCGACCTCTCTACTATGAAAAAACACCTCATTTGCTCTGCCGTCGCCGTTCTATTGATCGGCTCCCCCCTTTCCGCCGCCGAGCCCGCCGGCGACTGGGTCAATCTCTTCGACGGGAAAACTCTCACCGGCTGGAAACCGTCCACCGTGGGCAAAGCCACCTACACCGTCGTCGATGGCGCGATCCGCGGCGAGACGGTCGAGGGCAGCACGAATACCTTCCTCCTCAGCGAGGAGCAGTATGGTGACTTCGAACTCGAGTTTGAGGTCAAAGTCCACGACAGCCTCAACTCCGGAGTGCAGATCCGGTCCCGCGAGAAAACGGAGGCCGATCTCGCCACGAGCGGCAATGGCGGCAAGCCTGCCACCGATCTCGCCCGCTTCTTTGGCCCCCAGGTCGAGATTGAGTCATCTCCCGGTCAAGCCGGCTACATCTATGGGGAAGCGACGGGGCTCGGATGGCTCTCACCCGAGCCGAAAGATGACGCTCACTCTCACAGCCACGTTAAAAATGGCGAGTGGAACCAGTTCCGCATCATTGCCAAAGGAGCCCGCATCCAGACCTTTATCAACGGCGTCGCCGTCGCTGACCTGACGCAGGAAGAAGTCTACAAGTCCCATCCCAAGGGGCACATCGGGCTGCAGGTCCACGGCATCAAGGCCGGGACCGGCCCCTATGATGTGGCCTGGAAAAACATCCGGATTCGCCCCTTGAAGTAAGGTTTTGAGGCTTAAGGTGTAAAATAACACGCAATTTTGCTTGCCGGCCTGACTCCTTTTGCCTAAAAGATGGGTGTGAGAGCGGGGTGTCGATAAATACTTCGATGCTCCGCTTGATCTTATAAGGAGGAGGGCCCCGGTGTCGCGAAAGCGGCACCGGGGTTATTTTTTGGATTCCGAGGGGATTGTGAATCCACTAACTTTTGTTTCCACGGGGGAAACTGTGACAGAGAACGGCAGACTTTTTTCTTTCCCGTTTCCTCCCGGTCGGAAGCGCAGTAGTGTTATCGGGTGCGGTACCGGGGCGGGAATGAGCGTCTCGCCGCCGCCGGTCATCCACGACGATATTTTTTGAAATGAGTGACATCGCTACCAATCGCAAGGCCAAGCGCGACTACCTTATCTCGGACAAGTACGAGGCCGGGATCGAGCTCAAGGGCACGGAGGTGAAGTCCATCCGTGCCGGCAAGATCAATATCAGCGAGTCCTACGCCCGCGTCGACAAGGGGCAGCTCTGGCTCTACAACTGCGACATCCGCCCCTACGAGCAGGCCAGCCACGAGTTCCATGTGCCGCTGCGGAACCGGCGCCTCCTCCTCCACAAGCGCGAGATCCGGCGACTCTCCGCCGTGACCGAGCAGCAGGGGCTCACGATCGTGCCTCTGCGCCTTTACTGGAAAAACCGCAAGGTCAAAGTCGAGATTGGGATCGGCAAGGGTAAGGATCAGCGCGACAAACGCCAGGATTTGAAGGAGCGTGCGCACAACCGCGAGGTTGATCGTGAGGTCGCCCGCTTCAACCGATAGGCAGAAGCGGATCGGGAAAACGGGCCCGACTTCGTGCAAAGTCAGCTACGGAAGTCGTTTGACTGTCACGCCGATTCCCGTTCATTCGCAGAGTTTTCATGGGATCGACATTTGGCCAGCTATTTCAGATATCCACCTGGGGAGAATCCCATGGTGGCGGAGTGGGAGTCGTCGTGGACGGTTGCCCGCCGCTCATCCCTCTGACCGAGGCCGACATCCAGGTCGATCTCGATCGGCGCCGCCCCGGGCAGAGCGAGATCACGACTCCGCGGAACGAGGAGGACAAGGCCGAGATCCTCTCCGGCACCTTCGAGGGGCTCACCCTCGGGAGTCCCATCGCGATCCTCGTGCGCAACAAAGACCACCGTCCCGAGGCCTATTCGGAGATGAGTGAAAAGTTCCGCCCCTCTCACGCCGACTACACCTACCAGGCCAAGTACGGGATCCGTAACTGGCAGGGTGGGGGACGCTCCAGCGCCCGTGAGACGATAGGCCGCGTCGCTGCCGCTGCGATCGCGAAGAAAGTCATCGCCGCCCATTTCGCCCCCAACCTCGAGATCCTACCCTTTGTCGAGTCCATCGGGAAGATACGGGCAAAGGTCGATCACGCGACTGTGACCCGCGAGATGATCGAGTCGAACATCGTCCGCACCGGCGATCCCGACTCGATCGAGCCCATGATTGACCTCATCAAGCAGGTGCGGGGCGAGGGGAACTCCGTCGGGGGCGTCGTCGGCTGCATCATTCGCAATGTCCCCGTCGGCCTGGGGATGCCCGTCTTTGATCGCCTCGAGGCCGACCTCGCCAAAGCCATGTTGAGTCTGCCCGCGACGAAGGGCTTCGAGATCGGCTCCGGTTTTGCCGGGACCGAAACGACCGGACGCGAGCACAACGACGCCTTCCGCATGGAGGAAGGTCGCGTGCGCACGACGAGCAATCGCTCGGGCGGCGTCCAGGGCGGTATCTCCAATGGCGAGGACATCGTCTTCCGGGTCGCCTTCAAACCGACCGCCACCATCATGACCGCTCAGGACACCATCACGACCGACTACAACGACACCGAGCTCAAGGGGCGGGGTCGGCACGACGCCTGCGTCCTCCCCCGCGCCGTGCCCATGGTCGAGGCCATGGCCGCGCTCGTCCTCGTCGATCACATGCTGCGCCAGCGGGCTCTCTGCGGTGGCAACGAAGGAGGAGAAAATCGATGAACAGTTTCAGCGATTTTACCGGCATCCTCATCGGGCTGCTTTTTGTCGTGATCGTCTTTCTCTCAGCGATGAAACACGGAGTCGTGAAGATACTCGCCTCGGGTGTCGCGGCCGCGCTCGGCCTCGTCGTCTTTTATGCCGGGATCAACTTCCTGCCCGATCTCGCGAAGACCCTCCTCGACGTCGACCTGACCTGGAAGATCTCCGCCGGCATCTCCGCCGGCCTCGCCTTTCTCATGTATGTGATCAGTCGCGTCCTCCTTGGCTTTGTCTTCAAAGCGGTCTTCAATCCCGACGGCTGGTTTCACTGGTGTGTTGATGGTATCCCCGGTGGCGTCCTTTCCTTTTTCTCCAGCGCGGTGGTCCTCTTTTTCCTCTTCAGTTGCGTTCGCGTCGCCGGCACCGTGCAGGAGCTCAACTACATCGACTCCCTCTCCCGCGACGGCATCAGTGAGATGGGCGGCCGCATCCCGCCGTATCCGATCTCGGCGACATGGCGGAACGGGATCGAGACCGTTCCCTTCCTCGCCCCGGCGCTCGACCTCATCGATCCCTTCAGCCATCGCGGCAAGCGGAACGCCGCCGCCCTCACCCTGGCCTCGACTTCGAACTTCCTGAAACCCTACCTCCTCACCCGTCCCGAGACCGCCGTCCTCGTTGAGATGCCCGTGTGGGAGCAACTCACAACTCAGACGAGTGTCGCCGTCGCGATTGAGAAGCTCGACCGTCTCGCTCTCGTCGTCGATCCTGCCGTGCGTGCCGCTGCGGCAGATCCCGTGATCGCCCGGGACTTACGCCAGCTCGTCCTGAGGCCCGCCGTCGATGCCTTTGTCGCCTCGGTCGAGCCTGCTCCCGAGCCCGTCGTCCCCGAAATCCCCGATACCTCCCTCTGACCGACTTTTTTCTGATGGCTGCCCGGGACTACATCACCAGCATCGGACTCGAGGTCCACGTGCAATTGAAGACACAGAGCAAGATGTTCTGCGGCTGCGCCGTGCGCTTCGGCGAGCCGCCCAACAGCCTCACCTGCCCGACCTGCCTCGGGCTACCCGGTGCCCTGCCCAAGCTCAACCTCGGCGCGATCGAGCGCACCATCCTGACCGGGCAACTCCTCGGCTGCACCACCCCCGAAGTCGTGAAGTGGGATCGCAAGAACTACTTCTACCCCGACATGCCGAAGAACTACCAGATCTCGCAGTTTGATCAGCCGCTCTGCCTCGGGGGCTCGGTTCCACTCTACGAACTGGCCTACCCCAAAGACGCCCAGAAGAGCATCGCCGCGCCGGGAAAAAAGGTGCAGCTCACCCGCATCCACCTCGAGGAGGACGTAGCCAAGTCGACCCACCATTCCACCTACACCACGATCGACTTCAACCGCGCCGGCACTCCCCTGATGGAGATCGTCTCCGAGCCCGATATCGACTCGCCCGAGGAGGCCGTCGCCTACCTCAACTCTCTCCGCCAGATCCTCGTCTACAGCGGCGTCTCCGATGCCGACATGGAAAAAGGCCAGATGCGCTGCGACGTCAACATCTCCGTGCGCCCGATCGGACAGAGCGAACTTGGCACAAAGATCGAGCTGAAAAATCTCAACTCCGTCTCCGCCGTGCGGCGTTCTCTCCACTACGAGATCGGACGCCAGATCGGCGAACTCGACGCGGGGCGTTCTTTGACCCAGGCGACCTGGCGGTGGAACGACGAGATCGGCCAGACTGAACTGATGCGCACCAAAGAGGACGCGCACGACTATCGTTATTTCGCCGATCCCGATCTGCTCCCCGTCCGCACGACCGACCTTCTCGCCCGCGTTCGCAAGCATCTCCCCGAGCTGCCGCACGAGAAGGTGGAGCGCTTCGAGAGCCAATACCAGATCACCCATTACGACGCCTCGGTCCTCGCGTCGGACCAGTCTCTCGCGACTTACTACGAGGCCGCCGCGAGCGGTTCCAGCTCGGCGAAAAAAGTCGCCAACTGGGTCATCAACAATCTCCTCGCCGAGCTCAACGAGCGCGAGCTCACGATCCTGGACTGCCCTGTGCCTCCGGCGAGCATCGGTGCCCTCGTCGATCTCACCGAGTCAGGCCAGATCTCGAGCAATCAGGCCAAAGAGGTCTTTGCTCACCTCTTCGAACATCCCGCCGAGTCTCCCGCCGCGATTGCCAAAGCGAAGGGATTCGAGCCCGCCGATTCCGGCGAGATCGAAGGCATCGTCGACGAAGTCATCGCCGCGAATCCCGGTCCCGTCGGCGAAGTCCGCGAAGGCAATGACAAAGCCGCCAACTTCCTCGTCGGGCAGGTCATGAAGCTCAGCAAAGGTAAGGCGAATCCCAAGCAGGTGACCGGGCTGGTACTGGCGCGGATTCGGGGGTGACGGGGTTTTTGCCATGATTCAGTGCTCGGGCATGCGGCAAGGGCGCGATCCATCCTCTCCGGATATGCCGGTCCACAATGGTCTTCACGCTCCAAGTTTGAATCAATTGATCGCAATTCGGCTTTCCAATCCCCTTTGATTTGTTGCGGTGCGAGGCCTTCCTTGATCAGTTTTGTCGAATTCCGGCCTTTCGGCTGGGATCCCAGAATGAATGACCGATCCAGTGTCGCTCGAAACTCCACGGCACTGGCGATGAGGGGTTTTTCGACTCCGGGATGTCGGCGTCCCCGAGGGAAGCGACGACCCGCTGACGTGGCTGCCCCTCCGCGTTGCGGTAGGATTCGACGAGTTGCACGGGGGGCGTGCCTTTGATGATT
>JBDNIL010000149.1:0-12172 GCA_041688355.1 Verrucomicrobiales bacterium | reverse complement strand
TCATCGGCCTCGATCTGGAAAAGGCCATCCCTGACAAATCACTATCGATCGCCGAGGGGCTCGTGCGCGCCTTCCAGGGCGACACCTATTACGAGTGCGAGCAGGACCTCGAGCGCTGCGCGCGGGCGCGCGGGCTCAGCACCGTGACGCCCTACGACGAGATGGACGCGAAGGATCAGAAATGGATCCTCGAAGGCGAGGGCGGCGATCCTGAAGACGCCTGGCAGCATGGAATCTGGTATGGCGTGCGCGGATTCTTCGACTGGCTCGAGTCGCGCGCCTACAAGATGCATGTGCGGATCTTCCTGAGTCGCTACCGCAGCTACACTCTATGCAAGGCATGCGGCGGCACGAGGCTCAAGCCCGAAGCGCTCGCCTTCCAGGTCGCGGGAAAAACGCTGCCGGCGCTCTGGCAGCTCTCCATTGATGAGCTTCACGCTTTTTTCCAGACCATCGCAGTGCGCAAAGAGGACAGAACCGCGACGATGCTGCATCAGGAGGTCCTCAACCGGCTCGGTTTCCTGCAGGAGGTCGGGCTCGGCTACCTCAATCTCGACCGGCCCACCCGGACTCTCTCCGGCGGGGAAACGGAGAGGGTCAATCTCACGACCTGTCTCGGGGCGAGCCTGACAAACACCCTTTTTGTCCTCGACGAACCGACTGTCGGCCTGCATCCGCGCGATGTCGGTAAACTCATCGGCGTGATGCAGCGGCTCCGCGATCTCGGGAACACCCTCGTCGTCGTCGAGCACGAAGAGGCCGTCATCCGCGCCGCCGATCATCTCGTCGACATCGGCCCCGGACGCGGCGAAGGCGGCGGCGAGCTCGTCTTTGCCGGACCCGGCATGGCCACCCCGGCAGAGGCGGCGAAGTCGATCAAGGCGTCTCCCTCGTCCCTGACATTGCAATATCTTTCCGGGAAACTCTCCATCCCCGTGCCGACGACGCGGCGGGACCCGAAGAGGTGGCTAACTCTGAAGCGGGCCACCCAGCACAATCTGAAAAAGCTCGACGTCGAGATCCCGCTCGGTGTTTTCTGCTGTGTCACGGGGGTATCGGGATCGGGAAAATCGACCCTCATTCACTCGGTCCTTTACGGCAATCTCCTCTCCGAACTCGGCCTCGCCACGGCCGAGACGGAGATCGGGCAGTGCAAAGAGCTGCGCGGCGCAGGGCACGTCCGCGAAGTCGTGATGGTCGATCAGGCCCCGCTCGCGCGGACGCCGCGCTCGACCCCGGCGGTCTACACGGGCATCTTCGAGCCCATCCGCAAGCTCTTCGCCGAATCGCCCGACGGCAAATCGCGCGGCCTCACCCCGGGCTATTTTTCTTTCAACAGCGGGACCGGTCGCTGCGGTCGCTGCATGGGCAACGGTTACGAAAAAGTGGAGATGCAGTTCCTCAGCGATCTCTACATTACCTGCCCCGAGTGCGAGGGCAAACGCTACACCCCCGAGGCGCTCGAGGTCGAGCTCGAGGGAAAGACGATCCACGATCTCCTCTCCCTGACCGTGACCGGGGCGATCCCCTACTTCTTCGCGATGGAGGATAAGAAAGCGACCGGGATCGTCGAGGGCCTGCAGCTGCTCTCCGATGTCGGCCTCGGCTACCTGCGTCTCGGCCAGCCGCTCAACACCCTCTCGGGCGGCGAAAGCCAGCGTCTCAAGCTCGTCGGACACCTCCTCGCCGCGCCGGCGAAAAAGCGGAAGGATGGCAAGACCGCGATCCTCATTTTTGACGAGCCGACCACCGGCCTGCACTTCGATGACACCGGCATGTTGTTGCAGGTCTTCGAGCGACTCGTCGCGGCAGGGGATTCCGTGATCGTGATCGAGCACAATCTCGACGTCATCAAATGCGCCGACCACGTCATCGATCTCGGACCCGAGGCCGGGTCGGCCGGTGGCGAACTCGTCATCGTCGGCACGCCGGAGGACGTCGCGACATGTGCGAGATCGCATACGGGGCGCTACCTGCGGGAGGTTCTCGGTGACCGGGGCGCGGTGACTCGAGGACAGTTGAAGGTGGCGGAGTCCGTCGCCCCCATCCTTTACGAGGTGAAGCGGGCGAAGAATGCGATCGAGCTCTTCGGCGCAAGAGAAAACAACCTCAAGCATCTCAACATCACGATCCCGCGCGAGCAGTTTGTGGTGATCACCGGACTGAGCGGCTCGGGCAAATCGACCCTCGCTTTTGACATCCTTTTTGCCGAGGGACAGCGCCGATTCCTCGACAGCATGTCCACCTACGCGCGGCAGTTCGTCGAGCAGATGGAGCGGCCTGACATTGACCTCATCACCGGCCTGCCGCCGACGGTGGCAATCGAGCAGCGCATCTCGCGGGGCGGGGGGAAATCGACCGTCGCGACGGTGACCGAGGTCTGGCACTTTTTGCGGCTCCTCTTTGCCAAGGTCGGACGCCAGTACTCGCCCGACACCGGCAACGCGGTGGAAAAGCAAAGCGTCAGCGCCATCGTCACACGTCTCCGGGCAGAGGCTCGCAAGCCCGGCCGCGCCGTGCGGGTTATGGCGCCGCTGATCAAGGCGCGTAAGGGATTCCACACCGAGGTGGCGGAGTGGGCCGCGAAGCAGGGGTTCACCGAACTCCTCGTCGACGGGCAGATCAAGGCGGTCGCCGACTTCTCGCCGCTCGAACGGTTTAAAGAGCACAGCATTGACGTGATCGTCGGCGAAATCACGGGCAAGACACCGGCGGGGGAGGTCCTCGAAATGGTCGAGACGGCCCTGCGCGTCGGCAAGCGGACCCTGCGTTTCTTTGACGCGAAGAACAAGATCCAGGTCATGAACACCGAGATGGTCGATCCCGAGACGGGGCGGTCTTTCGAAGAGCTCGATCCGCGCCTTTTCTCCTACAATTCCCCGCACGGCCGCTGCCCCGTCTGCCGCGGCTACGGCACCGTCGAAAAACACCCGAACAATGCCGACGAACGCGACGCCGAGTCCCAGCTCGACGCCGAGCTTCGCGAAGAGCTGCGTCGCTCGCGCAGCGAAAGCGGAGAGACTGAACCCTGTTCGGCCTGCGGGGCAACACGGTTGAACGAGGTCGCGCGCCATGTCCGCATCGGTGAATTTTCCATCACCGATCTCGCCTCCCGCACCGTCGCCGAGGCGCGCAAGGCGATCGCCGGACTCGGCTTCGACAAGGAGGGCACCCTGATCTCGCGAGACATCATCCCCGAGATCGTGCAGCGACTGCATTTCATGGAAGAGGTGGGCCTTGGCTACCTGCAGCTCGACCGCTCCGCCACGACATTGAGCGGAGGCGAGAGCCAGCGTATCCGCCTCGCCGCCCAACTCGGGTCGAATCTCCGCGGGGTCCTCTACATCCTCGACGAACCGACCATCGGTCTGCACCCGCGCGACAACGCGGCTCTCCTCGACACCCTCGTCGCGCTCAAGGCCAAGGGGAACTCGCTCGTCGTCGTCGAGCACGACGAAGAAACGATACGCCGCGCCGATCACCTCATCGACCTTGGTCCCGGAGCCGGAAAGTTCGGCGGCGAGATCGTCTGGCAGGGTGATCCGAAAGATCTCTTCGCCGGGAAATCCGGATCCGCCGCCCATTCCCCCACCCGTGAGGCCTTTTTCCATCCCCTCGTCCATCCCGTGCGGGGGAGCCGTCGCAAGCTGCCCGCGAAGAAGAGCAGCGAAGGCTGGCTCAGGATCAAAGGTGCCTCGGCGAACAATCTGAAAAACATCGACGTCTCCATTCCCATCGGGCGTCTCACCGTGATCTCGGGCATCTCGGGATCGGGAAAGTCGAGCTTCATGCGTGGAGTCCTCAAGCCCGCCGTCGATGCCGGACTCGCGAAACCCAATGCCGGCAAGAACGGGAAAAAAGGGAAATCGGGAAAGACGAAAAACTGGAAATCGATCGAGGGTGTCGAGCTGCTCGAGGCCGTCTACGAAGTCGATCAGTCGCCCATCGGGAAGACTTCGCGCTCGACCCCGGCGACCTACGTGAAGGTCTTCGACGACATCCGCAAGCTCTTCGAACAGCTCCCCGAGGCGCGGGCGCGAGGCTACACCGCGTCGCGGTTTTCCTTCAACACCGAAGGCGGACGCTGCGAGGCGTGCAAGGGCAACGGGCTCATCAAGCTGGAGATGAATTTTCTCCCCACCACCTACATCGTCTGCGAGGAATGCAACGGACGACGCTACAACAGCCCGACCCTCGAGGTGCTCTACAACGGCAAGTCCATCGGCGACATCATGGATCTCTCGATCGAAGAAGCCGCTGACTTTTTCTCCGGTTTTCCGAAGATCTCGCGCACCCTCAACTTGATGAAAGAGACCGGACTCGGCTACCTCCACCTCGGTCAGGCCAGCCCGAGCCTCTCCGGTGGCGAGGCCCAGCGCATCAAGCTCGTCACCGAATTGACCCGGGGGATCGGGCGCTCCAGCAACGCCCGGCTCCGCCAGAATCGTCAGCCCAAGTCGAATCTCTATCTCATCGAAGAGCCCAGCATCGGGCTCCATCTCGCCGATGTGAAACGCCTCCTCGAGATCATGCATCACCTCGTCGATGACGGGCACACCGTCGTGGTCATCGAGCACAGTCTCGAGATCATGGCCGAGGCCGACTACCTCATCGACATCGGCCCCGAGGCCGGCGACGCCGGAGGCGAAGTCGTCGCAGCGGGGACGCCGGAAGAAGTGGTGAAGGTGAAGAAAAGCCGCACCGCACCGTTTTTGGCCGAGCGGTTGGGGCGGGGGTGACGCGACCGTTGCCCGGAAAGACAAGCTCCTTTATCTAACGTATCAATTGCGCTACTGCGGAAGACATCATGCCCAACCCGATTCGACCTTATTACTGGCCCGAAAGGGGACAACCGGAAAGAACGGAGCCCTTCACCTGGATCGTGCAGGGCGTCATAGCCGCGTCCTGGTGGCCCGACCCCTATGTCTTTGAGATCTACGAGGAAAACAAAATCCGGGCCGTCGTCAATTGCTGCGAATTTGATAATCGCCGCGATGTTCCCGGGCAGTTCTCCTATCATCACATCAATGTGCCCGACTATGGCGTCCCTACCGACGCTCAGATAGAAACCTTTTTGCACTTGATGGATCAGCATCACCAAGCCAAAGAAGCAGTGGTGGTGCATTGCGTCGCCGGCTGCGGCAGGACCGGCCAGTTCATCATCGCCTGGTGCGCAAAGGCCGGCTTTATTCCCAGGGGCACCAACCCCGTTGATTGGATCAGAGCCCGTCGGAAGTGCTGCCTGGAGACCGGCGAGCAAATCAAATGCGCCCAACGATTTACGCAAAAATTTCGAAACGTTTGACTTCCCGGTGAGGCCTGGCAATAGGGTCGATTTATTGAAAGTTGTTAGGTTACCTGCGGGGAATCGTCCCCGCAGGTGAACAATGTGATGGAGTAAGGGTCAAGACTGTGCCCCGACGCGCATACGTTCAATCACCCCCGCACCCTCAGAACCAGCCTCTCAAATCACCAGCGAATTCTCCGCGTCGCCGAAGTGATCGACGCGCACGCCCATGCGATCCATGAGAGCGAGGTGGAGACGGCAGAGTTTGCGGTTCGGGTCGGCGCTGAGGTCGTAGGCCTGGCCGCCTTTGATGGTGCCTCCGCCGCCGCCGGCGAGGACGATGGGGAGTTGCTTCGAATCGTGGGCGTTGCCGTCCATGAGGCTGCTCGTGAGCAGGATCATACTGTTGTCGAGGAGGGAGCGTTCGCCTTCGTTGGTCGCAGCCATTTTCTGGAGGAACTCGGCCCAGAGTTTTACCTGGAATTCGTTGACCTTCTGATAGTGGGCGAGGCGGGTCTCGTCGTTGGCGTGGTGGGAGAGTTCGTGGATGCCCGAACTGACGCCGTCGAGGCTGGGGAACCGCATGTTCGACAAGTCATTGTTGAGCATGAAGGTCGCGACGCGGGTCCGGTCCATCTGGTAGGCGAGGAGGAGGATGTCGAACATGATCCGGAGATGGTCCTCTGTGCTGGCGGGGATGCCGGCGTCGGGCCGCCCGATCGTGGGAGTCTTGACGGAGGGCTGCCAGCCCCGGCCTCCGGTCTCGGCCGGTCCGCCGGCTTCGAGCTGACTTATTTTTTCGGCCTGCTCGACGCGCAGTTCGATCTCGCGGACCGAGGAGAGGTACTCGTCGAGTTTCTGGCTGTCGCGCTGGCTCAGGCGGGTGCGCAGGCCTTTCGCATCGTCGAGGACGAGGTCGAGGATGCTCTTGTCGCGCTTGCGTTTGCTGCCGTCGTCGAAGAGCTGGTCAAAGGCCTGCTGCGGAAAGATTTCTTTCGGCGCGGGGGTCGTGGGAGTGCTCCAGGAAATGTAGGCGGAGTAAATCGAGGTGAAGCCCGAGTCGGTCGCGTAGCTGGGGCGCTCGGTCCCTAAGACGATGCTGGGCACGGGGGTGAGGCGTCCGGCATGGGCGGCCACGATCTGGTCCATCGTCGTGCCGACTTCGACATCGGTGGTGGTCTTTTTCACACGCAATCCAGAAAGGACGTTCATCTTCGGGTAATGCCCGCCCTCGCCCTCGATCGTGGTGGGATTCCAGAGCCCGTTGAAAACGGCGACCTTGTCCCTGAGCGGGATGAGCGGACGCAGGGAATCGGCGAACTCGATCCCGTTGGCACCCATCGTCGCGCCCCAGTGATGGGGATTGACTCCGTTGCCGGTGAAGCAGACTCCGAGCCGGCGCGGCGCGACATTCAACTTTGCGGTCTCGGCACCGAAGACGGAGATCGATTCGAGCCAGGGCAAACCGAGGGCGACGCCGGAGCCGCGGAGAAATTTACGACGGGAGGTGTTCATGGGGAGGGACGAGAGAAGTAGAGTAGGAAAGAAGTAGAGAAGAAGAAATAGGAGTTTTCAGGGATTCGCGGCGAGGGCGGCGGCTTCGTTGCGGCGGTTGAGGAATTGGCGGCTCGTGACGATGGCGGTGACGATGGCGGAGACGGAGCCGTTTTGGTTTTTGAGGGAGTCCTGCATCGTTGCGAGGAGATCTTTGTCACTGGGGAGAACCTGGCGGCCGAGGGCGTAGCCGAGGAGCTTGCGGCTGAAGTGCCCGGTGAACTGGGTGTCATTGGCGGCGAGGTATTGCCGCAATCCGTCCATGCCTTTGAAGGTGGTGCCGTCGCGCAGGATGCCGGTGTCGTCGATCGCTCCGCCTTTCTCATCGGCGGCGCGGAAGCGGCCGATCGGGTCAAAGGACTCGAGGGCGAATCCGAAGGGGTCGATGCGATCGTGGCAGACGGCGCAGGCCTGGTCCCTGGCATGTTGCTTGAGCGCTTCGCGGAGCGAGGCGGGCTCGAGCCCCTTTTCGAGCTCGGGCACATTCGGCGGCGGGGGCGGCGAGGAATGCCCGAGGATGACGGCGTAGAGATACTCGCCGCGCACGACGGGGCTGGTGCGATACGGTCGTGAGGTCTTTGTCAGGACAGCGCCCATCCCGAGGAGTCCGCCGCGATGTTGATCGGAGACTTTTACCTCGCGGAACTCGCCGCCGGTGACGCCGGTGACTCCGTAGAATGTGGCGAGCCGTTCGTTGAGGAAGGAGGTCTCGCCGGTGACGACATCCATCACTTTTCTATCTTCACGGAAGAGGCGGGTGAAATACTCGACGACTTCGCGATGCATGTCGGCGCGGAGTTCGGGGGTCATCTCGGGAAAAATTTTCAAGTCGACGCCGTCGTGCTCGGCAAAGCCGCCGAACTTCAGCCACTGCCCCGCGAACTCGTGGGCGAGGGCGGAGGAGCGCGAGTCTTTCATCATGCGTTTCGCCTGGGCGGCGAGGACTTCGGGCTTGAGGAGGCTGCCATCCTTGGCGGCCTTGCGCAGCTCCCAGTCGGGGATGGAGGCCCAGAGGAAATAGCTGAGTCGCGAGGCCACTTCCCAGGCCGAGAGGGGCACGTCGCCCTCGCCGGTGAGGGTGAGTTTATCGACGGGAGGCAGGGTCTCGGCTTTGAAGAGATAGTGCGGCGAGACGAGGATGCGCACCATGACCTCGCGGGCGGCAGATTCCCGATCGAGCCCTTTGCCGAGGCCATCCCGGTAAAAGGCGGCGAGGGCAGTCTTTTCCCCATCGGCGGCGGGACGCCGCCAGGCGCGGGAGGCGAACTCGTGCAGATGCCAGATCATCGCGCCGTCGAACTCGGCTGCCTGCTTCTCATTGAGCGGGCGCGGGGCGGCGAGGCTCCAGTCTTTCTTCATCGCGGTGAGCCGGGTGCGGTCTTTTTCTCCGAGGATCTGGCCGAGCTGCTCGTCGCTGAAATAATACACTGTGATGCCCGGCCCCTTGCGGTTGAGATTGCCCGCGACCTCTTCGAGGAGCCGCTCGAACATGTCGGGGAAGGCACGCTTCATGATCCCGAATTCCCCCATGGTGCGGCGAGCGGCGTCGCTGCGCACTTTCCAAATCGTGAGCACTCCGGGCATGATTCGGGTGACGTCGCGGGGCGTGCCGGTGGTCATCGTCCACTGCATCGTGGCCTCGTCAGCCTCGGGATTCTCAAGGTCTAGTTTGGTCTCGGCGCGGACGCTGACGGCTCCCTCGGGCAGAGGCAGGGTGAAGACCTGCGGGGCGGCGAGGGCGAGGACTTGCGGCTCGATCTTGCGACCGGGATTCGGGTGTTTGCCGAAGGCCGCCCAAACCCGCTCGAGCTCTGCGACCCGCTTTTTGAGATCTTCGGCGTTGCCGGGCGGCGGGGTCGCGGCGAGCGCCTTTTTGCCCTCGGCGATCTGCTTGTTGAGCCAGTCAAAGTAGTTCACTCCGCCTTTTCCGAGCTTCACCTCGATCTTCGGGATGAGAGCGATGTCGCCTTTGTTGCCGTCGCCGATATCGCCGATGCAGAGGTGGACTTGTTTGTGACCCTTCACTTCGGCGCTCATGGGATAGGGGCGGATGCCGTCCGAGTCCTGCTGGCGACGCTGCACGCCACTGCCGGGCTTTTGCGGATTGTTCCAGGAGAGGTGATCGGCCTCGATCGTCCGGATGCGGTCGTCCACTACCTGCGGTACTGCGGTCGGCTTCGCCGCGTCGGGTCCGGGCAGGTCGCGCCAGCGCACCCGGGTGAGATCGAGGAACCGGGACGGCGGCTCGGTGCTGTTGACGAGGTTCCACCAGTTCTGGAGGAAGGGCAGCTGGAGTCCGGCCTCTTTCGCAAGGGTGTCGAGGGGTGTTTTGAAATGGCGGTGCTTCCAGCAGGCGAGCATGTAGTCGCCCTCGCGTTTGTCGACGAGATCTGCCGGGAGATGCGGGGCTGACTTCTGCTGGTACCAGACATAGAGACCCTGCTGGGCGTGGGCCTTGACCTGCTCGGGACCGCGCAGGCCGATGCGACTTTCGTGAAAGACGATCCCGGTGCCGGGCATGATCGTGGCGTAATCGGCGACATGGCGGGCCGCGCCGAAGTACTTGTCGACGGCGGCGGGGCTCATGAAAAGCACGTCACCTGTATTGGAGAATCCCTCACCGCCACCGCCATCGGTCTGGAACTCCTTCGCGAGGCCGTAGTCGCGCCCGGTGAGGTCGCGGATGGAGCGATCGTATTCCCCGTTGGTGAGGCGACGCATCGTGACGGGTCCGGGGTCGCCAGAGTTCGTCTCGGCGAGCAGGTTGAGCTCGTGGTCGGCCCAGGCCACGATTGCCGTCTCCTCGTTTTCCTCGAGCGGCTCGGACTTCCGCGGCGGCATCTCCCCGCTCTCGATCGTGTCGAGGACGCGGTGCCAGAGCTCGTATTCTTCCCCAATCTTCGGATCGGCGGCGAGGGCTTTGAGATTGACCTCGCCTTTGACATCTTCGCCCCCGTGGCAGGAGTAGCACTTTGTGCTCAAGAGCGGCTCGACCGTCTTCCAGTCGGGTGCGGGATCGGCGGCCGGGGCCGCGAAGGGCACCAGAGAAAGCAGGCTCGCGCACAAGGATTTTTTGCTTGGGAACATGGAGAGGAGGAGGGAAACGGAATTCCGCATCCGCTGACTTTACGTTAGACCCGCTCCCGCCTTTTCCAAACGGGCTCAGGGGCGTGATGGCGTGATCCTTTTGGCGATTGTATGCAAGGTCTGGCATCGTAGATGCGGAGCACGCGACACTTTCCCGAGCGATGACTTGATCCTTGAATTTTCACTCCGCAGGCCGGAAGCTTGACTCGTCGGCCTGTCCGCATCCGGCGTCCGTTCTCCCGACCTCATGAAAGCCGCCCTCCTTTCTCTGCTGCCGCTCGTGCTGCTGAGCGCCTGCCAGGTGCCGTCTTCGATCTCGAAGTCCTCGGCGACGATGCCCGGGGCGGAGTTGAAGATCACCCTGCCCCCTCTCATCGTCGGTCTTGACGCTCCGACCTGGGGAACGGCGCAGCCGGTCGAGGAGAATCCATCGGGCTGGAGCAAGCCGATCTACGATTCCTACACCCGGGTCACGACGAGCCGCAAAGTCCTCGCGATGACTTTCGATGACGGTCCGCACCCCGAGAACACTCCGCGACTGCTCGACATGTTGAAGGAGCGCAAGATCAAAGCGACCTTCTACGTGGTGGGAAATATGGTGAAATACAGTCCCGAGCTGCTCCGCCGCATGATCGCCGAAGGCCACGAGATAGGGAACCACACCGTCTCCCACGGCAATCTCGCCCGCATGTCGGACGAAGTGCTGCTTAAAGAACTGCGGGCCGCGCACGAGCAGATCATCGCCGAGACGGGCGTGACCCCGAGATCCATGCGACCTCCCGGCGGCGCGATCAAAAAGAGCCAGAAAGAGCTGATGATGAGAGAGTTCGGCTACCCGACGATCCTCTGGTCGGTCGATCCCGAGGACTGGAAACGGCCCGGCCCGGCGGTGGTCACGAGTCGGCTCGTCAACGGCGCGAGCCCCGGCGGCATCCTCCTCGTTCACGATCTCCACAAGCCCACCGTCGATGCGATGCCCTCGACCTTTGACCAGCTCCTCGCCCAGGGCTACGAGTTCGTCACCGTGACCGAGTTGATCGAGCTCGATGAGAAGGTGAGGGAAGCTACTCCAACTGAATGAGCACGGATCTGACATGGTTTTACGAAAGGGGCGGAGAACGGGGCGGCCCGGTCTCTTCAGAGGAAATTCTCAAGCTCTACCGCAGCGGCAGTCTGGGCGGGGCCAACCTCGTCTGGCGCGAAGGCTTCGACAACTGGATCCCCTTTTCCGCGAGTGAACTCGCCGGGAAACTCGCGAGCAACGGTCCGCCACCCGTCCCGGCAGGCCAGGTATTGGCGCCGCCGCCAGTGCCGATCCTCGCCGCACCTTTCGTCCCCCGCCCCGCCGCGCTCCGCCCCGGATTCCGCCCGCAGATCCGCTCCTGCTTCGACCGAGGGTGGGCGCTGATGGTCTCGAACTTCTGGCCCATCGTGGGTTGTTTCACCCTGACGACCCTCATCCTCACGTTCGCCTCACAGTTTTTCATCCCGATATTCTTCCTGATGTATCCGCTGATGGGCGGGCTCTACTGGTATCTACTGCGCCAGGTGCGGGGGCAGGAGGCCAATATGGAAATGATCTTCGAGGGATTCCGGCGGCAGTTCGGGCCTCTCGCGATCGTGAATCTGATCGTCGTCGGTGTCTCGATGGTGGTAGCCATTGTCCTGATGATCATAGTGATTATCCTCGTCGCCGCAGGCATGGCAATCGCAACCGATAGCCAGGCCATGGCAGCCAATATGGAGAACCCGGCCGCGTTCGTGGCCGCGTTTGGCGGGATCGTTGTTCTCAGCTTTATCCTCTTCATCCCGCTCATGATCCTAAGTCAGGTCGGGAATTTCGCGACGATTCTGATCCTCGATTGCGGGCTCCAGGCCAAAGAGGCCCTGTCGCTTGCCTGGACTGCGGTGAGACCCTTCCTTTTCAAAATGTTCCTCTTCATGCTCGTGAACACCCTGCTCGCGATGGCGGGCATGATCGCTCTCTATGTCGGGATGTTCATCACCGGAGCCTGGTGCTCGCTCGCTCTGGTCTACCTCTATGAAGATGCCTTCGGTGATGAACCATCCGCGCCGAAGTCAGTTGTCTAAAAGGAAGCTCTTTCAGGGTGCTGCCGTCTCTCCCTCGATATCGAGGCTGAGGGCGGAGGGTTCGAGCGCCTCGCCGGCGGGAGCGGCGGCGAGCTGGTCGTCGCGACGATGCCGCCAGTCCGTGAGCGCCTTTTCACCGTCGAGTCGTCCCTG
>JBDNIL010000148.1:0-4995 GCA_041688355.1 Verrucomicrobiales bacterium | reverse complement strand
CGGGAAGTGATTTTGAGCAGAAAATAGGCTTCAAGGGAGGTCGATTCACTGCGGTAAATAATGTGGTGTCGTTCTTCATGGCTATACTTCTCACTGGACTCTTCTACCTGATCATTATCTATGGTCTTAATCGCTGGGAACCGACTCAGTTCGTAGCGGAGATGTTTCTTCGGGGTGGCGGTGTCATCCCAATTCCTACCGCGTTTCTATTCTTCTGGTGTGCGTCCATTCTCATCGTTAAAAAGAAGAAGCTCGCTTTCCAAAGAAGGGCTCTGGACCTCAAGCCATTTCCAGACGACCCCGAGTTCCTCCTGAACCCGAAAACAGCGCAAGATGTGCTTCGCGAGGTGCATCGTCTCGTCGATGATACCCGCCATTTTGTGCTTTTGAACCGCATCGAAAGAGCACTCTCAAATCTGCGAAATATCGGGCGAATCAGCGACGTCTCTGAAATCCTGCAGACTCAGGCGGACTACGATGAAGGGCATCAGGAATCAAGCTACCGTCTCATCAATGGCTTCATTTGGGCGATTCCGGTTCTTGGGTTTATTGGAACAGTTCTGGGATTGAGCAGCGCGATCGGCGGATTCGGGGACACTCTCGCCGCTGCAGGGGAGGACATCAACGCATTGAAAGAGTCCCTCGGGGGAATCACGAGCGGCCTCTCGACTGCCTTCGAAACAACCCTCATTGCCCTCGTCGCGGCGCTTGTGGTTCAGGTATGGATGACCTTTACCCAACAAAAAGAAGCGCTTTTCCTTGATGAATGCAACGACTACTGTCACGCGCACGTAGTCTCAAAACTGCGGTTACGCGAGGAGTGATCCCATGGCCAAAGCACGCCGTATACAAGGAGCGAACGTAAGCTTCTTCGCCTTTCAGGATATCATCACAGCGGTGTCCGGTATCCTCATCCTCATCGTAATTTTGATGGTCCTCATGTTACGTCAGCCTGGGATTATCGACGTTCCGGTAGAGGTGACCGAGACTCGCACTCTAGCAGAATTGGAAGCACTGATCGAGACGTCTATGGCGAGGATCAGAAAGTTCGCGCAAGTGGATTTTGATACCAGCGATGAATCGGAAGATCGATTAAAGGAACAGATCGAGCAACTGCAAAAGTCGCTCGATGAGGAGGCGGATCCTTTGCGTCTCGCACTGCTGCGGGAAGTCGAGTCGGCGGAGCGTGAAATGACGGCGGCGATAGAAGAAACGACGTCCCTCGAACAGCGCCGGGCGGAGGCAGCGCTCGCCCTCATCAAAATGCAGGCGACAGTCGATGCAAAGGCGGACTTCGTGAAGGAGACAGCCGCGACGGCTCAGGTGTGGCTGAAATTGAGCACCTCGGAGAAAAAACCAATCTTGCTGGAGTTAGATGCCGGTGGCGGCGTCTTGCGGGACATGGCAGCGCCGGAAGCGAAGACTCGCATCGCGGCCAGCAGTCTCAAGGAACGCGTCAGAGAGATGGCGCGAGAATCCGATGGAGCGGAGTCTTATTTCGTGTTCTTCATCCGCCCGAGTGGTATCGCGTTCCTCCCCCCGTTGCAGGAGCTACTTCAGCAAGAAGGATTCGACCTCGGCTACCGCCCGCTCGACGAGACGGTCGAACTTAGGATTTTCAGCGAGGACATCCTCGATTTCACCCCATGAGAAGACGCTCCAGAGCACCCAAGGATAGTCTGGATCTGCTCCTCGACACGATGTGCAATGCCTTCGGAGGGATTGTCCTGATCGCTATCTTGATTGCACTGCTGATCGAGAGTCCGGGCGATGAGTCGAGAAAGAACGCGTCGTCTGGGAAGGAGACATTAGAAGTCTCCAGGAAGGCTCGTGACCTCGCCGAACTCGAAGCCGAGTTGCGTGAAACCGCGAAGCGTTGGGAGGAGAACAAAGACCTCCTCGAATTATTGCAGAAGCGCAATCAGTTGGCAAAGATGCTGTCGGCAAGACAGGAGACGGAAGCACTCTCGAGCGTGGAGCTCAACGAAAGATTAGGAAAGGCTCTGGAACTGAAATCACTCACCCTGACTGAGATATCAAGTCAGGCTGCTGAACTTGCCGCCGTTGCAGCCAAGATCGATGAGCAGAAACGCCTCCTCGAACAACTCGAAAACCAGATGAAAGAGCTAGTCTCCTCGCGGACGAGCGAGACACACCCTCCAAAGCTTCGTGATGCAAGCGGAGGTCAGTACAATTTGATCGTGCGATACGGCGAATTATATCCCGTTGCGAACTACGAATTTCGTGAGAACGGCGAACTTTACGGCGTGAGTGAGAATAACGCTTCAATTACCTGGAGCGAAGACGCCGCAATACCGATTCAGGGTAAGGGCTTGAAACTGGGTCGAGATACCGAAACGCTCAAGGCGATTCTCAGAGGAATCAGCAATCACAACAAACTGCTTAAGTCTCAGCCTTCACAACGAATTTACATTGTTTCGTTTGTTTACGGCGATTCTTTTTCACTCATCGACCAGTTGAGAGAAATAATCAGTGAAGCGGGATTCATCGAAGACGGGTGGGAACCCCGTCTGGATGGTGAGACGCTCGCTTTCAGCTCGGAAGGGAAACGCGGTCGAACTGATTAACGACAATTGTTATTATCCAATGAACCCAAAGCACGAAGTTCAATCACAGGATTGGTTCAAAGCGGCACTCTGTGCCGCTCTATTTCTCCTTATTATTTTCCTCTTATTCACCCGATCTTCATGCTCCTCCACCGGGACAGCCGACTCCACAAGTAATGTAGCGGAAGTTAGTGATTCTGACCACGGGGCGGTGAATGAAACCCCGACTGAAGCCGGGGAGGAGGATGCAAAAACAAAGGTCGAGTCGAAACCCCCCGCCTCACCTGAGAAAGAGTCACCGGAAAAGGGCTCGGACCCTTTGCCTGAAAACGCAGCAGTCGATTCATCGCCCGCCACGCCGATGCCCACGAATGAGAGTGAAAGTGACCCCGCAGGAAGTCCATCAGGTGAGCCGCGGGGACAAAGTATCGGAGGGATGAATGTAAAGGGAGAAAAGCTTGGTGTAATTCTTGATATCTCTGGGAGTATGAGTCGCTATTTGGACAGTTTGCGGACGGAGATAAACTCACGATTCGAAGCGCCTGTTTTTCTGGAAGTCGAGGGCTGCTTACTTGAGGAGTCCTCTTTCGATGCTGCTGAAATCAGGTCTCCTCGCTCAGAAAACCCAAATTTGAGGGAGTCTGTAATGAACTCGATCCGAGAGCTAGTGGAAGTGCATCAGGTAGACTCTGTTTATTGGTTTTGTGACCTTCAGGACGAGCGGACTGAAGTGGCACTGGCTGAACTGATGACCCTAGCTATTGGCGGCGGAAATACTCCCCGTGGCTTTCACCTTTACGTTCGGAGTACTGACGAGAATCCCGATCCTAAGTTGAAAAATATTATTGAATCGAGTGGAGGGGCTTTTGAAAAGAGACGATGACCTGAATCAGGGGTGGCTAAAAGTATAACGAAAGGAGCAACAATGAATCTAAAAATGCTGTCAACCAACATCAGTAAAACACTTATCGCAATTCTATGCTTTTTATCGGGGCTCTCCCCCGTTGCGGGTGAAGAACCTGCGCCCAAAGGGGTTATTTTCTATCGCAGCGCTCCAGGCGAAACTGACGTTTTGGCCAGGGTTCAGAAGTTCACCTCAATCGAAATTTTCACGAATGTGACGCATTTTGTTCTAGAAAATGGCGAAAAAAACCGTGTCTTTCAAAACAATTTAATCGGTGTCATAGAATTTCCTAATATGACTTCGGCCTCAATTTCGACATCTCAACAGATTGAAGAGTTCAACGGAATGATTCAAAAAATCAAGGGGGCAATCGACCGCTACCCGGGTGCCTATCACGAAATTAATGATGACTTACTCCGATTTTCTGCTGCACAGCAGATGATCCAACAGGGGAACGTGTTGATAGGCGGACAATGGAAATCCGGGGCCGAGCATGAGATGACTGCACCTAGCGGGCCTGTATTCGTGCCTGAACTATTGACGGGAGACCAAAAGCTCTTAAATGCACGTCTAAGTGGTATCGATGGAAGCAAGGTTAGAATTCTCCACTCCGGCGGAGTGACAAGTGCTGTCATTGCGGATCTTTCCGATGAGGTGATAGCAAAATTGAATAGGACATCAGAAGATCTTCAGATTGTTAAAAGGACGGCACCGGAGGAAATGGATGAGGCCACAAAGTCCTCTATTTCAAAGAAGATTCTCGGCGATTTAGATGCCGGCGTCATTATCGACCTTGAGGGGAATCGCTACATGAATGTCAAAGTGAATACAGTCGAGGATGATGCCATTGCAATCTCGCATTCACGCGGCTCAGCCAAATTATCCTTTGATGTTCTACCACAGCCCTTGAAGATCAAGTTCGGCTACGACCCGGTCGCTGCGGCCGCTGCAAAGAAGGTAAATGAGGAAAAGCAGGCAGCCCTCCGGGTGAAAGCGATGGCTGACGCGGCGGCGGCGGCAGAGGATCGACGGCGGAAAGCGGAAATGGCGCGGCTCCTGGACTCCGCAGAGAAGATCCAATTCCGAATCACTCAAGTTATCGACGAAGGACTGCTTATCTGGAATCTCACCGATTCGAAAACCGAGCTGCTCAAAGTCGATTCAGACCAATTCGACGTCGCCGACGGTGAGATCTACAGCGCGTGGGTCATTTCTTCAGGGACTTTCGAATATGAGTCAATCCTTGGCGTTGGAAAGCGTGTCCGGGCATGGAAGTTCATCCCCACGAAATAGCTTCCTCCGGCACCTCAACGGCATAGCCTAAGTCTTTTAAAAAGAGGGATCCACCTCAACTCCTCCCAACGCTCGTCCCAACCGTCTCAATGGTCTTCGGTCTTGGCCCGGTTGTCGGAGCGCATGAATTCCCTGTGGAAGTAGATTCACGGTACCAGGCTAATAATAACGCCGGCGTCTCCCTTGCCGGAGCATGGGATTCGGTTGTCCCTTCGCCCTCGCCGGAGCGCG
>JBDNIL010000545.1:0-4477 GCA_041688355.1 Verrucomicrobiales bacterium | reverse complement strand
TCGGGACGCCCGCCGCATTTTTCAGCCAAACTTTTTCAACGGACGAACGCCTCTCCGGACAAAGAGAAGGGAAGAAGTTCCAAAACTGCGTCCTTCGCATTGATGGACAGCACCAAGGATGCCGCCCAACCCAGTAAAATCAGGCCCTCCGCTCTTACTAACGTACGCACATAAAAAATGTCACCTTCCCAGAGCCAGCGCAAAAATTAAAATTCGAAGAGCGAGAAAATTCTCAATCGGTAGTTGAAATTATTTCACTTATCCTAAATACTACGAGTAGTCTGACCGCACACAACAATGGCCGCCGATTATAACGAAGAGCACATCCGCTCGCTCCAGCCTCGCGAACACATTCGCTTGAGGCCCGGGATGTACATCGGCAAGCTTGGCGACGGCTCCTCGTCGGACGACGGGATTTACATTCTGCTCAAAGAAGTAATCGACAATGCCATCGACGAGTTTGTCATGGGCAACGGTCGCCAGATCGAAATCGAGATCGAGGAGACCTTCGTCCGGGTTCGCGATTATGGCCGGGGCATTCCTCTAGGGAAGTTGAAAGACTGTGCCTCGATCATCAACACCGGGGCGAAGTACGACAGCGAGGCTTTCAAAAAATCCGTCGGCCTGAACGGGGTCGGGATCAAGGCGGTGAACTTCCTCTCCGGCTTCTTTGAGATCCAGGCCTTCCGCGACCGGCAGACCATGGCAATCGAATTCGCGCAGGGACTCGTCACCGCCGAGATGAAAAAGCCGGACAAGACGACCGAGCCCAACGGCACCCTCGTCGCCTTCGAACCCGACACCGCGATCTTCGGGAAGTTCGCCTGGAACATGGAGTACGTCGAGACGATGCTGCGCCTCTACTCCTACCTCAACACCGGCCTCACTCTGTCGCTCAACGGGAAGAAGTTTAAATCCAAAAACGGACTCCTCGATTTGCTTGAGGAAAATCTCGCCGGCGGGGAAGCTCCTCTCTATCCCATCATCCACATCGCCGACGCCGACATCGAGGTGGCCTTCACTCACACCGAGCAGAGCGGGGAAGAGTATTACAGCTTCGTCAACGGGCAGCACACGACGATGGGCGGATCGCACCTGACCGCCTTCCGCGAGGCCATCGTCAACACGATCCGCAATTATTACAAAAAGCAGTTCGAACCCTCAGACATCCGCTCTGGCATCGTCGCGGCGATCAGTGTGAGGGTCGAGGACCCGATCTTCGAGTCCCAGACAAAGACAAAACTGGGCTCCACCCACATGGCTCCCAACGGCGAAAGTGTGCGGACTTTTGTGGGCAATTTCCTGGGGCTTCATCTCGACAATCACCTTCACCGCACCAAGGGCGTGGCCGAGGCCATGATCGAGAAGATCCAGCGGTCCGAGCACGAACGGAAAGAGCTCAAAGGGATCAAGAAGCTCGCCAAGGAGCGTGCCAAGCAGTCCAAGGTGCACAATAAAAAGCTTCGCGATTGCCGCGCCCATTTCGACTCGAGCCACAAGCTCGCCGCGCAATCGACCCTCTTCATCACCGAGGGTGACTCCGCGAGCGGATCAATCACTAAGTCGCGCGACGTCGATACCCAGGCCGTCTTTTCGCTGCGCGGAAAACCGCTGAACTCCTACGGGATGACGCGCAAGATCGTCTACCAGAATGAGGAGTTCAACCTCCTCCAGTCCGCTCTGGGGATCGAAGAGACCCTCGACGGCCTCCGTTACAACAAGGTCGTCCTCGCGACCGATGCCGACGTGGACGGGATGCACATCCGCCTCCTCGCGTTGACTTTCTTCCTCCAGTTTTTCCCCGACCTCATTCGTGACGGTCACCTTTACATTCTCGAGACTCCCCTCTTCCGTGTGCGGAACAAGAACGAGACCCGCTACTGCTATACTAATGAGGAACGGCTCGCGGCGCTCGCTGAGGTGAAAAATCCCGAGATCACCCGATTCAAGGGTCTCGGGGAAATCTCTCCCGATGAGTTCAAACACTTCATCGGTGAAAATATCAGACTCGCTCCCGTCGAGATGCCTCCACGGCCGAAGATGATCCAGGACCTGCTCGAGTTCTACATGGGCAAGAACACTCCGCAGCGCCAGGAGTTCATCATCAAAAATCTGAAGATCGAAACTGATATCATCGAAGAGGAAGAAGTTGCCCACGCCGAGGTCAAACAGGCCGCCGTCGCCGCGTAACTTCTCCCCGTTAACGAATGGACGAGACATCCTCACCGCTGAAAGGCATGTATTCCGAATGGTTTCTGGAATACGCCAGCTACGTCATCCTTGAACGTGCCGTCCCGCACATCAATGATGGGCTGAAGCCCGTGCAGCGGCGCATCCTCCATTCGCTTAAGGAGAAAGACGACGGACGCTTCAACAAAGTGGCCAACATCATCGGCCACACGATGCAGTATCACCCCCACGGCGACCAGTCCATCGGTGACGCGCTCGTCAACATGGGGCAGAAGGAACTCGTCGTCGAGACCCAGGGGAACTGGGGGAACATCCTCACCGGTGACTCCGCCGCCGCGCCGCGCTACATCGAGACACGACTCTCGAAGTTCTCCAACGAGATCCTTTTCAATCCCAAGACGACGACCTGGGCCGCGAGCTACGACGGCCGCAACAAGGAACCCGTGACTCTGCCTGCGAAGTTCCCCCTCGTCCTCGCCCACGGCGCCGAGGGCATCGCGGTCGGTCTCGCCTGCAAGATCCTCCCGCACAATTTCAACGAGCTCATCGATGCCTGTATCGCCGTTCTTAAAAAGGAACCCTTTGAGCTGTTCCCTGACTTTCCCCAGGGCGGCATCGCCGATGTTACCGACTACAACGACGGACTCCGCGGCGGCCGCATCAAGGTGCGCGCCCGCATCGAAAAGGTGAAGTCCAAAGAGCTCATCATCCGCGAGATCCCCTTCGGCACGACCGCCTCGAGCCTCGTCGATTCCATGCTCAAAGCGATCGACCAGGGAAAAGTGCGCATCGCCAAGATCGAGGACTGCACCGCCGAGAATGTCGAGATCCGCGTCCTCCTCCCCCCCGGGATCGATGGCGACCAGACCCTCCAGGCGCTCTACGCCTTCACCGATTGTGAGGTCAGTATCTCGCCGAATGCCTGCGTTATCCAGGACAACAAGCCCCACTTCCTGGGCGTCTCCGAGATCCTCCGACACAGCGCGAAGCAGGCCCGCGATCTGATCGGGCAGGAACTCGAGATCAAACTCGGGGAGCTCGAGGAAAAATGGCATTTCTCCAGCCTCGAAAAAATCTTCATCGAAAAACGCATCTATCGCCGCATCGAAGAATGCGAAACGTGGGAAGCCGTCATCTCGGAAATCTGGGAAGGGCTGCGTCCCTACCTCCGCCTCTTCCGCCGCGAGGTGACCGAAGAGGACATCTTGCGCCTCACCGAGATCCGGATCAAACGCATCTCGAAATTTGACGCTTTCAAGGCCGACGAACTCATTCGCGGGCTCGAAGACCAGATCGCCGAGACAAAGCGCAACCTGAAACGCCTCACCGCCTACACCATTAAATGGTACGAGGGCATTAAAGAGCGCTACGGGAAAAACCGCGCCCGCCGCACCGAGCTGAGCACCTTTGACCGGGTCGATGCGCGGCAGGTCGTCGTCGCCAACGACACCCTCTACGTTGATCGCAAGGAAGGCTTCGCCGGTTATGGAATGAAGCGCGACGAAGCCGTCTGCAAATGCTCGCGCATGGACGACATCGTCGCCTTTTCCCGCGACGGAACCATGCGCGTCGTCAAAGTGGCCGAGAAAGTCTTCATCGGGAAAGACAACCTGCACGTCGCAATCTTCAACCGCGACGAGGCGAAAATTTACAATATGATCTACCGCGACGGTCGCGGAGGTCGTGCCATGGTGAAGCGTTTTCAGATCGCCGGGGTCACCCGCGAGAAGTTATACGACCTCACCAGCGGGAGTGCCGGGACCCGCGTCCTCTGGTTCAGCGAACACGATACCGTCGAGGACGCCAACATCATCGTCAGGGTCCATTTGAAATCTGATTTGAAATTGCGAAATTTTCAGATCGACTTTCGATTCGCCGATCTTGATATTAAAGGACGGGGGGCCAGGGGTAACATCCTGACAAAACACCCTGTCGACCGAGTTTCACGAATCTCCAAAGCCGAGCAGGGCGAAATCGGGGAGAGGGCCTTAGAACCCGCTTCCCCTTCCGTCCCGCCAAAAAAGTCTGAGCCGCCGGTTAAGGCGGCTCCAAAGACAAAAGGCACCCAACGAAAAGTTCCCGCTGAAAAAGCACCAACCAAAAAAGTACCAACGAATAAGAAACCTATGAAAAAAGCACCAGCCAAGAAAGCCGCTTCTGCGAAGAAAGCCGCTCCTGCGAAGAAAGCCGCTCCTGCGAAGAAAGCCGCTCCTGCGAAGAAAGCCGCTCCTGCGAAGAAAGCCGCTCCTGCGAAGAAAGCTGCTCCTGCGAAGAAAGCCGCTCCTGC
>JBDNIL010000544.1:0-1062 GCA_041688355.1 Verrucomicrobiales bacterium | reverse complement strand
TTGATCTCGATACCGGTGAAGAACTGGGATCGGTCGTTTTTCCCTATCCTTCGGGAAAGCTCGGCATCCTCACCGATCCGTCCGATCCCCACGTGGCGCGGCAACATCCGCAGGACTACCTCGACGGCATGGTCGCGATCATCACCGGGGCGCTCGCTCAGGCGAAGGAAAAGCGTTCCGGTTTTGATCCCGGCGACGTCATCGGCATCGGCGTCGATACGACGGGGAGCACGCCCATCCCCGTGGATGCCGAGGGAACCCCGCTCGCCCTGAAGCCGGAGTTTGCCGACAATCTCAACGCCCTCGTCTGGCTCTGGAAAGACCACACCGCCTTTGACGAGGCGGCCGCGATCACTGCCCTCGCGGCGGACAAACGGCCCCAATACCTCGCCAAATGCGGCGGCATTTACTCGAGCGAGTGGTGGTGGAGCAAGATCTGGCGCTGCCGCAAGGTTGACGAGACCGTCTTCGAAGCGGCGGCCTCGTGGGTCGAGCATTGCGACTGGCTCCCCGCCGTCCTTACTGGAACCGAGCGGCCCGACCTCATCAAACGCAGCGTTTGCGCGGCGGGCCACAAGGCGATGTTTGCCGAGTCGTGGGGCGGACTCCCCGACGCGGAGTTCCTCGCCGAGCTCGATCCGGCTCTAGCGGACCTGCGGGAGCGGCTCTACTCGACCGCTTATTCCTCTGACACGAAGGCCGGGAACCTCACTGCGGAATGGGGGGATCGTCTCGGGCTGCCCGTCGGCATTCCCGTCGCGGTGGGGGCCTTCGACGCACACATGGGCGCGGTCGGGGCGGGGGTGAAGGCGGGCACGCTCGTGAAAATTCTCGGAACCAGCACCTGCGACATCACCGTGCTGGCAAATGATGCGCCCCTCGGCGATGTCCCGGGCGTCTGCGGAGTCGTCGAAGGATCGGTCCTGCCCGGTTATTACGGGATCGAGGCAGGCCAGTCGGCGGTGGGGGACATCTTCCTGTGGTTCGTGAATCACCTCGTGCCCGATTCCTACGGGGCGACCGTAAATGAAAAATTTGTCGAGATGGAGCGCCGCCTTTCCT
>JBDNIL010000147.1:0-3802 GCA_041688355.1 Verrucomicrobiales bacterium | reverse complement strand
CGCTGTTTCAGCTCTTTCATGAAAATGGAGATATCCCCCATGCGTCGCTCGTAGCGCTCGATGATTTGTTGCTCCCATTGGAGATCGCCCCTGGCGGCAGCGCGATCGAGCTCGTCGCGCACCGTATCGACGGTGGAGCGGTCGTAAAGATAGCCGAGGCGCTGCAGAAGGGTTTCGCGATCCAAAGCGGGCAGTTCGTCCCGATCAGGTTCCTCGACGAGGAGGTGGAAGTGGTTGGACATCACCACATAAGTGACAACACGGAGACCGAGAAAAGCCTCGAGCTTGCGCATGAGGACGACAAAGTGTTCCCGCTCCTCGTCACCGAGGATGAACCTCCGGTCAACGATGCGCGATATCACGTGGTAGTAGCTGAGGCCGGTTCCCCGGATGCGTGATTGTCTCATGAGATTCTTGGATAATGTTCTGATGAACATTGATCTAAAGAACGCTTTTTAACAAGTGGGAATTTCGAATAATTAACCTGTCCCCAAAAATTTTCGTGTCGTTCATGGCCGCCGCAGGATCCTGCGGACGTGGAACACTGTGACGCCGACTATTAATAGAATACACAAGCCGTATGGCCACGCTGGAGAAGGCGGGCTACCTTCTGCCCTGCTGGTTTCGCGAACTGACCGGTCTGAATCGGCATCGAGAATGCGTCCGTCGGCGGAAGATTCATGGACCGGCATGGTGGCGGGGGTAAGTTCCGCCGCTCCCCTGGTCCGGATCTCCGTTACAGCCTCCACGATAGCGTCTCGATAGATCGTGCCGCCGATCTTGGCGAACTCCTCCGCCCTCTTCGTCAGAGCCTTGATGTCACTCTCGACCCCGTGCGCATAGTACCAACGAATGACTGGCTCGATGATGCCCTGGTCATCAAACGGAAGAAAGGGAGTGACGATCTCCCGGGGGAGGGGGCGCCCGAGATCTTCGGAAGTATAGAGTCCATACTCAATAAACCGCATCCTTTTTGTGATCGAACGCCATTCCTCCTTAGTTTGCACGCGCCGAAGGCGTTTGGATTCTAATTCTTTGAGATTCTCGATCTCGTTCGATTCCCTTCTCAATAGGTCGCGATACTCATCCAAAATCTCGTCATTAAATCCATCCAGGACGGTCAACGCTCGAAGACCTTCCGAGACGTGGCCTGAATCATACTTTCCCTCCGTGTCGGAGAGGGCCGAGAGAACGAAATTCCAAACTTCGCGCTCACGGCCCTTCAACGTCTTCCGAACTTCCTCCTCGGCGCGGGTCTGGCCCTCTCGGCTGTCGCTGGTGAGGCCGAGCAACAGTTCTTGGAAATCGTATTCGTTCGTTTGGGCCGATGAAACAGTCGCGACGACAAACGCGGATGCAAAACATATGATCCAACTGTTATTTCGTCGCCGGGTGTCCATAGATCGCATCCTCTTGGTGTTGCTGCAAACGCTTCGACGCGTTCATGCTATTCGTTGCGGAAGTGCCCGCCCTCATAAGATTTTGTTCCTTCTTCGCGGCAGTCGCATCACTTCCCGGCGGGAAGTCGGCGAAGTGGCCCGCGTTCGTAAGAAGGTGCCCGATTTCATGTGAAACGGTGAACGGACGGCCTGCGGCTCGATCGACATTGATGAAACAGTTGTTCGCATAGTGTGCCGGGTTCACGGTTCGCACATTGCCCGCAGTATCCGGCCGCAGGGCGTAGGTCGACGGGTAGTTTCCTACCTTCCTTGAAGACCACGCATATCCATAATAGTCAATCGGTGTTCCCATTTGATATTGTTTCACGCGCTTGCAAAAGAAAACATATATCTCGGATGATGCAGCAGTTGGCACTCCCTTCCCCGCTTCTATTGTCCAGAAGCCCTCGTCCGAGAGTAAATTATCATTGAGCGGAGTATGATAGATTGAAATGTCCGAACTAGGCGGACGGCCGGGGATCGACGGGGGTTGGGCCTCACTGATGTTGCCGACCTCCACTCTCACCCCGACTTGGGAGAAGCGCTCGCGCACTTGTGTTTCGAGAATGGTCTTTACTTCGGTTTTTGTGATACCGCTATCCGTGAAAACAACGGCGTTGACCGTAAGGGTCTTTTTTTGCTCGACCGGAATCTCGACTGCGATGGGATGATCCGCCCCGCCAATGCGGATGCTTGTCAACTTCATCGCTCCCCCGACCTCGGCCAAGTGGGTCCTGTCTTCTGGCGAGTCGTCCGCGCCGACCCCGTTTCCGGCATAGTCGTCGTCAACCTCATCCGAGACAAGCAGCATCGGCTTCGAAATGTAAATCTGCTTTTCTTCGTCGTAGGTCAAGGTGACATCGTCCGCACCGTCAAGCGTTTCACCGTTCTTTCTTGTTGTGGAAACTTTCACTTTCATCGGACCCATGTCGGCTGCGGCGATTGGCACTCGGACAAAAAACAGGTCGGGATCACGGTGCGCCATGTCGGACTCGGTTAGGTGAAGCACTCCCTGATCGTCGAGCGAGCGCGCCATCTTTGAAACTTTCAATGATCCCGCGATCACAACCGTCGGCTCGAAGGTGCTTCCCTGTTCACTTTCTGTGAGCTTTACAATCTCCACGGGCACAAGGCTCACCTCATTCACCTTCCCGCGCTCCACCGTAGGTTGCAACATTACGGAACCCTCTCCCGTCGCTTCAATCCACGAAGTGGGCGCCCCTGCGGACCTCCATGTGACGATCGGCGCTGTTGTCGAGACGGATTTTTCTTTCTGAATTTTGAATTTCACCGAGGCGATCCATTCTCCGGTCTTGGTGAACGTTTCGTCCCGCTGAACCGCCCGGAACAGAAAGGTTCGCGACATCGGCTCGGCATCCGCCGGTACGGCAAAGGTGGCGTCGAGCCAGAGTTCCGACCAGTTTGTCTCCGGTGCTACTTCATGCGTGTACCGTGCATCCGCAAAAGTGGGCGCGGTGCCGTCCAGTAGCCCGGAAAGCGAACGTTGTTCGGGGGTCCATTGATTCGAAAAGAAGCTGGACGATAGGCCCGTCTGGGTGATCGCGGCGAGAACGTGGTGATTCTGCTCCGAGGCGAATTCATGAAGCTCCGCGACACTCGCGAGCGGGACCAGTTCGGTGGGCTCCGAGGTTGGGTTGACTCGACCCCAAACGCCGTAGGGGAGAAAATCGTCGGCTCCTGCGCCGCCCCCGGATTCAAACTCCTCATTCTCGTAGGTTGGTCCATTCAGGACTACCCAACCTGCCGCCACTTTATCGGAGCGCACCGAAGCCCATGTGGAAGCAAGACCTGTCACTTCATCGTCAATTGGCTGGTTGATTGGCAGGCCGTTCTCGTCGTAATCCTCATTTTTTCGAAAAGTGGCCCGGAAGATTTCCCGTGTTTCGATGGTGCTGGCACCTCCTTCAACGGGGGCGACATTTAATCGCGCCTGGTGCGAGCGCCCGCGAAGTTGCAATGTCGGCAAGGGTGCGCCGCTTTGATTTCCGCTCCCGGGATTGTTTGTGGTCCCAGGGTTCGTGGTCCCGCCATCGCTACCCCCTCCATCGCTACCCCCGCCATCGGTGCCCCCTCCAGTCGTTCCTCCGCTCCCGATGTCCGGAATGAAGGCCGGCAACTGAATCGTCTCTCTCACGGTCAATCCCGCAAACGCAGCGGTGACCTCGCTCCAGGTCCCGCCGAGCGAGGTGTAGGTGGTCGATCCCGTTCCATTCGTCCCCGTCATCACCGTCGAGGGACTGAAAGCGGCGCTCTCGTAACCGGAAAGGGTTTGAAACGTCACGGCCGCATTCGCCGCCGGGCCCTCGGATTGGTGGCGGATTTCGCCCAGCCCGGTCGCAGGG
>JBDNIL010000146.1:0-3252 GCA_041688355.1 Verrucomicrobiales bacterium | reverse complement strand
CGCTGTTTCAGCTCTTTCATGAAAATGGAGATATCCCCCATGCGTCGCTCGTAGCGCTCGATGATTTGTTGCTCCCATTGGAGATCGCCCCTGGCGGCAGCGCGATCGAGCTCGTCGCGGACCGTATCGACGGTGGAGCGGTCGTAGAGATAGCCGAGGCGTTGCAGAAGGGTTTCGCGATCCAAAGCAGGCAGTTCTGCCCGATCAGGTTCCTCGACGAGAAGGTGGAAGTGGTTGGACATCACCACATAAGTGACGACGCGGAGACCCAGAAATGCCTCGAGCTTGCGCATGAGGACGACAAAGTGTTCCCGCTCCTCGTCACCGAGGATGAACCTCCGGTCAACGACGCGGGAGTGCCTCGCGCGGTTGCGCTTCGACACAGCGAAACCTGAAATGCACAGCCTCCTCAGAGGCAAATCACGTGGCAGTAGCTGAGGCCGGTTCCCCGGATGCGAGACTGTCTCATGAGATTCTTGGAAAATGTTCGGGTGAACATTGCTCTCAAGAGCACTTTTTAGTAAGTGGGAATTTCAAATAATTAACCTGTCCCCAAGAATTTTAGTGGGAATTTCGAATAATTAACCTGTCCCCAAAAATTATGTGTCCCCAAAAATTATGGAATTGGTTCCCTGACCCCGTCTCTGCGACTCCCGTCGTAATGCGAAAATCGACTACGACCATTTTGGATGCAAAAGTCGATGACAGCGTGGAAAAAGCACCCCAAACGCTACGATATCAATTTGGTAAAAGCGTACGATATCAATTCGGTTCGCAACACGTCATCTTCCGCAATGTATGCTTCGGGACGAGGAGCGCCAAAGGATCGGAGAATGTCGCTGTCTTCGCCAGCACTGCTCACCGAACCGCCCGAAACCGCCCACGAGATGCTCTTCCCGGCGGCAGCGAGGGCGGGTTGAAATCGGCTAAACTGTTACCTGCTGACCCCGTCTCTGACCCCGTCTCCCAGGGGACCTTCCACGGCGACATGCGGTGATCCTGCTGCGCAGCCGGCTCCACCTCTCCGGGGCTTCACCTAAAGTGGGGTGTTCAACCGCCGAGAAGCCAAGTTGATTTCGTTTTCGCAAGCGCGGGGTGGCACAGCCAATGACACTGGTTGGCTCGTTGGAAGTAACATTGGCTGTTTGCACGAGTTTACCATATAAATAAAGTAACAAGTTTCGCTATCGCCCATATTGCGATAATAGATATCAACACAATAGCTTCGACTTTGTACGGGTGTGACATTCACATGTATGATGTATCGTTAGGGAAATTTAGAGGCAGTAATACCTTAGCTCAGCACTGCAGACACCATGCATATCCTTACTGATCACCATCAATACAGATACCGGCCCGTTACAACTCGTTATAGCCACTGTGTCGATGAACCCAGAAAAATGAGACAATACCGCCATTGGTGTTCTTACGCCTACCTCTTCTCCATTGCTCAGCTCGCAACAGGCCTGAACTCTCCCGAAAATCTCGATAATAGCCATTACCGCAACACCTGCAATTATCAAAATGGGTACCCCTCGTCCGTCAGCATCCACTATGCCCACGCCACAATTGAAAACGAAGCCATAAGAATTAATGTCTGCGATATATTTTACCGAATGCGAATCGTCGCGATCAGAATATTCGGAAGTGCTTCCTTCCGCCTTCTCTATTTCATAGGTTAACGGCAACGAATTCCATTCTATTCGTTGAATTTCCTTTTTGCGTTTAGAATTGAGACGCTTCAATACACTGTATTCTCCTAGCTCTTCAATCGGGTCCCTGTTCGCCCACCTGCCGGCTTCGGGCAGGTAATTCCTGAAGCCGTAATAACTCCACCCCATCCCCGCATCCACCGGCTTCGTGCTGAAGCGCCAAGGATTCTCCGCCGCTTCCGACCCGGCCATCTCGGTCGCATTCCCGAACGGATCGTAGGCGTAGGCAGCGACGGTTTTCCCACGTTCGTCAAGGAGTTGGCCGATGTTCCCGTTCGCATCGTAGGCGGGGAAACGGGTTTCAAGTGTAAGGTTTAAAGCCTCAAGTTGGGCTCCGCCCGGTTTGTCAGCGCCTGGGTTGACCTTGCTGATCGCGAGCAGACCGCCCACGCCGCCGGCGCCTTGCAGAGACCCACTCAGGTCACGGCCCCAGGAATACAAAGTTGCAGGTTTGAAGTTTGAAGTTTCAAGTTCTCCTTTGGTGGGATGAGCGTCGATTTCCGCGAGTAGATTCCAGTTGTCGTAGAGGTAAAACGTTGTTTTTTGTTCCTCGTTCTTCGTTCCTGGGTGCCGGATCTCCGTGCGGGCGGTCCGGCGACTCTGGTAGTCGTAGACGTACTCAAGACGCTCGGTTCCGTCTTTGGCATCGACGCGGACGAGGTTGTTGTCGGCGTTCCAGGTGTAGCGGTGGCGAGCGTCTTCGAGAAGGTTGCCGTCGAGATCGTGGGTGACCGCTAAGGCACGCTGATCTGCGCTGATTTTTTTGTACTGATTTAAAGCATTCGTTTCGTAGCTGACCTTTTCAGTCCTGGCTTCTGAATTCTGACCCCTGCCTTCTGAAGCGAAGCTTCTCCGGTTCCCGATGGCGTCATAGGCGTACTCGTGCTGGGCGACAGTAGTGTCGCCCCTCCTTGTGGTTGCTCCAACGACTTCGCTGCGGTCGTTGTAAGCGACATCGACCTGGTTCGCGCCCAGCTTCAACATGCCGAAGGCTTCGCCGCCCTGGCTGATGGTTTCACGGCGGCCGAGGAGGTCGTTGGCGTAAGAGTAAGACGAAACCACCGAACCCTTTGTGCCTTCGTGGCGTTGCCTTTGCTGCGCTCCGGCTACCCGCTCAGCGTGTTGTGTGAGACTTTTATTCGTCACGCCGGTGATCAGATTACGATGCGGCTCGTAGGTCGTTTCAACTTCATGGGCGGGTCCAGTCATCTTGGTGAGCAACATGGGATTGTTTGCATCATACCCGTAGACGAACTCTCCGGCGAGACTTTTTACGCTCGCGAGCTGATTGTGCTGATTCCACGCGTATTCGATGCGGTGGTCGAGGGCGCGACCGGCGGGCGGACGCTTCGTCGAAGCGTCCCTACCGGCGCTGGTGAGGTGAACGGTTTCTGGTTGGCCGAGGGCGGTATAGGTGCGGTCGATCTCGTAGTGGATGGGCGGGGTTTCGGGATCGGGCTGGAGGGTGACTGCTTCTTTCGTGACCTGCCCACGAATGTCGTAGGTGAACTCGCGGCTGCCGGTGGCGTCGGTTACTTTG
>JBDNIL010000543.1:0-4384 GCA_041688355.1 Verrucomicrobiales bacterium | reverse complement strand
TTCAAAAAGGCCGTCGAAGAGGGTCGCTTCGGTCGTCTGACCCTGTGTGATGTCTATGTGAAATGGTATCGTAGTCAGGCCTACTACGACTCCGGGGCCTGGCGCGGGACCTGGGCTCTCGACGGAGGTGGCGCCCTCATGAACCAGTCCATCCACCTCATCGACCAGCTCATCTACCTCGCCGGCGACGTGGCCTCTGTCTCCGCCTCCACCGCCTGCCTCGCCCACGAGGGGATCGAAGTCGAGGACACCGCCGTCGCGATCCTCGAATTCAAAAACGGGGCCCGCGGGGTCATCCAGGGCTCGACCGCCTGCTGGTCCTCGACCGGACATCCCGCCGAGGTCCACCTTTGTGGCGATCAGGGCTCGGCTTTCCTCGCCGATGAAAAGTTCCGCGTCTGGGACTTCGCCGTAGCCTCCCCCGATGACGAGATCATCCACGCCGAACTCATGCAGGGCAGCGCAACCAAAGGACTCGGCGCGAACGACCCCAAGGCGATCAACTTCGAGGGGCACAAACGCAACTTCGAAGACGTCGTCAAGTCCATCGTCGAAGGACGCCCCCCTCGCGTCGATGGCGTCGAAGCCCGCCGCGCCGTCGCCCTCATCTGCGCGATCTACGAGAGCGCCCGGAACGACGGGGCCAAGGTATACCTCTAGGTCCTGATTCCCTGATCCCGCATCATGTCCCCTCTGCTCCTCGCCACCGAAGGCGGCCAGGTCGTCGCCTTTGACCCGGCCTCGGGGCAGCATCGCAGCGTCTTTCACAGCTCGGACGACGAGGCCATGATGGGCATCGAGATCGCCGGACCGCACCTCTACGTCGCCAGCCTCAGCCGCATCTACAAGCTCAGGCTCGACGATTTTTCCCCCGTTGCCTCGACCCTGCTCTACGATCCCACCCCCGACTTCCACCAGATGCAGTGCTACGACGGGCTGCTCTACGTGACCGCGACGAAGGCGAATCAGATTTGGACCTTTGATGAGGATCTCACCCTCACCCTCGTCCACCAGATCCCGCCGCCCGATCCGAAGAAGCCGGTCAAGTACAAGAAAAACTACAACCACCTCAACAACATCATCCGAGAGGGGGACCGCTTTTACATCGGGCTCAACTGGCTCACCACGACCCAGTATGCCAACAGCGGCGTGCTCGTGACCGACACCGACCTCAACGAGATCGAGCGTTTTGAATTCGGCTGGGAGACCCACGACTTCCAGTTCCTCGACGGGAAAAAAATCGCCATCTGCGCCACCTCGAGCAAGGGCAAGCGCGTGCGCCATCCCTACCGCTCCGGCCTGATCGTCGACGGGGAACTGCGCTTCGAACACGATGCCGAAGAAGCCTTTTGCAAAGGGCTCTGCTACGACGACGACTACATTTACCTCTGCGGTGGAAGAAAAAGGGAGCGCCGCCATCGCCGGAACTCCAGCTCCATCATCTACATTCTTAACCGAGCCGACTACTCGCTTGCGCGAACCTTCGAGAGCAGCGAGATCAAAGCGATCAAAGGAGCGATCCGGCACCAACCCCCCGCATGAAAACTGTCCTCGTCACCGGCACCGCCGGCTTCATCGCCCATCGCGTCACCCGTCTCCTCCTCGAGCAGGGGGTCGAGGTCGTCGGGGTCGATAATCTCAACGACGCCTACGACATCCGCATCAAGCAGCACCGCCTCGCCGACCTCACCGGGCGCGGAGGCTTCACCTTTTTCGAGGGCGACATCGAGAATCTCTACGATCTCGAGCCCGTCTTCGAAGGACGGCAGTTCGACGTCATCTTCAACCTCGCGGCCCGCGCCGGGGTGCGCTACAGCATCGAGAATCCGCACGTCTACATGCAGGCCAATGCCCAGGGCGCACTGAATATCCTCGAACTCATGCAGCAGCGCGGCTGTGGAAAACTCGTCCTCGCCTCGACCTCCTCGCTCTACGCCGGTCAGCCCATGCCGTTCCACGAGGGCCTCCCCGTCGAACGCCCCCTTTCCCCCTACGCGGCTTCGAAAAAGGCCGCCGAGATCCTCACCTACACTTACCACCACCTCTACGGCATCGACGTCTCCATCCTGCGTTATTTCACCGTCTACGGACCGGCCGGACGCCCCGACATGGCGCCCTTCCGCTTCATCAAGTGGATCCACGAAGGCACCCCCATCACCGTCTTCGGCGACGGATCACAGACCCGCGACTTCACCTACGTCGATGACATCGCCCGCGGCACCGTGCTCGCGGCGCGGCCGATGGGTGTCGGCGCGGCCGGACACGAGGTCATCAATCTCGGCGGCGGCAAGACCCCGATTTCCCTGCTCGATTTCATCGGCAAAATCGAAGACCGCCTTGGGAAAAAAGCCGAGATCGTGTGGCAACCCATGAGCGCGTCCGAGATGCAGGACACCGCCGCCGATATTGCCAAGGCGAAGCGAGTGCTCGACTGGGAGCCCGAGATCGATCTCGACGCCGGTCTCGATGCGACCGTGGCCTGGTATTTGGAGAATGTCGAGTGGGCGGGCGCGGTGCGATTGTGAGGGTATCCGATATTGTGGGCCAGCGCGCTGATTCAGCAGCAGACCGGAGGCTAGGGACCGAGTTCTGGTGAACTACAGCGGCTGTAGCGGCAGGAGACGAAGGCGGGTGCGATACCCGCACTGCCGCGAAATGGGTAGCCCCAACCGGCCCGTTCGGGGCCTGCTCGCTAACTTCCTCTTTCTCGCCTCGCCTCCAAAGTGGCTTCGGCTCTAGCCAAATCGTTCCGCTCCCCTCACCCTTCACCACAACACCGGCGGCTCGGCTCCGCCCGTCGTGCTCTTTTTCAGCGGCTTGGCCACCGTCTCCTTGCGCCAATCGTTGAGTAGATCGGAGAGTTCTTTGACCACTTCGCTCTCGAGCTGCTCGAGATTATTGTGCTCTTTCGGATCAGATTCGAGATTGTAGAGCTCGTAGGCGCCGTCCTCGAGGTCCTGGATCAGCTTGTATTCCCCGCGCCGCACCGCGCTGGCGGGGAATCCGCCCTGATTCGAGTAGTGGGGATAGTGAAAATAGATCGGCCCCCGATCGTATTTTGCGAAAGGATTGCGCAGGAGCGGGACGAGACTTTTGCCATCCACGTGCTGATCGGGCTTGGCGGGGAGTCCGGCCATCTCCAGCATGGTGGGGTAAAAGTCGGTGCTGACGGCGTGGACGGTGCAGCGCGTCCCCGCCGAGGCCACCCCGGGCCAGCGCACTACGAGCGGTTCGAGGATGCCACCGTCGTAGATCCAGCCCTTGCCCGCGCGGTGCGGCGCATTGGAGGTGGGATGCCCCTCGTCCGTAGAGAGCCCTCCATTGTCCGAGGTGAAGATAATGGCGGTGGTGTCCCGCAGATTGAGCGCGTCGAGCTCGGCGAGAACGCGGCCCACGGCGCTATCGAGACTCTCGACCATGGCGGCGTAGGTGGCGTGATCCTGACGGATGCGCACCTTCCTCGGCTCTTCGGTGTTCGCCCAGACCTGCCGCTCGCCACCCACATCGAAGCTGCCTTCCTCATCGGCGATGCCTAGCTCGGCGGCTTTCTTTTCGTATTTGTCGATCAGATCCTGCGGTGCCTGCAGCGGGGTGTGGACGCTGTAGAAAGAGAGATAGAGAAGGAATGGGTCGGTCCCCCTGGCCGATTCTTTGAGAAAGGCGACCGACTCCTCGGCGAGGCGATTGGTGAGGTATTCGCCTTCGGGTCCGGGCTCGAGATTGTCGACGTTTTTGTAGGGGGAGAAATAACTGCGGGGATGCCCGTTCTCTCCTCCACCGCGATTGATGTCGAAGCCCTGATCGGTCGGGCTTGCTCCCGCGCCGCCGAGATGCCATTTGCCGGCGAAGAAGGTGCGGTAGCCGTTTTCCTTGAGCGCCTCGGCGAGGGTGATCTCTTCGGGGGCCATCTGCGTTTCAAAATCGGCGGCGTCGAATTTTCCGTTGCGCCGGCCGGCAAAATAGTTCGTCGTGCCGGTGCGGGCGGGATATTTGCCGGTGAGGATGCTGGCGCGGGTCGGCGAACAGACCGGAGAAGCGGCGTAGAAATCAGTGAAGACCATCCCGCTTGCGGCGAGGCTGTCGAGATGCGGCGTCTCGTAAAAGGTCTCCGGGTTATTGAAGCCCACGTCCATATAGCCGAGATCGTCAGCGAGGATGAAGATGAAATTTAATTTCTCCTGCGCTTTCAGCGAGGTGTCAAAAGGCAAGGCGGAGAGGCAGAGCAGCGTGAGGAGTCCGGCGACTAGCAGTCTGTCGGACTTAGAGCGTCTGAGCGAGGGAATTGGGGTTCGAGTCAGAATTTTCATGAGTTTGAGGAGTTTGTGTGAACACAAATGACGAAAACGAGGGGGAATTCGGGCCGAATCCCCGATTTCCGCAGCCG
>JBDNIL010000542.1:0-6170 GCA_041688355.1 Verrucomicrobiales bacterium | reverse complement strand
CACCGTCCGCGGTCCCTGGTCCGGCACCCAGCTCATCATCACTGACGACGCGTCCGGCATCTCCCGCGATGTCACCCACGAAGCCGCCCTCAAGGCCGAGACCCCCGGCATCGTCGAGATCGATGCAAAAGGCTACGTCACTCCTTTGAAAAACGGCAAAACCCGGCTCCTCGCCTCCCTCTCCGGCACGAGCGGGATCCCTGCCACCACCGAAATCGAAGTGAGCGGCTTCGACACCCCCGCGCCCATCCACTTTTCGCAGGAGGTCGTCAGCGTCTTCACCAAATACGGCTGCAACGGCGGCGGCTGCCACGGCAAGTCCGGCGGGCAGAACAACTTCCGCCTTTCCCTGCTCGGCTACGAGCCTTGGAACGATCACGAGTGGCTCGTCCGCGAGTCCCGCGCCCGCCGCGTCTTCCCGAGCGCGCCCGAGAACAGTCTCCTCATCATGAAAGCGACCGGCGAGATCCCTCACGAGGGCGGAATCCGCTTGCAAAAGGGATCGATCGATTACAACAATCTCGTCCGCTGGGTCCGCGAAGGCATGCCTTACCAGCCCGACGACGCGCCGAAAGTCACCGGCATCTCCGTCTACCCGCACGAGCGGGTCGCGACCGCCCACGCCACCCAGCAACTCGCCGTGACAGCCAGCTTCTCCGACGGCAGCACCCGCGACATCACCCGGCTCGCGATCTACGAAGCCAACCAGAAAGCCATGGCCGAAGTCGATGGCGACGGCTATGTCACCCTCGCCGACCAGACCGGCTCGACGGCGATCATGGTCCGCTACCAGGAGCACGTCGCCGTCTTCCGCGCCACCATTCCGCTCGGCGCCGAGATGGGCGAACTGCCGGCGAAAGAGAACTTCGTCGATGATCACATTTTCAAAAAGCTCAGCCTCCTCGGGCTGCCGCCCTCGCCGCTCACCGATGACGCCGCCTTCCTCCGCCGTGTCACCGTCGACATCACCGGTCGTCTCCCCACTGCGGAAGAGACCACCGCCTTCCTCGCCTCGGCCGAGCCTGACAAACGCGCTAAAAAAATCGACGCCCTCCTTGACACACCCGACTACGCCGCCTACTTCGCGCAGAAATGGGCGAGCATCCTTCGCAACAAACGCACCAAAGAAACCTACCAGCGCGGCACCTACGCCTTCCACGACTGGCTCCGTGCCGGCATCGAGGAGAACAAGCCGTTCAACACCCTCGTGACCGAGCTCGTCACCGCCTCGGGCGAGATCGGGCAGAACCCCGCCGTCGGCTGGTTCCGGGCCGTGAAAGATCAGAAAGAGCAGATGCAGGACATCGCCCAGGTCTTCCTCGGCATCCGCATGCAGTGCGCCCAGTGCCACCACCATCCCTACGAGAAATGGTCGCAGGATGACTACTACAGCTTCGCCGCCTTCCTCAGCGCGGTCGGGCGCAAGCCGGGCGAGGGACCCGACGAGGAGATCATTTTCCACAAACGCACCGTCGCGACGATGCAGAACCCGAACACACAGACCGTCCTCAAGCCCGCCGCCCTAGGCGACGCGCCTCTCGACCTTCCCGTGTCCGAAGACCCCCGCGCCGCCCTCGCCGGCTGGCTCACCGCAGAGGGCAATCCCTGGTTCTCGCGCATGCTCGTGAACCGCTACTGGAAGCACTTCTTCAGTCTCGGCCTCGTCGAGCCCGAGGACGACATGCGTGTCACCAATCCCGCCTCGCATCCCGAACTGCTCGACGCCCTCGCCGCCGACTTCTCGAAAAACGGCTTTGATCTCAAGCACCTCGTCCGCACCCTCACGAACAGCCGCACCTACCAGCTCAGCTCCATTCCGAACGATTACAATACCTCGGACTCGCAGAATTTCTCCCGCTACTATCCCAAGCGGCTCCAGGCCGAGGTCCTCCTCGACTCCATCAATGTCGTCTCGAAGTCAGAGGAGACTTTCAAGAACCAGCCCGCCGGCGTCCGGGCCGTGCTCCTGCCCGATGACAAGTTCAACGACGACTCCTTCTTCCTCTCCGTCTTCGGTCGGCCCGAGATGGACAGCGCCTGTGAGTGCGAACGTGTCGCCGACGCCAACCTCGCCCAGAGCCTGCACCTCATTAACTCCGAGACCATCCAGAACAAGCTCGGCCACGCCGGTGGTCGCGCCGCCGCCCTGGCAAAAGCGACCGAGCGGCCCGACCACGAGCGCCTCGGCGAACTCTACCTCTACGCCCTCGCCCGCGAGCCGCGCCAGCCCGAGCTCGATGCCGCCCACGCCCATCTCGTGAGGAAGCGCACCGCTGCCGCCGCTGCCGACGAGCCCGCCCGTGCCAAAGCCGAGCAGGAGGCCTTCGAGGACATCCTCTGGGCGCTCGTGAACACGAAAGAGTTTCTCTTCAACCACTGATCCGTCTCCGCGACCGATCCAAAGTTATTGTCTTGTGAGGATGAAACATCTCCGCGCCACGCTCCTTTTCCCGGTTCTTCTCTTCCCGATGGCGGGGCACGCCCAGTTGCCCTCGGCGGAGTTGCAGACGCTCACTCCGCCCCTCGTCCGCGCCGGTGAGACGACCGAGATCACCGTCGTGGGTCTGAATCTTGAAGATCTCACCGCCCTTTCCTTCTCCGATCCGCAGATCAAAGCGGAACTCGTCCCCGGGACGAAGAGGTTCCGCGTCACCGTGCCCGAGACCGCGGGCGAAGGCCCCGTCGAGGCCCGCGTCGATGGCTACTTCGGGCGGTCCACCTCGCGGCTTCTCTCCATCGTCCCCAAAGATACCGTCATCGTCGCCGACGCCGGCGCCGCCCACCACTCACCCGCCACCGCGCCCGCGCTGCCCCTCAATGCCGAGGCCTACGGAGTCACCGATGCGAACCGGATCGATCGTTGGAAAATCTCCCTGACAAAAGGACAACGAATCCTCGTTCACGCCCTCGCCGAGCGGCTCGACTCGCGTGCTGATGCCAGTCTCATCCTCACCGACATGACGGGGAAAGTCCTCGAGAGCAGCCACAACGTCATCGGACGCGACCCGCTCCTCGACTTCACCGCCCCCGCCGCTGGCGAGTATCTTGTCGGGATCCACGACTTTCTCTACAACGGGGGGGCCGAGTATTCTTACGTTCTCACCGCGAGCACTCGTCCATGGGTCGATGCCGTCTTTCCTCCGGCCGGTCAAGAGGGTCAAGTCATCGCGGCAACCCTGTTGGGTCGCAACCTCCCCGGCGGCAGTCAGGGTGACGGACTCGCGATCGATGGCAAACCCCTCGAGACCCTGAGCGTGACCATCCCCGTGGCCGCACCCGAGAGCCCCCGGCCCGACCCCAATCTGCCTGCCCGCGCGATGTTGGCAGGATTTGGGTTTCGTCAGGGGGAGTCCAATGCCGTCCGTCTCGGTATCGCAAAAGAACCCGTCGTTCCGGAGCAGAACGACGCCGTCCTGCCGCCTTTGACCGGGCCGACGGAGATCGCGGCGCGCTTTGATGCTCCCGGCGACACGGATCAGTTTCGCCTTTCCGCAAAAGCCGGCACCGCTTACTGGATCGAGGTGATTGGCGACAGACTCTCGGGCAAGGCCGACCCCTACCTAATCGTGGAGAAGATCACCAAAGCGGCCGACGGCACCGAGACCTTTGCCATTGTCCGCGAAGGAGACGATACCGCCGCGAAGGTCGGCACCAGATTGTCTTCGGGATCCCGCGACACCAGCCTGCTGATCGCCGCCGCTGATGCCGCCGACTACCGCATCACTGCGGTGAACCAGTTCGACAGCGGCGGCCCGACCCATCTCTACCGACTCGCTGTGCGCGAGGCGCGTCCCGACTTCGAACTCGTCGCGGTGGCGGAGCGGTCGCACTACGAGCTTAATCAGGCCCACCCCGCCGCCCCGCTCTTGCGCAAAGGCGGGACGGAGCCCGTCCGGGTCCTCATTCATCGTCGCGATGGCTTCGATGGCCCCATCACCCTCGAGGCGGTCGGCCTGCCCGCCGGGGTTACTTGCCCGCCTGTCACTGCCACGGTGAAAGAGGACTCCATCCGGCTCGTCTTCCACGCCGCGCCCGATGCGGCGGGGTGGAACGGTGACATCCGCATCGTCGGGAAAGCCTCATCCGGAGCTACCGAGCTCGTCCGCGAAGCCCGGGCTGCCGCCTTTGTCCAGGGAGTTGCCGACGCGACGAAGGAGCGGCTCCGCCCGCGGCTCAGTGTCACGATGCCCCTCTCCGTCAGCGCCACCGAAAAGGCCCCTCTCGCCCTCGAGGTCGGGAACGGCGGACGTTTTACGGTCGAAATGGGGCAAAAGCTCGAGATCCCCGTGAAGGTCGTCGGACGCAACGGCGTCAAAGGCCCGCTCGCTCTCACCGCCGACGGTCTCCAGGGCCTGCGCCAGTCGCCCGTGCTGACCCTTGCTGACAAAGTCGACGAGGGTAAACTGACCCTCACCTTCACCACCCAGAACAACATTTTTACCCCCGAGGCCGGCACCTGGACCTTTCTCATCAAAGCCGCCGCGACGACATCCTACCGCTACCGGCCCGAGGCAGCCGAATCCGCCGCCGCCGAAGTGAAAAAAGCCGACGAAGCGCTCAAGGCCGCGACGCCGGAAAACAAAGCGGCCCTAACAAAAGCCAAAACAGACGCCGAAGCGAAAGCCAAAGCCCTCGCTGCCGCCGCGGCGGCCAAGGACATCAAATTTTCCGCTTACACCCTGCCCATCACCGTCGAAGTGAAACCGGCGCCGAAAAAAGATTCCTGATGAAGACCTCCTCATTACTCCTCTCTCTCGTTCTCGTCGCCCCGTTCCTTGCCCGCGCTGAGGGACTCCCCGTCGCCGAACTGAAACGCGACACTCCCGTGAACTTCGCGACTGAGGTCTATCCCTTTCTCAAGGCCAACTGTCTCTCCTGTCACAACCAGAGCAAACCCAAGGCCGATCTCATCCTCGAATCACCGCAGGACATGATCAAAGGCGGTGAATCCGGCCCCGCGATCGTTCCCGGTAAAGGTGCCGATTCCTTCCTCTTCGCCACGGCGGCCCACCTCGAAGAGCCGACGATGCCCCCGGCGAACAACAAATCGAAAGCCGAGAACCTCACCCCCGATCAGCTCGCTCTGCTGCGACTCTGGATCGATCAGGGGGCCAAGGGTGACGCCGTCTCCACTGCAGCTCCCGAGTCGTGGACGCTCCTGACAGGACCACAACCTATCTACACCGCCGCGATTTCAAACGACGGACGCTTCGCCGCCGCCGGACGCGGGCAGCAAGTCCATCTCTACGATCTCAAGCTCGGCAAACTCGCCGCAACCCTGCGTGATCCGGGGCTCGAGATGCCCGTGACCCAGCAGGACATCGTCCAGGCCGTCGCCTTCAGTCCCGATGGGGAAACCCTCGCCACTGCCGGATTCCGTGTCGTCAAAGTCTTCCAACGCAGTCCCGCAGCAGCAGGGAAACCCGCTGCCCTCGCAGCTGAGCCTGCAAGCATGGCCGTTTCCCCCGATAGCAAACGCACCGCGATCGGGGCTGCCGACGGCTCCATTTCCCTGGTGAACAACGACCCGCCCGAGGCCGCGCCCGTGACCGTAAAAGATCACGCCGGAGCCGTCACCGCACTCGCCTTCTCCGCCGACGGGACCACCCTCTTTTCCGCCGGGGCCGACAAAACCGTGAAGTCCCGTCCCGTCGCCGACCCTGCCAAAGTCACCAGCCTTGCTCTCCCGGCTCCCGCCGCTTCCTTCGCGCTGGTCAACGGAGGAAAACACCTCCTCCTCGCCTGCGCCGACCAGACCCTTCGCCTCTGCGCGGCCGATCTCAAAAGCGACCTCGCCTTCACCCCGCCACCTGCTCCAGCAAAAGCACCTGCTCCCGCTGGGACCGCGGGCGTCCCGCCCGCTCCGAAGCCTGCGGCCACTCCTCCTGCACCTGCCGTAGAGCCAAAACCAAATCCCACCCCGCCCGCAGCCGATGTAAAACCCGCGCCCACCGGGACTGCGGTCGCCGCACCCGCACCCGCACCCGCACCCGCACCCGCACCCGCACCCGCACCCGCACCCGCACCCGCACCCGCACCCGCACCCGCGCTGTGACTGGCTGACACACAGGAAGAGACTTCTACAATTTTATGACAGTGCCACAACCGACACCAGAGGATTTGAACGAGCGCGCGGCGATCGACCGTTCGGCGCGATATCCTGTGATGTT
>JBDNIL010000541.1:0-3265 GCA_041688355.1 Verrucomicrobiales bacterium | reverse complement strand
CGCTACAACATGTCCGTGATCGACAATCTGGACGAACGCGCCGAATTCGACGGTGACCTTTTCTCCTACTGGCGCATCAGGGGCGGTCTCGGCAAGTAACACCGGCGCTGACAGGAACAGCACGGCGGGCTTGACTCGCGTGCTGTTTTTCCCGAGTCTTGCGGGAACTCGCCATGAAATCCCGCCTCCTCGTCGCCGCCCTCTTTTCCCTCTCCGTCCCGACCCCTGTGACGGCGGAGGAAAAGGCAAAGCCGAAGCCGAATCTCGTCTTTCTCTTCTGCGACGACCTCACCGTCCAGGCGATCAGCGCCTACGGGCACGAACTGAAGTTGCTCGAGACCCCGAACATGGATCGCATCGCGAAGGAGGGCATGCTCTTCGAACGCTGTGTCGTCCCCAACTCGATCTGCGGGCCGAGCCGGGCGGTCATCATGACGGGCAAGTACAGCCACCTCAACGGCTTCTACCATAACGGCAGTCGCTTCGACTCCTCTCAGCAGACTTTCCCGAAGCTGCTCCAAGCGGCCGGCTACCAGACCGCCGTGATTGGAAAATGGCACCTCGTCAGTGATCCGGTCGGCTTTGATCACTGGCACATCCTCCCCGGTCAGGGCATCTACTACAACCCGCCCATGATACGCGACGGGGAAAAGGTGCAGCACACCGGCTACGTCACCGATCTCATCAGTGAGTTCTCGATCGAGTGGCTGAAGCAGCGGGACAAAACGAAGCCCTTCGTCCTGATGTCTCAGCACAAGGCTCCCCATCGCGAGTGGGCCCCCGCCCTGCGCCATCTCGGGTGGAATGGCGACCGCGTCTTTCTCGAGCCGAAGACACTTTTCGACGACTACTCCGGCCGCGGCATCGCCGAGCTCGAGCAGGACATGACCCTGGCAAAAAGCTTCACCCCGCGAGATTCCAAAGAGGTCAGCCCGCCCTACCTCAACGAAGCTCAGAAAAAGGTCTGGGACGCCTACTACGAACCGCTCAACCGCGTCATCCCCGACCTCGCCGGAGAGGATCTCGTCCGCTGGCGCTACCAACGCTACATGCACGACTACCTCGGCACCGTCAAGGCCGTCGACGAGGCCGTCGGCGCGATGCTCGACTGTCTCGAGGCCGAGGGCATCGCCGGGAACACCCTCGTGGTCCTGTCCTCTGATCAGGGCTTTTACCTCGGCGAACACGGCTGGTTCGACAAACGCTGGATCTACGAAGAGTCGCTCACGACTCCCTTCCTCGCCCGCTGGCCGGCGGTGATCAAGCCCGGAACCCGCAGCGATGCGCTGGTCTCGATCCTCGATTTTCCCGAGACCTTTCTCGAGATCGCAGGCGAGCCCGTCCCCGACGACATGCAGGGCCGCAGTCTCGTGCCCTTTTTCAAAGGCGAAACTCCGCCCGACTGGCGCACGAGCTTCTACTACCACTACTACGAGTATCCCGGACCGCACAGCGTGCGCAAGCACTACGGCGTCGTCACCGACCGCTATAAGCTATTCCACTTCTATGAGCCGGAAACCAACTACTGGACCCTCATCGACCGGGAGCAGGACCCTGACGAAATGACAAACGTCTACGGCAATGCCGATCTCGCGAAGGTGCAGGCGGACCTCCACACGGAACTCACCCTGCTGCGCAAAGAACTGAAGGTGCCCGCAACCGATGCGCCCGAGTCCTCTTCGCGGACCGGCGGCGGCAAAGGCAAGGCGAAGGCAAACGACAAGTCAAAAGAATAGCTTCCGGGACTCGTCAAGATCGCCCCGTCAGAACCCACGTCCGGAAAAGATTCGCGAGGCCGGCCTCGCGCAGGCATTCGCGGACCGGCGCACCTGACTCGCCCGTCCATCGCACGAGACGGATGTGCCCCGCCTCGATCTCCACACCCGTGATCGAGCCGTCGGCGAAGGAACAGCATCCGGTGTTGAAATAACAGGGCCGTGCGTCCTCGGGCAGGGAGGATCGAATCTCGTCCATCTCTGTCGACAAGGCCGAAAATCATCGGCCCGGTCCCCCGTCCCCCGATGAAGATCGGAAAAAAGGATCATGCCCGGCGCGTCGAGCGGCAGCGTTTCGAGCACGGCATTGTCGTAGGCTTTGTCCAGCCCATCAGCCACCTGCCGCCGGTATCGCTCGCGATTTTTCCACATCGTGATGACAAGAGAAGCGCCCATGCTCGGGTTAGGCAAGTGAAGAGGGTGGGAGGAAGATAAGATTTTGGGCGGATAACAAAAGTTTTCCCCGCCCGCGCAAACAATCCATTTCTTTTCCGCGCAAACTGGTATACCAGTGAGACAACAGCCCAAAACCTTCCCTTTTCGCGATGCCTGAAACCGTCATCCTGCCGCTCCCGGTCGATTCCCCCGCCCCTCTTCCACTGCACCAGCGGGCTTACGAGGAGATCAAGCAGCTCATCGTCTCGGGCGAGTTCCCTGCCGACTCTTTCCTCTCCGAACGTCAGCTCGCCCATCGCCTCGGAATGAGCAAGACGCCGGTCCACATCGCCCTGAAGCGCATCGAAGCCGAGGGGTTTGTCCTCATCTCGCCCCAACAGGGCATCGTCGTCCGTGGTCTCGCGCCCTCTGACATCCTCGATCACTATGAACTGCGCGAGGCGATCGAGGGGCTCATCGTACGGAAACTCGCCGGCCGACTCGACGAAACTCAGACGACCGCCCTCCAGTGCTCCATCCGCGAGCAGGAAGCGGCCCTCCGTAGTGGTGATCTCGCCCGATGTCTCGAACTCGACGCCGCCTTTCACCTTCTCCTCGCCTCCTTTCTCGGGAACCGCGAGATCCTCTCGACGATGGAGCAGCTCCACGACAAAATCCGACTTGTCATCCTGCGGGTGTCTTCACTGCATCGTCCCCGCTTTGAAGAGAGCGTGCACGAACACTCGATCATCGTCGATCATCTCCTCAACGGCAGCGCGGCGGAGGCAGAGCGTGCCCTCCTCGAACATCTCGAGGCCGGGAAACGCCAGATTCTCTCACCCTCCAGCCGCCAATGGACACAATGAGATCCGGGAGCTTTCAGGACACGATTATTCGAGCCGGACTATGGCTCACTGCGCTCACCTTCGTCCCGGGTGTCCACGCTGAAGCCGCGCCCGACTTCGCCAGCGAGATCGCGCCGCTCCTGGAAAAACACTGCTACGACTGCCATGGTCCGGAAAAGCAGAGCGGCGGGATCCGCCTCGATCAGCGCGATTCGGCTTTCGCTGGAGGAGATTCCGGGACGGTCTCCATCGTTCCCGGCAAACCGGATG
>JBDNIL010000540.1:0-4448 GCA_041688355.1 Verrucomicrobiales bacterium | reverse complement strand
TACGTGCTCGAGCCGCAGATCAATTACCTCGGCTCTACCGTGGAGTATACCGAGAGCCACGCAGCGGTCCCCTTTCTTGAGGGAAAATCGAGCGTGGGCCGACTCGGCATGGACATCCACGCCACGGCGGGAAAAGGCGATGTCGGCTTCTGCAACTACTGGACCCTCGAGATCTCGGTGAAGCAGCCGGTCCGCGTTTACGAGGGCATGCCGGTGGGGCAGCTCATTTATTTCCTCGTCCAGGGAGAGATCCTGACGCCCTACAATGCAAAGGGCTCGGCCAAATACAACGGTCGCACTCCCCTGCCGGTCGAGTCGATGATGTGGCGGAACAAATTCTGACCCCTCGGTAAGCCCCCTCTAAATCGCCACCCGCTGCCCTGTCTCCATCGATTTAGCAGCGGCTTCGAGGACCCGCAGGCTCTTGACTCCGTCATGGAAATTCGGCTCGACGGATCCGCCTTTGGCGCAGGCGTTGAGGAAGTCAATCGCGGCGTGGACGAAGGCGTGCTCGTAGCCGATGATGTGTCCGGGAGGCCACCACGCGCCTACGTAGGCGTGGTTGCGCTCGGTCACGAGGATGTCGCGGAAGCCGCGGCGGTCTTCCGGATCTGCTTCGGAGTAAAACTGGAGCCGGTTCATGTCCTCCATGTCCCAGGTGATGGCGCCTTTGCTACCATAGACTTCGAAGGTGTGTCGATTGCGCCGACCGGTCGCGTAGCGGGTCGTCTCGATCGTGGCGAGGGCACCGTTTTTAAATTCACCGGTCATGAGCGCGGCGCACTCGACCTCGACTTCACCCATCCGGGAGGGGTCTTCGGCGAGCGGGCGTTCTTTGGTGAACTGCTTGCCGCGACAGTCGATCTCGGCGAAGTCGCCGACGAGGAAATGGGCGAGATCGATCGCGTGCGATCCGAGATCCCAGAGGGGCCCGGCGGCGGCGGTTGATTTTCTCAATTTCCAGTCGAGCGGATGCTGCGGGTTGAGGAGCCAGCTCTGCTGGTAGGCGCCGCGCCAGTGATAGATCTCACCGAGTTCGCCCTCGTCTATCATTTTTTTGGCGAGGAGGACGCCGGGGCAGCGGCGGTAGTTGTGATTGAGGTAATGGACGACGCCCGCCTTCTCTGCGGCCGCCAGCATGGCCTCGCCCTCGGCGAGGGTGTTGGCGAAGGGTTTCTCGCAGAAGATGTGTTTCCCGGCCTCGGCCGCCGCGATCGCCATCTCGGCATGGAGGAAGGTCGGGGTGGCGATGTCGATGGCGTCGATGTCATCGCGGTCGAGGAGCCGTCGCCAGTCGGTCTCGATCCCGGCCCAGCCCCAGCGCTGCGCGAAAGCGGCGAGGTCTTTTTCGTCTCGGCCGCAGGCGACCTGCATGACGGGTTTCACGGCGGGATCAAAGAATCGGGATACCTGATTCCATGCGTTCGAATGGGCGCGCCCCATGAAGCGATGACCGACGATAGCGATGCGTAGCTCTTGCATGGGGCACGGGATAACCCGAAGGTCGTGGCGGGGAAAGTCATTTTCTTCGCAAAATGGGGATGCAAACCTGGAAAAAATGTTCATAATGACAGTCTGAATGCTCGATCTAGCCGCCGATAAAAACCTGATCCGTGATCCGCTCGAGGCGCTCGAGCATCATTTCGGCTTCCGTGAATTCCTCGCGGGGCAGGAACCCGTCGTCTCGTCACTGCTCGCGGGTCGCGACACACTCGCGGTGATGCCGACGGGCGGGGGGAAGTCGCTCTGCTACCAACTCCCCGCGATGGTGATGGAGGGAGTCACTCTGGTGATCAGTCCGCTCATCGCGCTGATGAAGGATCAGGTCGACGGGCTCATCCGCAAGGGCGTGCCGGCGACGATGATCAACAGCACGCTCTCCCCCGCCGAGCAGTCGGAGCGGCTCCGCGATCTCGAGGCGGGGAAGTTCAAGCTGGTCTACATCGCGCCCGAGCGCTTTCGCAGCAGCCAGTTCATCCGCTCGCTGAAGCAGGTCCCGATCGCTTTCGTCGCGGTCGATGAGGCCCACTGCCTAAGCCAGTGGGGGCATGACTTCCGTCCCGATTACCTGCGGCTCTCCGAGGCGCTGGCGCTGCTCGACCACCCCCAGACGGCGGCCTTCACCGCGACGGCTACGCCGGAAGTGCAGGCGGATATTTTAAAGGTGCTGAAACTGCGCGATCCCTACGTCTCGATCAGCGGATTCGAGAGGCCGAATCTCAGTCTGCGGGTAAGCCATTGCGAGGGGAACCGGGAAAAATATGATCGCCTTCACGAGTTGATCGAGGCACAGCGCACGGGGATCGTCTATTGCTCGACGCGCAAGCGGGTCGAGGAGGTGAGTGCCTCGCTCGCGGGCATGGGGGTGAAGATCGTCGCCTATCACGGCGGCATGATCGACAAGGATCGCGAGTGGGCTCAGAATGTCTTCCTCGATCGCACGTATGATGTCGTCGTCGCGACAAACGCCTTTGGCATGGGGATCGACCGGTCGGATGTGCGCTTCGTCGCCCACTTCGATGTCCCCGGCAGCATCGAGGCCTATTATCAGGAAGCCGGACGCGCGGGACGGGACGGCGAACCGGCCGAATGCGAGTTGCTTTTCAACTACGCCGACACCCGCACGCAGGAGTTCTTCATCGACGGCAACAATCCCGGCATGACGATCATCCTCGATCTTTACAAAGTGCTGCGCCGTCTCTGCGGCACCGCAAACGCCGGCATCACGGTGACGATCAAGGAGCTCACCGACATGCTGAGCTTGAAAAACAGCATGCAGGTCAGCAGCGCGCTCTCCCATCTCGTGCGGGCGGGCTACATCGAGCGCTTTGACGTACCCGGCGAGCGGGCCCGCGGCACGCGACTGAGCGATCCGAATCTGAAAGACACCGATATCGTGATCGACCAGGCGGCATTGCAGGATAAAGAGCGGCGCGACCGCGCGAAGCTCGATGCGATGATCAAGTTCTGCTATGACAGCGAGGTCTGTCGTCAGCAGTGGATCCTCGAATATTTCGGCGAGAGCGACTCCACGCCCTGCGGCACCTGCGACACCTGCGCAGAGGATCGCTACAGTGACAACCGCCTCCCCACCGGCGAGGAATACACCATAGTGCAAAAGGCGCTCAGCGGGATCGCCCGCGCCTGCGCCCGCACTCCCGTGGGTGACTGGGAAGGACGCTTCGGCAAAGGCAAGATCGTGCAAATGCTCACCGGTGCGAAGTCGCAGGAGATGACGACGGCCAGACTCGACGGGCTGAGCACTTTCGGCATTCTGAAGGATCAGGGCTCGGCCTATGTCTTCGCGCTGATTTCCGAGATGGAAAAGGCGGGCCTGGTCTCGGTGCGCAAGACCCCCTACCCGCTCATGGGTCTTACCCGGCGCGGCGCGGGGGTGATGAAGGGCGACAACAATTTCCGCATGGCCTGGCCCGACCGCGGCAAGATGGTGAAACCCGACAAGTCAGCGGCGGAGAACCACGGGCTGAACGAACTGGCCTTTGACGAGAGTCTTTTCGACCGACTCAAGGAGGTGCGTAAAAAACTCGCCGAAGAGGCCGGCGGGGTGCCGCCCTACGTCATTTTCGGCAATCAGGTCCTTGAGATTTTCACCCGCCTACGCCCCACCACCGAGGCCCATGCCCTGAAGATCAACGGGGTCGGCAAGGTCAAGGCAGAACGATATCTGGAGCCGTTTTTACGCGTGATACGTGACTTCGGGAAGTGAGCGGTCTCAGTTCGCGATGAGGGGTCGTTCTCTCGTGAAAAGCACCTTCGCAGCGACGATCCCGCCGAGGAATCCGAAAAGATGGCCCTGCCAGGAGACACCGGCCTGACCGGGGAGGACACCGGCGATCATGCCGCCGTAAAGGGCGAGAACGATGAGGGAGACGACGATCCAGAAGACCGACTTTTCCACGATGCCGCGGGCGAGAAGGAAGCCGAGATAGCCGAAGATGAGACCGCTCGCGCCTATGTGATTAGTCGCCCCGGGGCCGAGGGTCCACACCGCTCCCCCGCCGATCGCGAGGATGATGAGCGAGGCCAGAACAAAGACTTTTCGCCCGCCGATGAGGACGATGCCGCCAAGGACGAGGAAGGGCAGCGTGTTCGAGACGAGGTGTCCGAAGCCGAGATGGAGAAAGGGCGCCGAAGCGACGCCGAAGAGTCCATGGATGGTGCGGGGCTGGATCCCGAAGTAGTCGAGCGATCCAAAGAGAATGAGGTCCAGGATCTCCAGCGCCCAGGCGATCGCGACGAGACCGAAGAGGAGTGAGAGATTGTCCTTGATCGCATGCACGATCTGGTCGCGTCGGTGATCGGTAGGGAGGGTGTGAAGAGCAGACCCAGGAAGAGGCGGGGGTGACATAAGGGGAAAATACACCCTGTCCGCCTCACCACCTCTACAAATGCGCGCCGCTTTTGTAGCCACACGAGGGCCCCGAACG
>JBDNIL010000145.1:0-6234 GCA_041688355.1 Verrucomicrobiales bacterium | reverse complement strand
GGAAAGCTCAAGTTACGTTCCAAAAAAGCGCCCACCGCGACCTCGTTGGCCGCATTGAGCACCGCCGGGAGGGTGCCGCCAGTCTCGCCCGCCTCTTTCGCCAGTCTGAGCGCAGGGAAGTCTTCCCAGCGAGGGGCCTCGAAGTCGAGCCGGGCGAGCTGCGCAAAATCCAGCGGCGGGAGCGTGTTCGTGACCCGCTCGGGCCAGGTCACCGCATACTGAATAGGGAAACACATGTCCGTGGTGCTGAGTTGCGCGAGGATGGAGCCGTCGATGAACTCGACCATGCTGTGGACGATACTCTGGGGGTGGACGATGACGTCGACCCGGGCCATCTCGATGTCGAAGAGCCAGCGCGCCTCGATCATTTCGAGCCCTTTGTTGAAAAGCGTCGCCGAATCGATCGTGATCTTGCGCCCCATCTCCCAGGTCGGGTGTTTCAGGGCCCGCTCCACCGTGACGTGCGGCAGTTCGGCTGCGGGAAGTTGACGAAAGGGCCCTCCCGAGGCGGTCAGGATAAGGCGCGAGACCGCTTTGGTGCCGTGGCCCTCGAGGCATTGGAAAATCGCGTTGTGCTCGGAATCGACGGGCAGCACTTTCACGCCCTTTTTCCGCGCCGCGGTCATGACCGCCTCGCCGGCCATCACGAGGATCTCCTTACTCGCGACGGCGATGTCTTTACCCGCCTCGATTGCCGCGAGGGCGGGCCTCAGTCCGGCGACCCCGACGATCGCAATGAGGACGAGGTCGGCCTCGGGCAGCGTCGCGAGTTCGATGAGACCGGCTTCACCCGAGTGCAGGGTGACGTCTCTCGGGACGCCCGATTTCAGTGTCTGCAACCCTGTCGGATCATAGAGGCAACCCTGTTTGATCCCGAACTCGTTGATCTGTGCGGCGAGGGAGTCCACGCTGCTGTTCGCGGCGAGACCGATCACGGTCATGCGATCGGGGAGATCGCGGGCGACCTTTAGAGAGCTCTCCCCGATAGACCCGGTCGAGCCGAGGACTACCACTTTTTTAGGTCGGGAAGATTCAGACATGAGCGTGCGGCCGCGTGGCTCAGTGGAAGAGGAGGAGGTAGAAATAGAAGATCGGAGCGGTGAAGATGACCGAATCGATCAGGTCGAGGAATCCACCGATGCCGGGCATGACGTGGCCGCTGTCCTTGACCGCGAGGCTGCGCTTTATGATGGACTCGGCGAGATCGCCCAGCACCGCGACGAGGGCGATGAGCACCCCGAGGACACCGGCGTGGACTGCGGTGATGATGGGGACATGGTCGCCCGCGACGAAGTAAAAGGCGTAGCTCCCTGCCACGGCGAAAAAGAGAGCACCCCAGAAGCCCTGCCAGGTCTTCCCCGGGCTTATCTGGGGGACGAGTTTGTCTTTCCCGATGGCCGAACCGACGAGGTAGGCGCCTATGTCCGTGAGTTTCGTCACCGCGACGAGGTAGACGAGATACACCACCGAGGTCGATCCGAGCGCCGGGAGAAGGAGGATTTTCGGGACAAAGCTGAAGAGGAGGACGCAGTAGGTGAATCCGAAAAGCGTCGCCGAGATTTCGTCAAAGGACCGGTAGCCCTCGAGGGGGGAGCGCAGCCGGGACATGACCATGGAGATCGTGAGCAGGGCTAGGAAGATCCCATCGAGCTGGCCGAGCCAGTCCGCCTCGAATCCCCAGAGCGGCGAGTAGAGGAGCGTGAGGTAGCCGCCCGCCCCAAGGAAGGCAAGCCAGCGGAAGCGCCGGAAGCCGGGGTGGGGGAAAAGGCGGAAGTACTCGATGAGACCGCCCATGGACAGGATCGTGAAGATAACGAGAAAGGGCCAGACCTCGGAAAGCCACAGGGCTACCGCCACAAGCGCGATCAGGAAGATGGTGCTGCCGGACCGGTTCAGGAGGGTGAGTTGCTTTGCGGAAGCACCCCCCTTGGGGGCCGGGGAGTCGGGCGAGGCGGCGTCGGGTCTATCCGGCATAGAGTGGTCGGGTTCTGGCCGACCATGAAACAGGCAAGGGGTCGCCTTGGCAATCACTAAATGGGAGATTTCCGGGGGCAGGTCGTCGATCACCAGTCATCGGGCGTGGCGGCTTAGCCTGAAAACTCGGCCCACGAGCTCGAGGTCTCCCATACTTTCACCGAGACGACGCGCACGGAATCGCGCAGAGGGAACCCGGTCGGGTCGCCGGCGCGGTAGGCATCGAGTGAGTTCCGCAGGTGCAGAAAGATGTCCCGGGCGAGGATCTCGGTGGTGGGATCTTCGGACTCATACCCGATGACGCGGTCGCCGTAGCGAGCTTTGAACTCGGCGTAGGCCGGATCGTCGGTATTCATGCACATGGCATGGTCATACTGATCGAGGTAGTCGCTCAGGATGAGCTTGAGCACTTTGAAGTCGCAGACCATTTCGCGACCGTCGAGGTCGGGTGCCTCGAGGACACACTCGACCCGGCGTGAGTGACCGTGGGGAAACTGACACTTGTCGGGGTGCTTGCTCAGCATGTGCCCGTTTTCGATTTCAAAGATTCTGCAGATGCGGTAGGGCATGGATGGGGAGGGGGAGGAATCTTCCCGCAGGCGAGGGTGAACGCAAGCGGGGAAGTGCGCGCTTCAACACGGGGGATCCGGCACGGTCGTGTCGGTTCGGCTTGAAATGGCGAGGGGGCGGTGGCAGGCTATTTTTCCTGTTCCCCCTTTCCCGATGAAATCCCGCCTCCTCTTACTACTCGCCTGTTCCGCGATCGCCTCTCTTCGAGCTGCCGATCCGCTCACCTGCGACTTGCTCGTCTACGGCGGGACGCCCGGCGGGATCGCGGCAGCAGTGGCGGCGGCGGATGAAGGGCGCAGCGTCATCCTCGTCGAGCCCTTTTCCTTTGTCGGCGGACTCGTCAGCAACGGGCTCACTCATACGGATCTGCGCTCACTCGAATCGACGAGCGGCGTCTGGCGCGAGTTCAACTTGCGGATCAAAAAGCACTACGTCGACACCTACGGTCCTGAGTCGCCGCAGGCGAAGGCCTGCTTCGAAGGAAACTTCGCCGAGCCGAAGGTCAATCAACTCGTCTTTGAAAAGATGCTTGCCGAGCGGGAGAAGATCCGCGTTTTCACCCGCTACGAGCTGGAGAATGTGATGAGCAGCCGGGCGATGCCCTCGGCCATCCTCGCGGCGGTCTTCCGGAAAGAGGACGAGGAAAAGCCGCTCACGGTTCGCGCCCGGGTCTACATCGACGGCAGCTATGAAGGGGATCTGATGGCGAAGGCCGGCGTGGAATATACGGTCGGTCGTGAGGACGAGGCGGCCTACGGTGAATCCATCGCAAAAGGCGTGCCGGCCGGTGGCGACGGGCAGGTTCAGGGCTACAACTACCGCTGGTGCGTGACCAATGCGCCGGACCGCCTCCCCGCCCCGAAGCCGGCGGGATATGACCGGGCGGAGTTCCTCCCGCTCCTTGAGTTCTTTGAGAGTGGAAAGATCACGAACGTCTTCGGGATCCAGAGCGCGAACGGGATGACCCTGCCCGAAGGAATGCCGCCTGTCACGAGCAAGGCGGTCTACAAGCTGCAGCCGCCTCTCCTCCCGAATGGCAAGGCGGACATCAATGACATGTCGCACGGTCTCGTACGGCTCTCGATGCCCGATATCAACGACGGTTTTCCCAAGGCCTCGAAGGAGGAACGGCAGCGCATCGTGGACGAGCACACGCGCTACCAGGTGGGCATGCTTCACTTTCTCCAGCACGATGAGGAAGTGCCCGCGTCGATTCGCGAAGATGCGCAATCGTGGGGGTTTTGTCAGGATGAATGGCCCGACCACGGGCACCTCCCCGAGCAGCTCTATGTGCGGGAAGCCCGCCGCATGGTCGGGAAGCATGTCTTCACGCAGAACGACACGCGGCTCACCGGCGCCGATGTGCGCATCCCGCTGATCAGCGAGAGCATCGCGATCGGCGACTACTCGCACAATTGCCACGGCACGGGGCGCTCCGGGGGCCGATTCGACGGGAAACACAGCGGCGAATTTTACGAGGCGAACGCGCCTTTTCAGGTCGCTTACGGGACTCTCGTGCCCAATGAGGTGACGAATCTGCTGGTGCCGGTCGCGGTGAGCGCCAGTCACGTCGGTTTCGGTGCCCTGCGGCTCGAACCGGTCTGGGCGGCGATGGGGCATGCGGCCGGACTGGCTGCGCATCTCGCCCTCAAAATGGAGCATCCCCGCGTGCGGGAAGTCGATGTCCCGACCCTGCAGGCGCTCCTCCATCGTCAGGGTGCTGCGACGCTCTACTTCAGTGACATCGCGCCGGATCATCCCGACTTTGCGGCGGTGCAATGGCTCGGCGCGCTGGGCGGATGGCACGGTTTGAAGAAGCCGGACATGTCTGAGGGAGCGAAGGTGAGATGGACTTCCCTTTTCGGTCAGTATGCCGAGGCCTATCCGGACCACGCGGCGGGCCTCGACGAACCGGTCGATGAGACGACTCTGGCGCACTGGCGGGGGCTCCTGCCCGAAGCGATACGGGGAAAAGCGGAGGCTCTCAAGGCTGACGGCAGTCTCACCCGCGGGGAAGTGGTGCGGGCGCTCTACGGGTGGCGGTAGGCAGACCTCAGCGCCGCACTTTTGCCTGGAGTTTGAGCACGTAGGCGGGCCGGGCTGGATCGTTGCTGAGGAACTGCAAGCGGGAGCGGAAACGTTTTCCCCCGTGCGGAGCGCGGAAGGTCACCCTGAGCGAGGTCGCGGCCCCGCTCCCGATGAGCGTCGCGGGGGATCGTCGCAGACGGAAGCCCCTTCCGGCGAGGATCGCGGATCGCACCGTGAGAAGGCCGGCCCCGCCGTTTTCCAGGGTAAAGGTGCGGGAGCGCTGCCGGCCGGGTCGGGCGAGGTTGCCGAAGTCGGTCCCGTTTCTCTCTTTCGGCTTAGCGTTGCTGGAGACCTTGCGACCTCTTCCGTTGAGGGTGAATCCGGGCGGAGAAGCGGTGAGGTCGAGGCGCTCGTCTATCCACGAGACATAGAGCGGGACACGGGAGTAGATCGAGGGGAGCGAGGCATCTTCGCAATCGGCACTGCCGAAACTCACCAGACCAACGAGAGTGTCAGTGCCGCCGATATTTTTCACCAGAGGGCTACCACTGTCGCCGACGCAGGGAGTGGCTGTCTCGGCAGGATCGACGGCGGCGAGGTGGACGTCGGTGATGACGGTGCCGAAGACGACCGCGGCATCTTCGTTGCTAATGATCTCCGCCGGGGCCTTCTGCAACGCGGTGGTCGGCACGGCGAGACCCGGTGTGGAAGTGCCCCAACCCGCCACGCTGACGACATCGCCGGTGAGAAGTAAGAGAGGATCATCGAGCACAGGGAGCAGCGGGATGCCGGAGACCGGCTCGTCGAGGAGGAGCAGGGCAATGTCGTTCTCACTGGTGCCTGCGTTTGTCGCGAAGTCGGGATGGATGAAAATAGCGAGGACGTTGCGGACGACGCGGCCGGTCGGGTCCTCGAGATCATTACTGCCCATCCACACCTCGATGGAGGCGGCCGTTAGCGGCTCGACGCTGTGCGCCGCCGTGATGACCCACTGGTTGCGGAGGAGAGCGCCTCCACCGATGAGCGCGGGCCCGGCGAAGGCCCCCTTTTGCACGATGCCGGCGATCCACGGGAATTCGCCCTCGGCGGCATCGACGCCTGCGATGATGGCGTGTGATCGACCCGAAGTGAGGAGCAGAATCGCCGAGACGAGAGCGACGAGATTTATGGAGGATCGGGGCATGGACCGGTCAAGATAGCAAAAGTGTTTGTCGGAAGAAAGGGTGATGTGACTTTTCGGTTCACCTCGAAACCTCCTTGCACGTTCAACCCGCGCCGGATCGAGGGCGGCCCCGACCCGACGCGGCTACCTTGCGCTTCCGGGCGTCTACTGGTAGGGGAGCTCGGCTCGAGTGACCGGTTTTGGAGAGTGACCAAACGTCGTTGAGAATCAAAAAGACGTGGATTTCACGGGACTGTTTTTCTTAGAACGAAACGGGCCGCAGGGGGGGCTGGTTGCGGGGAGAGGGAGTCTTTGGGAAGGCCGGGGTGTTGGGTGAATGTTAGATTGAGAATCGGTTCCCTGACCCGAATGGCACGGAATTAAGCCGCCTTGCGGTATTTTCCGCGGTGCTGAATTTCGGTGAATTCGTGCCTTGGTTTCGTCATGTATTGATAGGACTTGGGGCGGGTTTTCACCGCCCTTGGCTCCTGTCTTCCGGG
>JBDNIL010000144.1:0-17283 GCA_041688355.1 Verrucomicrobiales bacterium | reverse complement strand
GGCGGAATACATGGACACCTTCGACGGTGGCATGTGGCAGTATGGCGACGATTCTTTCCCGGAAAAAGGCGTCACTTTCTTTGCCGGTACTTTTGTCAGGCATCCCCTCGCGATGGCGGCAGTGAAGGAAGTCCTCCTTCACCTCAAAGCCAAAGGACCCGACTTCTGGCAGGGCGTGCGTGACAAGGCGAACCGACTCGCCACGACCGTGGACAAGATGTTCGTCGAGGCCGGCGCGCCCATCCGCATGCCCAACTTCGGCTCACAGATGTTCATCCGCGTGGCCGAAGACCACAAGTATGCGAACCTCTTCTTTTTCCATCTGCGGAACAAGGGCGTCTTTCTCCTCGAAGGTTTTCCGACCTACATGACGGCGGCGCACACCGACGCGGACATCGACTACGTCATCGCCGCGTTCCGCGAATCCCTCGCCGAGATGCAGGAGGGCGGGTTCTTCGAAGTGCCGGCAGGCTACGAAGCTCTCCATCTCAACGGCTCGCGTCTGAGCGGTCCGCCCCGTCTCCTCACGCAGATACAAGACGCCGCGCTCGAGGCACCTGCTCTCCCCTTGCCAACCGCCGCGGCAAAACTGCCCTCTCTTACGACGCCGAAGATTTTCCCCATGACCGAACCTCTCGCCGAGGTCTGGCTGGCGTCGCAGATCAGTACGAACGCCTCGCTCAGCTTCAACGAGATCAACATCGTGACCCTGCGCGGTGACCTCGATCTCGCGGCACTGAAGGCGTCTCTCCAGGATGTGACGGATCGCCACGACGCCCTGCGCGCCATCTTTCCCGCGAGCGGCGAGGGCTTCACGGTGCGTCCGCAGATGACTCTCAAGCTGCCTCTCCATGATGTTTCCGCATTGAGTGACGGGGAAAAATCCGGTGCTGTCGAAGAGACTCTCGACGAGGAGCGCGAGACCCCCTTTGACCTCGAAAATGGTCCGCTCTTCAGGGCGCGACTGCTAAGGCTGGCCCCGGAAGAACATCTGCTCATCCTCAACGCAAACCACCTCGCCTGCGATGGCTGGTCCTACATCATCCTTCTGCGCGAACTCGGCCAGTGCTACAATGCCCGCCGCGCCGGAACCACGCCCGCTCTCTCACCCTCGCCCGCCTTTGATGACTACTGCGCCGCAGCCATCGTGAGGGAGGCCGCGCAGGATGGCGGACGCGATGAGTCCCACTGGCGGCAGGAGTTCTCTACACCGGTCCCACCGCTGAACCTGCCCACCAACTACCAGAGCTCACACGAGCCCGATTACCGCTGCGACACCATCGCCGACCTTTTCTCCCCGGCCGAGATGCGCGAACTCAGAAAAGCGGCCGGCAAATCCGGAGCGACTCTCTTCGGGCTGCTCATGAGCGCCTATCAGGTCCTCCTTCACCGCATCAGTCGTCAGCAGCGGTTTGTCGTCGGTTTCCCCACCGCCGGCCAGAGCGGCACCGGCAATGAGAATCTCGTCGGCCATTGCGTCAATTTCCTGCCCTTCGTTGCCGAGATCGAGGAGGAGATCCCCTTTACCGACTTTCTCAAGCGAACCCAGGGCCGCCTCCTCGATGCCCTCGATCATCAGGACTTCACCTATGGTCGTCTCATTAAAAAATTCGGGAGCGATCGTCGCCCCAAAGTGGAGGCCGTTTTTAACCTCGAACGTGTCGACGACTCCCTCGCCCTCAACGGACTCAGCACCGAAGTGCGTGAAATCGAGCGAGGTTACACAACGAACCCGCTGTTCCTGAAAGCCCGTGAATACGAAGCCGGCCTCGAGCTGCGCTTCGACTTCCAGACCGCGCTCTTCAGCAGGGAGACTGTCGCCCAGTGGCTCGCCACCTATCGCGCCATCCTCGAAGCTATCGTCGCCACTCCCACCGCGCCCGTCTCAAGCCTCGCTGCGTCGATCAGTCCTTCCCAACTCGCGTTGCTGAACGAGTGGAACGATACGACCACCACCTATCCGCGCGAAAAAACGGTGTCACAATTGTTTGACGAAGTCGCCTCTCAGCGCGGCGAGGCTATCGCGCTCCGCCACGAAGGCGGTGAAATGAGCTACCGCGAACTCTCGGCTCTCACCGATCGCATCACCGCCAGCCTGCTCGAAGCCGGTGCAAAGCCGGGCACCCGCATCGCCGTCTTTGTTGAGCGATCTCCGCAACTCATCGCCTCGCTCTTAGCGGTCATGAAGACAGGCGCCACCTACCTGCCTCTCGATTACGAATATCCCGAGGACCGCATCCGCTTCATGCTCGAAGACAGCGGAGCGATCCTCGCGATCACACAGGAAAGCTGGCGCGCCCGTCTCCCGCGCGACCTTGCCACACTCGACGTGAAGGCAGCAGCCGCACACTCCGGCACCCTCCCGACCGCCGGCCTCCCCGGTGATGCAACGAGCGCCGCCTGTGTCCTCTACACCTCGGGCTCGACCGGCACCCCCAAGGGCACACTCACGACCCACCGCAGCATCGTGCGGCTGGTGAAGAATTCGAACTTCTGCGAGCTCAGCGAAAAGGAAACGCTCCTGCAGGCCTCGAGCATTTGCTTCGACGCCTCACTTTTCGAGATCTTCGGTGCACTCCTCAACGGCGGTGTCCTCGCCCTCCCGGAGGCAGGGCGTCTCACCATAGACGTCATCTCCAACGCCCTGACAAAACATCAGGTCACGACGCTCTGGCTCACGGCCGGTCTCTTCCAGATCATGGTCGACGAGACGCCCGAGTCTTTCGTCGGATTGCGCCAGCTCCTCAGCGGAGGTGACGTTATGACACCCGACCACGCCGAACGCCTTCTTTCGGAGCATCCGGGGATACGCCTCATCAACGGCTACGGTCCGACCGAGAACACCACCTTCACGACCTGCCACACGGTCACCCGCGCGGACTTTTCCTCGGGCTGCATTCCGATAGGCAGACCGATCGCCAATACGACCGTCTGGATCCTCGACGCCCATCGCCAACCCGTGCAGCCCGGACTTGCCGGTGAATTATGGACCGGTGGCGACGGGCTTTCGGCGGGATACCTCGGCAACCCTGCTCTGACTGCAGAGAAATTCCTCCCCGATCCCTTCAGTGACGCGCCCGGTGCCCGACTCTATCGCACCGGTGATCTCTGCCGGTTCCGCCACGACGGGAACATCGAGTTCCTCGGGCGCATCGATCATCAGGTGAAGATCCGGGGATTCCGCGTCGAGCCGGGTGAGATCGAGGCCAACCTCGGACGTCACCCCCATGTCGGCCAATGCAAGGTCGTCGTTCGCGGCAACAATGCGGCGGAGAAATCCCTCGCTGCCTATGTCTCACCGCAGAACGGAGTGAAGCCGACCTCCGCCGAGCTGCTCGGCTTCCTGCGCGGAAGACTCCCGGAATACCTCATCCCCTCGGCCATCGTCGTGATGGACGAGCTGACTCTCAACGCCAACGGCAAGATCGATACCCGTTCATTGCCCGAGCCCGGCATCACCACTACGACGGGACTCTTCGATCCTGACCGACCACTCACTGAAACCGAGCTCGCTCTCACGGCGTTGTGGAAAGAGCTCCTGCGCACCGGCGAGGTCGCACTCGACGACGACTTTTTCACCCTCGGAGGCCACTCCCTCCTCGGTATGAAACTCTTCGTCCGCATCCAGAAGACCTTCGACGTGGTCCTGCCCCTCGCAGCCCTCTTCCGCGCCCCCAGCGTGCGACGGCTCGCCGCGCACATTGACGAAAAGCAGGCCGAAGCGCGCCCTACCGTGAAAACCGGGGAGCCGGTTGGTCCGATCAAGGTCACCGCGATCACGACTAACACTATTGCCGACACCACTGTCGCGATCCAACCTTACGGTGATCTGCCGCCACTTTTCGCCGTCCATGGCGGAGACGGTGGAATCTTATTTTACGGGAACCTCGCGGAACGTCTCGGGAATGACCGCCCCTTTTACGCCTTCGAAGCGCCCGCTCTCACCGCCGGCGGTCCCCTCCATGAGGAGTCAGTCGAGGAGACTTCAGCGAAGTACCTGAGCGAAATGCGCAAGGTGAGGCCGCATGGTCCCTACCTCCTCTGCGGATATTCCTTCGGCGGCGTCGTAGCCTACGAGATGGCCTGCCAGATCATCACGGCCGGGGAAGAAGTCGAATTTCTCGGCCTCGTCGATACCGATAACCCCGCCTACGACGCCCGCAAACTCAGCCTCTCCGAGCGCGTCGCGGTGAACTGGACCCGGCGCAACGGCAACTCGGCCGGAGCTCTCGAGAAATTCGGCACCTCAGCAAAAGGATCAGTAGCGGACTCGCCTATCGCCTCTTCTTCGAGGCCGAGGACGCCGTCGCCCGTCACCTGCCCGACGCCAAGAGCCCCGGATGGCTGCGCCAGGTTCAGCTGCGCAAAGCGCACGAGCGCGCTATGGAGGCCTACGTCCCGGACTCGTTCGCCGGGAAATTGACCCTCTTCCGCGCCATGGTAGGGAACGATAAATTCGAGATCGGCGACGACTACGGCTGGAGGGGTCTCGTCGACGAACTCGAAATCATCGGCGTCCCCGGAAACCACATCAGCATCTTCCACAACGATAACATCGAGGGCGTCTCCGAAGCCTTCCGCCAGTCTCTCGCGAAGGCTGGCAGCGGAGTGATCATGTAACCTTCCCGCTCCCCCGGAACCGGGCACGAAAGTGTCCTGGAGTCATGCTGGTGAGGCGCCGGAAATGGCGGGTGAAATGGCTCTGATCATGGTAGCCCGTCTCCAGCGCGATCTCGCCGACCGCACGATCGGTGTGGATGAGGAGCTGTCTCGCCTTTTCCACCCGTAGGGAATGCAGGAAGCGGGTCGGCGACATTCCGAAGAGGAAAGTGAACTGCCGGTTGAAATGCGTCGATGAGATCCCGGCGAGCCGGGCCATCTCACTCATGGGAACGGACGAGGTGTAATTCTCCTCCAGATGACGAATCACCGGAGCGAGTCCGCGGAATTGCTTTTCGCGATCTTCCGGCGTCTCGATCGCATACCGCACCCCCGCGATGCCGATGACATCGCCCGCCTCGTCGCGGAGCGGTACTTTGCTGGAATTGAACCAGCCCGGCCGCCCCGAACGATCGACCACAAACCAGACTTGATTCGTCAGGGACAGACCCCGCTCCATCACCCGGCGATCTTCCGCGATGTAGGCATCAGCCATCACCGCCGGATGAAAGTCGCGGTCCGTCCGCCCCAGGAGCCCCTCCGGATCCCCGATTTCCTTGGCCACGAGCATCGCCCGGTTCGCCGCGATGTAGCGACTCTCGCGATCCTTCGCATAAAAGATCACCCCCGGCAGATAGTCGAACAACTCGATCAACGCCGCCGCCGCCGGGCGTTTCTCGAAAAAAGGCCGGTAAAAATGGAGTTGTGGAGTCGACTCTGCCATGGGCAAAACATACCAAAATTACCGAAGTGCGCTACAAGACCTTTGCTCTTCCTTATGGCATCTTTTCCAATGCTGATCGGATTCCTCCACCGAACGACCTTCGCCCTGACCTTGCTCCTGGCCTCCGTCTCTTGCGGCACCATCGCGACCGCTCAGGACAAAGTCAGCTTCAGCCGCGAGGTCCTGCCCATCCTCTCCGACCGATGCTTTCACTGCCACGGTCCCGACCCCAGCCATCGCAAGGCCGACCTGCGCCTCGATGACGAGAGCGAAGCAAAGCGCGATCGCGACGGGTTGAAAATCATCGCCGTCGGCGACCTCACCGCGAGCGAACTCTGGCAGCGGCTCATCACAGACGACGAGGATGAAATCATGCCGCCGCCCGACTCCCATCGCAAAGCCCTCAGCGAGTCCGAGCGGGACATCATGCGACGCTGGATCGAAGAGGGAGCGGTCTGGGGCAAACACTGGGCCTTTGAAAAAACCGTCCGCCCAACCCTGTCAGGTCCCGGACTCAACCCTGTTGACTTATTTGTCCGCAAGCGCCTCGAGAGAGAAGGTCTCTCCCCCGCTCCTCCCGCCCCGGCGAAAGTGCAACTGCGTCGCCTCAGCTTTGGGCTCACCGGCCTGCCTCCCACGCCGGGTGAGGTCCGCGCCTTTGCCGGGAGCGCCGATCCCGCCGCCTGGGAAAAAGAAGTTGATCGTCTCCTCGCCTCCCCTCACTATGGCGAAAGACTCGCGATGTGGTGGCTCGACGCGGCGCGCTACTCCGACACCGACGGTTTCCAGGGTGACGCCGAGCGCACTAACTGGCCCTGGCGTGACTGGGTCGTCGAAGCCTTCAACCGCAACCTGCCCTTTAATCAATTCACCATCGAGCAGTTCGCCGGTGATCTACTGCCCGATACCACGCCCGACCAGATTCTCGCGACCTGCTTTCACCGCAATCACATGACCAATGGCGAAGGCGGTCGCGATCCCGAAGAGTCCCGCATCGACTACGTCATCGACCGTATCAACACCACCGGCACCGTCTGGCTCGGTCTCACCCTCGGCTGCACCCAGTGCCACACCCACAAGTTCGACCCGGTGAGTCACGAAGACTACTACCGGCTCTTCGCCTACTTCAACAGCATCAACGAAGACGGCAAAGCCGGGAGTAACGCCGTCCCCTATCTCGACTACCAGTCCGCCCTCGCGCCGCGTGCCGTCGCCGAGATGACCGCCCATGTCGAATCGCTCAAGCCACGCGAAGCAACCGCCCGCACCGCCGCCGAAAAGCGCTTCGGGACCTGGCTCGCGGATACCCTGACAAAGCTGCCAACGGATTACAGGGCATGGAAGAATGCGGCCCCTCTCTCCGTGAAATCGGTCGAGGGCACGGAGTTCCGCATGGAAAACGACGCCATCGTCCAGGCGACCGGACCTCACCCGAATCAGGACGACTATCACCTCACCGTCGGATCGGCCGATCTCCCCCCGCGCCTCACCGGCTGGAGACTCGAGGTCTTTCCCCATCCCGACCACACCGGCGGCAAGCTGAGCCGGGGCAAAGACGGGGAGTTCATCCTCACCAACGTCAAGCTCCTCGTGAAGCGAAAAGGTGAGTCCCAGGTGCGGGACATCGAGATGCGGGGCGCTGTCGCCGACTTCCAGCGCGAGGTCAAAGGCCGCAACTACGGCCTCGTCAAAGACACCCTCGACGACGACCCGCGCAATGGCTGGACGACCGAGTCGAGCGATCCGAAAGCAACCCACACCGCTGTTTTTGAACTCAAAGAACCTCTCGTCCTCGATCCGGACGAGGAGCTGGTTTTTGCCCTCCTTCATCGCTCCACCGGCGGCGATGCAAACCTCGGTCGCTTCCGCCTTTCACTCACCTCCGAAGCCGGGGAGACGGTCCGCAGCGTCACGACCTCGCCTCTCGAAGAAGCGGCAAGGAAAAACGGCAATCTCGACGAGGCTCTTACGAAGCGTCTCCTCGCCCAGTATCTCGTCGATGATCGTGAATATCAGGTCGCTCTTGATCAACTTAACGAAGCGAACCGGCAGCTCGCCGAAACGAAAAAAGCCGCCGGAAAAACCAAAGTCATGGTCCTCTCGGAACTCCCCGAACCCCGCGAGACCCACATCCTCGAACGCGGCGTCTGGGATGCCAAAGGGGCCGTCGTGAAACCGGGCGTCCTCCCCGCGATTCTCCCCCGGCCCGATGACCAGTCCCGCACCCGCCTCGATCTCGCTGAGTGGATCGTCGATGCGGAGAATCCTCTCACCGCCCGCGTCACCGTGAATCATCTCTGGCAATTATTGTTCGGTCAGGGACTAGTCCGTTCGACCGAGGACTTCGGACTCCAAGGCGAACTCCCGACCCACCCCGAACTCCTCGACTGGCTTGCCGTCGAACTGATCGAGAGCGGCTGGGACCTTCGCCACCTCCTGCGGATCATCGCCACCAGTGAGACCTATCGCCAGAGCAGCGACGTTTCCCCCGAGCAACTCGAGAGCGATCCCGCGAACCGTCTCCTCGCCCGCGCCCCGCGCTTCCGTCTGCCCGCCTGGATGATACGCGACAATGCCCTGCGATCCTCCGGTCTGCTCAATCCCGCTCTCGGCGGTCCGCCCGTGAAACCCTGGCAGCCCGAAGGCGTCTGGGAAGAGATCTTCATGGGCCGCTATACCTACCAGCCCAGCGTCGGCCCCGCCCAGTATCGACGGACCCTCTATGCTTACTGGCGCCGCTCGAGTTCACCCACCTTCCTTTTCGACAGCGCCCAGCGCCGCGTCTGTGAAGTGCGGATGAACCTGACAAACACCCCGCTCCAGGCCCTCACCCTGCTCAACGACACCGGCATGCTCGAAGCCTCCCGCGTCCTCGCGGATACCGTCCTCACGATCACCGAACCCGACGCCGCCCTCGATCAACTCGCCCTGCACGTCCTCAGCCGCGACCTCGACGCGGCAGAAAAGGCAGTCCTGAACCGCGAACGGATCCAGTCCATCGACTACTACGACTCCAATCCGGACGACGCGATTCTCTTTGCCACGGTCGGCCAACAGCCCGCCCCGTCCCGGGAGAAGGCCCCCGCCATCGCCACCTGGATGACTCTCGCGAGCATGATGCTCAACCTCGACGAAGCAATCACCCAGGAGTGAACCTGAAACTTCAAACTGAAAACTTGGAACTCGCCATGGACCGACGCCACTTTCTCAACCAGACCGGACTCAATCTAGGAGCGATCGCCCTCGGCGGCCTGCTGCAACGCGAAACCTCGCACGCCGCCGCCAACGCCCTCGGTAGCCTAGATTTTCCGAGCTTCGCACCGAAGGCCAAACGAGTCATCTTCCTGACCCAGTCGGGCGGCCCCTCTCAGCTCGAGCTTTTTGATCACAAGCCCGGGCTAAGGCAATGGGCCGGCACCGAGTTGCCCGAGAGCATTCGCCAGGGCCAGCGACTCACAACGATGACCTCGAGCCAGAAGCAGCTCATCCTCCCGGGCATCACCGAATTTTCCCGACACGGTAACAGCGGCACGATGGTGAGCGAGTGGCTGCCCCACACCGGCTCGGTCGCCGATGAACTTTGTTTTGTGAAATCCATGGTCACCGACCAGATCAATCACGCCCCGGCGATGACGAAGTTTCTCACCGGCCACCAGCTCGCCGGACGTCCCAGCTTCGGTGCCTGGGCGAGCTACGGACTCGGCAGCGCGAACCACAATCTACCCGACTACCTCGTCCTCATTTCCAAGATGAAACGCCCCAGCGATCAGCCGCTCTACGATCACTACTGGGGCAGCGGCTTTCTCCCCTCTCGCTACCAGGGCGTGAAACTGCGCAACGCGAAAGACCCCGTCCTCTACCTGCGTGACCCTGACGGATTACCAAGAGAACGTCGTCGCGGCATGCTCGACGGCATCGGCGACCTCAATGCAATGCGCCTCGAGCAGACCGGCGATCCCGAGATCGCCACCCGCATCCAGCAATACGAGATGGCCTTCCACATGCAGACGAGCATCCCCGAGCTCAATGATCTCAGCGATGAGCCCGAGTCCGTCTTCGAGCTCTACGGACCTGACTCGCGTCGACCCGGCAGCTACGCGGCGAACTGCATCCTCGCCCGCCGCCTCGCCGAACGCGGGGTGCGTTTTATCCAGCTTTTCCATCCCGACTGGGATCATCACAGCCGCCTCCCGAGCTGGTGTACGGCCCGCTGCCGCGACACCGACCAGCCCAGCGCCGCCCTCATCAAAGACCTGAAACTGCGCGGTCTCCTCGAAGACACCCTCGTCGTCTGGGGTGGTGAGTTCGGCCGCGGCGTCGCCGGGCAAGGCCAGTGGGACAGCCCCGAGGCCGGACGCGATCATCATCCCCGCTGCTTCACCATCTGGATGGCCGGCGGCGGCGTCAAACCCGGCATCACCTACGGCGCGACCGACGACTTCAGCTACAACGTCGCCGAGAATCCCGTCCACGTCCGCGATCTCCACGCGACCGCCCTGCACCTCCTCGGGATCGATCACGAGCGATTCAGCTACCGCTTCCAGGGACTCGACTACAAACTCACTGGCGTCGACCCTTCGCGGGTAGTGAAGGAAATTCTGGTGTAGTAGACGCAACCACGTCTCTTGGCCCTTTGCTGCGCAGGCCTCATCGTAGCGGAATGTTGAGAGTCTTCCGCATCCCAGCAAGCAATCGTCTCCACTTCGCAATAGGACTCGCTCTCGTCGCCATGTTCGATCTGCAGGCCGGTGAAAAACCGGCCGACCTCCCCTGGTCCTTCCAGGCTCTCGCTGAGCGAGCTCTTCCCGCCACCACCGATAAGACCTGGGCGCAAAATCGGATCGACACTTTCATCCTCGCCGGAATGGAAAAGGCCGGACTCCAGCCCGCCGCGCCCGCCGACGACCGCGTCCTCCTGAGACGGCTTTCCTTTGACCTCACCGGACTGCCTCCGACGGAGGACGACGTGGAAAAATTCGACCGTTCCGGCCTCGCCGAGACGATAGACCGGCTCCTCTCTTCCCCGCACTACGGCGAACGCTGGGGACGGCACTGGCTCGATCTCGCCCGCTACACCGACGTCCCCGAATCGTGGTCGGACTCGAAGAGCCCGCCTTTTCTCTACCGCGACTGGGTCGTCGCCGCTTTCAACGCCGACCTGCCCTATGATCAGTTCGTCGTCAAACAACTCGCCAACGATCTCCTCCCCGGCTCTCAACCGCAAGACAATGCCGCCCTCGGATTCATCGGACTCAGCCCGAGCTACTGGAAAGAGCTCCAGCTCCCGCCCGAGATCATCAGCGTCACCGTCGCCGAGGAATGGGAGGAGCGGGTCGATACCCTCGGCCGCACCTTCCTCGGTCTCACCCTCGGCTGCGCGCGGTGTCACGATCACAAATCCGATCCCGTCACCGCCGAGGACTATTACGCCATCGCGGGGGTTTTTGCGAGTGTCAGGATCACAGAAAGCCCCGTCGTCAGCGACGAACTCTGGAAACCCGTCGCCGCCGCGAGAGCGAAGGTCGCAAGTCTGGAAACAAAACGTGATGCGCTGAAAAAGGCAAAACCTGCGCCCGACGACGTCAAGGAACAGATCGCAGGGATTGAGGAGGAGATCAGCACGCTCAAAACAACGACACCCCATTTCCACCTCGCCAGCGCCAACGGCGTCGTGGAATCCGCGCTCTACGTGAAGGGTAAAGACGATGGCAAGCACGGCAGTATGCTCGACTACGTCGACGGCATGTCCCGCGATCTTCCCGTCCATCGGCGCGGAAACCCCAACGACTCCGGCGAGATCGTCCCTCGCCGTTTTCTCTCCGCTTTCCCGCAGAGCGACGGACACCCCCGCTCCCTCACCAGCGGGAGCGGCAGACTCGAACTCGCGCACTCTCTCGTGGAAGAGGCGAAACCCCTCTCTGCGCGCGTCATCGTCAACCGAGTCTGGCAGCATCACTTCGGGCGCGGTCTTGTCGGGACACCGAGCGAGTTCGGCCCCGCCGGTGAGGCGCCAACGCACCCGGCTCTGCTCGATGACCTCTCGGCCCGTTTCGTGGCGAACGGATGGTCGATCAAATGGCTCCATCGCGAGATCCTCAGTTCCGCCACCTGGCAGCAGACCTCCTTTGTCAATCCCGAGACAGAGGCTCGTGATCCTCTCAACCAGCACTACTCCCGCATGACACTGCGTCGTCTCGATATCGAATCCTGGCGCGACGCCATGCTCACCGCCACCGGCGAGATCGATCTCGCGGTCGGCGGCGAACCGTTCGACCTCGATGATAGCGCCGGGACCCGCCGCACCCTCTACGGAAGCGTCCAGCGCCGCGAACTCAGCGCGATCCTGAGCGTCAATGATTTTCCCGATCCCATCACCCACAGCGCCGCACGCACCGAAACCTCCACGCCACTGCAACTCCTCTTTTCCCTCAACGGTCCCTTCGTGATGAATCGGTCTGCAACGCTCGGGAAAGAACTCGCGGAGACCGGAGAAGACGATCACGAACGCATTGCACTCGCGTATGCACGCCTCTTCCAGCGCCCGCCCGACCGCCACGAAGAAGCCCTCGGACTCGCCTTTCTCGCAGGGGGAGAGCCGTGGCAGCGCTACACCCAGGTGCTGCTCACGAGCAATGAATTTCTCTACCTCGACTGACCCATGAACCGGCCCTTTGATCCCCGACTCATAGATCGTCGCTCCGCTCTCCAGCGCCTCGGAGGCGGACTCGGGTCTCTCGGTTTTGCCTCGGCCCTGCAGGCTGCCGGAGACATCCCGGGCGGATCCCATTTCCCACCCCGGGTGAAGCGCGTCATTCACCTCTTCATGAATGGCGGCCCCTTCGGCCCCGACTTCTTCGACCCCAAGCCTGCCCTGACAAGATACCATGGACAGCGCCCCGAGGGCGCCGATCTCCGCACCGAACGTCCTACCGGGGGCCTCATGGCCGTGCCCTATGCTTACGCCAATCATGGGAAAAGCGGTCTGCCCGTGAGTGAACTCCTCCCACTCACAGCAAAGCACGCTGACGAACTCTGCGTGCTCCGCTCCTGCTACACGGATAATCCAAATCACGGCCCGGCGCTCCTCCTCATGAACAACGGGACGATGACTCCCAAAGTCCCCAGTATGGGTGCCTGGATGTCCTACGGTCTCGGCTCTGAAAACCGGAACCTTCCCACCTACATGGTCCTCTGCCCGGGACGCCCCGTGCGATTCTCCATTCTCTGGAACAGCGCCTTCCTCCCCGCCGAACATCAGGGCGTCTACATCAACCACTCAAAAATCGATCCGGATAAGATGATCCCCTGGCTCAGCAATGCCGAGCTCGCCCCCGACGCGCAGCGACGCCAGCTCGACCTCGCCGGTCAACTCAACCGTCAGCATCTCGCCGCCCGCGGAGGCCACGATGCCGCGCTCCGCGGACGCATCGAAGCGATGGAGGGCGCCTACCGCATGCAGTTCGAAGCAAGCGACGCCTTCGACATTTCAAAAGAACCCGCCGCCGTTCGCGAAGCCTACGGAGAGAGTCACTTTTCCAACGGATGCCTCCTCGCCCGTCGCCTGTCGGAGCGCGGCGTGCGTTTTGTCCAGGTCTACTATGGGAACGGTCAGCCGTGGGACACCCACAGCAAACACGACGAACAAACCCGCAAGCTTGCCGGTGACATCGACCGCCCTGTCGCGGCCCTCCTCGAAGATCTGAAACAGCGAGGTCTCCTCGAAGAGACGCTCGTCATCTGGGGCGGAGAATTCGGCCGCACCCCCGTTTCCGAAAACAACAATGGGCGCGATCACAACCCGCACGGATTCACCATGTGGATGGCCGGGGGCGGTGTGCGCGGGGGCTATGCCCACGGGTCAACCGACGAGTTCGGCTTCAAAGCCGAAACCGAACCGATGCACGTGCACGACCTCCACGCCACCATCCTGCATCTCCTCGGAATCGATCACGAACGCCTCACCTTCCGACACGCCGGACGCGACTTCCGCCTCACAGACGTCTACGGAAAGGTGGCACGAGGTATTTTAACCTGAGCCTCCGGTTATCAGCATCAGACTGAGGCTACGGTCTCAGCCATCAGGCCCCGACCTGCCTCAGCCAATCCTGCATATTGTAGTAGTTCGTCACCCGGGTGATGAGACCATCCGCCACCTCGAAAAACGCCCCCACTCGCAGATGATAGGTCTGCCCGTCTGCCTGCGGCAGCCCCTCGTCCGTCGATAGATAGCGTCCCCGGATAAAAAACTCCGCTGCCGCCCGGTCACTCGATTCATTCACCATCACGACGAGATCCTCGACTTTTTCCTCGTAACAAACATCCATGTGCTCTAGGAATCGCTCGAACGCCTCCACCCCCGTGACGACTTCGCCCTGATTGATCCCGTGGGCCACTTCCGCACTAAGGTTACGCAGCATTCCCATGCGATCGCCCGCGTTGAAGGCTTCGTAGTAGAGACTGATGATTTCTTCGGTTTCGTTGCTGGCACAATTCATGGGGGTGAAAATCACGCATTGAGAGCCACTTGGCAAGTCGTCTCACAGCGACGAGAAGCTGGCCAGGTTCCGCGCACCGGAATCTGACTCAATTTCATCCCGAACCCGGGTTTTACCCATGACCGGGATCTTCCGCTTCCGCCGGTAGAATTGCTTCGCGCCGCAGCGCGCGCAGCACGCGGAGTTCGCCCCAGTCCGCTCCCTGCATCCGCCTCGCCGATCCCTCTTGTTTCGTGCTCATCCGACCACGCTCACGCTCTCTCGCCAGAACTTCCTCTACAAACTCGCCCGTTCCCAATGCGACCCCTTCACTGAGATACCGCACCCGATGCATGAGCACCGCCGCGATAGGCAACGCACCTTCGGATTTGATCACCTCCTCTACCGACGCCTCGGAAAAACCCGTTCTACCGCCTTCACCAGTCTCCTCGTTCGGGCGAACCTCCTCCCCCTCTTCATAAAGAAATTGCCTGTATCGACTCTGCGTTCGCTTCCAATCCGAACGCAATTCCGGGTCGTGAAGACACTCCGAAAGTATCACCCCCAGTCCCTGCCTCGCGAGCCGGGCCCCCTTAGCACCAGAGATCGCCTCAGCATACCCGCTCCACCGGTAATCCTCCGCCTTTTTCACCAACCCCGCTCTCACCGGATTCAGGTCGATGTAGGCTGCCACTGTCAGCAGCGCCAGTTCATGCCCCTCCACCAGCACACTCCTGAAGCGCCCCTCCCAGAGCGTCCCGGTGCGCTCGAGGCGTTTATTCATGTAGCGCGTAACCCGTTGCTTGAGCTCCTTCAGAAAATACGAAAGACTCCCGCGCCTCCGCTCATACCTCTCCAGAATCTCCGCCTGCCACCGAGAGTCAACAGTTTCGACCGCCCGATCTAGCTCCTGTAGAACAGTGTCCACCGCCCCCGGCTCATGCAGCAACGGCAACAGTTCCCGCAACTGCTCCTCCGTCAGCGGAACAAGCGTTTCGATGTCCGGCACTTCCACCAAAAGGTGAAAATGATTCCCCATCAGGCAATAGGTCACTACCCTCACCCCCATAAACCTTTCCAGATTCCGCATGATCTTCCGGAAAATCTCTTTATCCCTCGCCTCGAAAACCTTCCGCCTGTCAACGACTCGCGAAACGCAATGATAAAACGAGCGTCCATTTCCTATTGCTCTTAAAGGTCTCATTTTCTATTTTAATCAATTCACATCATCACTCTTGGATAGTCGGTTATTTGGGGCCTGGCCCCAGCTTATCCCACGACAGCTGGTGGGCAAGTTCTTTTTCAGTCTCGATTTTTCAAACTTTCCGCAGTTTGGAAATTCTGCCGGTATCGACCCATTCGGCGACGAAGATGTTCCCTTCGCCATCAAAACAGGCGTCGTGGGGATGGACAAATTTGCCGGATACCCAGCCCTCTGGTGACTTCCGCATGGCCATTTTGTCTTTGAGGACCGATTCCCGCCAGGCGGGGTCTTCTCCTAGATGGATCATTTTGTCATTCGCATCGAGGAGGGTAATCCGGGCGCTGAGATCGGGCACGAGGAGGAGGTCTCCGCGACGGTCGACGTTGGCGGGGAGAATGAAATCGATCATCGTTCGACGATGCTTACCGGCGAGATCGAACCACTGGAGCCGGGCGTTGCCGCGGTCGGCGACGACGATGAGTGGATCGCCGCCTTTGCGATCGTCGATCCAGAGCCCGTGGGGGAGATTAAACTGTCCGTCCTCTTTGCCGGGCGAGCCTATCATTTTCTGCCACTCACCGGCGGCGTTGTAATGATGGAGCGTGTGAGCGCCGTAGCCGTCTGCGAGGATGAATCCGCCATCGGGTAGAAAGGCGAAATTCGTCGGCATGAAGCGATCACGGCCCCATACTTTCTCGGGCTTGGTGGCCTCGCCTTCAGCGTAAATGCCGGATTCCATCGGAGCAAATTTCTCCCAGACCTTCTCGCCGTCGAGCGTGAGCTTGGCGAATTTCTTGATATGCTGGTAGCCGGTGACGTAGAGAAACTCGCCGCCGTTCTCTTTTCTGACTTCGAGACCGTGGCCTCCACCTTGGAATTCACTCCCGAAAGCCTTGATAAAGACGCCTTTCTCGTCAAAAACGAAAATCGAGGGATGGTCGGCCTGCTCGGCACGCCCTTCGTGGATGACGTAGAGCCGGTTTTCACTGTCCACCGCAACATTGTGCGTCGTCTGCCAGGTGTATTTATCGGGCAGCACGGCCCAATTATGGATGACCTCGTACTGATGCTCCCCCTCCCCGATGACAACGCCACTTCCGGTGGCAGCGGCGGCCTTGCGCGTGGTGAGTAGATTGAGACCGCCGACGGACGCGACGGAAGCAGCAGTCGAGGCGACAAAACGACGACGGGACCAGGGTTGGGGAGTATTTTTCATGGATTAAGCGGAGGCTACCAAAAAACTGACGCTCCTGTAAAGGGCGTCATCCCGCATCGCAAGGCATCAGCCCCCTCCCGCTCCCTCAGTCAAGGCGACTGCGGATCGACGCCATGACCGTCTCGACGACTTCATCAGCACTGAGATCGGAGCTGTCGACGACGACGGCGTCTTCGGGAATGACGAGCGGCGATGCCTTGCGACTCGAATCGATCCGGTCACGGTTCGCGATGGAGTCGGTGATGCCTTCGGCGCGCCTCCGCTGCTCGCGGACTTCGGGGGAGGCGTCGATGTAAAATTTATAAGGCGTCCCGGGGAACACGACCGACCCGATGTCGCGGCCTTCCATGACGACGCCGGTGCATTCCGCATAGTGGCGCTGCTCGGCGACGAGGCGCTCGCGCACTTCGGGGATGGCGGCGATGACGGAGACATTCGCGTTCACTTCGGTCGCGGCCATCTCGTTGCGAGTCATGATGGTGCCGCCGACGGTGATGGTCCCGACGCCGTTTTCTTCGCCACAGGAAAAATCGGTCGCGGTGAGCAGATCCAGCACAGCGGTGGTTTCCTCGGGCGCGACGCCGTTTTGCAGGACCCACCAGGTAAAGGCGCGATACATGCCGCCGGAGTTGACGAAAACGCAGCCGAGTTCCGCCGCGACGAGCTTGGCGACGGTGCTTTTGCCCGACGCGGCAGGGCCGTCGATCGCGACGATTATGGGAGAGGATCCGCTCATGTCGCGCTATCGTGAACCGAGGAAGCGCTGCTGGCAAAGGATTTTAGCGTTGGCCCTTTCTTACCAAAAACCGCTTGCTCCTGTGCGGGTCGCTCTTTATTGAAGGGGAAAAATATCATGATCCTTTCAGACTCGGAGATTCTTGCGGCGATGAGCCGGGGCGAAATCGTCGTCGAACCGTACAATCGGGAGTGCCTCGGCACGAACAGCTATGACGTGCATCTCAGCAAACACCTCGCCACTTACAAGAACCGTGTCCTCGACGCGAGG
>JBDNIL010000143.1:0-16325 GCA_041688355.1 Verrucomicrobiales bacterium | reverse complement strand
TCGACCGCATAGGGCGGAGATTCCGTGAGCTGGTTTTTGGCGGACATTTGTTTCTTGAAAGAAGATAATTTCAGTTTTAGTGCTTTCAAGAGCTATTATTTGGCAGGATGGCGGAAGTGACGCCAAAACTTTCACCTGATGTTGACAGATCTGTCGACTAAAATGTAGACTGCCCGTATGCCTACCACCGTCCGCATCTCCGATTCCGGCCGCACCCTCCTGAATGAGCTCGCCCGCCACGCGGGAAAGAGCATGACCGATATTCTCGACGAGGCGCTCGAGGTTTACCGGCGCGAACGCTTTTTCGCCGAGGCGGCGGCGGCTTACGATTCTCTTTCCGCCGGGGAAAGTGAAGGTTACGGGGACGAAATCGCCGGGCTGGATGGAACCCTGGCCGACGGCCTTGACCGTGGACGCAACTGACGCATGCCAGCGAGCCCCATCCCGGATCGCGGCGAGATCTGGCTCGCCGACCTGAATCCCGTCCGGGGTCACGAGCAGGCGGGGCGTCGTCCCGTCCTCGTAGTCTCCGTCCGCCCCTTCAACGGGAGCAAGGCCGGCCTCGTCGTGGTGGTCCCGGCCACTTCAACCCTCCGTGCGATCCCCTGGCATGTCGTCGTAGAGCCTCCCGAAGGCGGACTCACGAATGCCTCCGCGCTGCTTTGCGAGGCGGTGCACTCGATTAGCAAGGACCGGCTCGTGAGCCGGTGGGGGAGTGTGGCAACGGCGACGATGGAGAAGGTCGAGGACCGGATGCGGATGTTGCTTGGCTTGTGAGGAGGGGAATCCCGCCGCCCGGGTTCTCCGAAAACCGTTTGAATCCGCAGTCCCCGGACGTCCCTCTCCGCGAATCGTCGTTTTCGTCCACGGCTGTTTCTGGCACGGGCATGAACATTGCAGGGATTTCCGGCGGCCCCGAATTCACTGCCCACGCCCGAAACTCTTACGAGTTTCGGCTACTGCCTCCAGATTCCCCATGAGGCGTAGCGAAGGTGGTGACACCTTCGGGCATCCGAGGAGAAGACGTTTGGAGCATTCCGCTCAGCATTCTCCGCGCGGTCGGGTTAAACGCAATCGTTCACACCGACTACTCCCAGCGAGGGGCAGCCATTAGTGTCGCCTTCTTTGATGACCGTATCGAAGTTGAGAATCCCGGGATCCTCGTTACGGAGCTCACCATTGAAGACATCAAAGAGGGGTTTCCCGCATTCGGAATCCGGCTATCGCCCGTGTCTTCCGCGAACTCAACCTAATCGAGCAGTGGGGCAGCGGTGTTCGCCGGATCTTTGAGGAGGCGGCCGCCCTCGATCTGCCCGCGGCAGAGATAGCAGAGAGCGGGATCAGGGTGCGATTTATCGTGTACTTGAATATTAGGATCACTGTGGTCGATCCGAAGCCGCAATCACGGGCCCAGTCAGGGGCCTAGTGAGAGTTGGTCATGGCGGCACTTTCTTCGAGACCGCTCTCTGCTGCCGACCTGATCTCCGCATTGGGGCTGACATCGAAAACCGGCTCTTTCAAGAGAGTCATCAAAGCACTTCTCGATAGCGCTCACATCGAGTACACCACACCCGATAAACCACAAAGTCGGCTTCAGAAGTATCGCCTCACCGAAAAAGGGCGCACCATTTGGAAGAAGTGAGAATGGGTCATGGGTCGGCGCAGCCAAGCCTCCGAGAAAGGCAGAGCCAAACCTGAAACTTGAAACCTAAAACTTCCCCGCCTCCCCCCACCGCTGTCCCACCCACGGCGCTACGGTAGGAGCATGACTCCCTTTCCCCTTTTCACCCGCAAGCCGGGGGGCGCAGTCGCGGGGCCGTGTTCGTTTGGCGGGTGGGAGGATGGGGAGATTTTTGGGGGAAGAGAGATTTTGAAGATTACTTGCACTCAATTCCGCCTTACGGGAGACGGATTTATGTCCTTTCTTGCTAAACCAGTTGACCATTGATCCGGAAAACGCTTATTTTGGTTTTGACTTTTCGTTGACCTGTTGAAACTCCAAAGTGAACCCACTAGTTTTTGAAAACAGCCGTTTAAAACATGATTCTAAAATTTCCGCCTCTATCTGGAGGAACTTCGATAGGCCTGAATGATCCTGGAATCGAAACGTTTGAAGGCAACTATGCTCATTATATTGTTCGTGAATGCGCCCAGAATTCACTCGACGCAGCGTCTTCATCGAACGCTCCAGTCCGACTCTCATTTAAAGCATACAGCATCGATAAAGACGAAATCGAGTTTCACGGAGACCTGCTAAATTCCTTGAAGTCAGCACGTGATTACTGGCCTAACCAGCCGAAAGCGGCAAAGTTTTTTCACGAAGCGATTCGTCAGCTCGACCAGCGGTCGACCTCATTTCTCCGTATCTCGGATTCCGGCACGACTGGCGTTGCTGGTACAGACGAGGACCGCGATTCTCCGTGGAATGGACTCGTCAAATCACGCGGAGTTTCGATCAAGGAGGATTCCGGAAGTGGCGGATCTTTTGGGATCGGTAAAGATGCTCCGCTCGCCGGTTCCGCCTGCCGAACTGTTCTTTATTCGACGAAAACTCGTGACGGAGGTGTGGCATTTCAGGGGGTTACTCGACTTGTTACTCATCTTGACGGTAATGGGACTGAAACCCAGGGGACAGGGTTCATTGGAAATTACGATGAGGAATCGAACAAGCACTCTGCTATCCGCGAAGAACTCCTGATTCCCGTGCCTTTCCGAAGGGGAACCGCTTTAACAGGTCTCGATATTTGGATTGTGGGATTCAAATATCCGACCCAGGAGTGGCAGCAGCTATTTGAGGGTGCCGCACTCGCTAACTTTTGGCCTGCAATTCAGCTTGGTAAGATAGAATTCGAGATAGGGAATCAATTGGTGGGCCGGGACTCCCTTTCTAATCTCATGGAGAAGTGGCGGTCTTCCCATCCGGTTAAGAACCAGTTTCCTTTCTATCAGAGCATCAAGTCTACTGAACGAAAGGAGTTCCAAAAGAAGTTGGAAACTGCAGGTGCCTGCACTCTCAGAGTTCTCACCGGGAGAGAGCTCCCGCGGAAAATCGCGATGACAAGGAAGACAGGAATGATCATCTATCCTGCGCCGTTTAGAGTTCTGCGCATGCCCTTTGCCGGTCTCTTTGTTTGCGAATCCGACGAAGGCAATGCCCTACTTAAAACGCTTGAACCGCCATCTCATGATAAATGGGATGAAAGCAGGAATGCCGACGATCCCCGTGCTAAAAAGTCTCTTCAGGAAATTAAACACTTCATTCGCGAGTCGCTAAAATCGTTAATACCGGAATCGACATCTGATTCATTTAATGAGGATCTGCTTTCAAAGTATCTTCCTGATGAAGAAGATGACGAACTTCCGGACTCATCCGCGGGGGACGACGGTGAGCCGGATCTTGGCGGCTCGCCGAAGATAGATGATCAGGATGCTGTGGTTCGCCCCCCTTCGGCAGCGGTCGTTCTCGTCAAATCTGCGGCCGGTGATTTTGGAAAGAATGATGGCACTGGGGGTGGAGGAAGTGAGACGCCGGACGGGAGAGAGGGCGATGGAAAGAATACCGGCGGAAAACAAGGAGCCGCGGGTGGCGATCCCGGAACTGGTGGCGGTTCGTCTTCTGCACCTCAAAAGCCGAGTCTCAAACTCAGATCATGGACCAGCAGTAGTGCAGGCTGGGATTATGACCTTGTAATAAGATCCAGTGAAGAATATAGTGGGAATCTCCTCGTTATGGCGATGGACGAGGACGGGCGTGAAGAGGAAGTAAAGGTCGAAAGCGCTATGGAAATTTCGACCGGTAGAGTCTATGAAACGGTTGGAAATCAGGTTAACAATGTGACCTTGCCTCAAGACAATCCGACGAATTGGCGGGTAAAGGTTGGGTCGGGTGCAAAAGTCTCGCTTAGAGTTAAACCGGCATGAAAATTGGCAAGGGCATTTCGAGACCACACCCCCTTTTATGTCCACTGAGTGATGATGTCACTCCGAACCAGTTTGATCTCGAACTGCGGTTAGAATGTGACCGCGTCAATTGGTATCTTGATGCAGATATCATTCATTCGAATGGATCTGTTACTGCGTTTGTTGAGAATGGGGATGCCGTGTATGGTTTACATTTTGAGTGCCGGAGCACTTTCCACAGGAGTTTGCATACTTTTAACCGAAAAAGTGAAAGGATCACGATTCCGGCAGGGCAGTTGAGGGGAAAAGTTGAGGTTTGCGCTTTCGCGGTTGTGGCGAAGAATATTCACGCTTACTCCGTCTCCGGGTGCCACACTGATTACGGTAATAGAACATTTAAAGTCGGGAGGGGCGAAATTATAGCGGCATCAAGTTCCATGGAATTTGATGCGTTTCTTGACTATGACCCGATCAAGAGGATCTCATCGATTTTAAACATAGAGAGATCTGAAAATAAGAGTCTTGATCGATGTGATATCAGCTTCGACGACTCAAGAAAGATTGTGATGACTTTGCCGCAGGCAGATTTTGACCTGTACAGAGATCTTAGAGCGGATCCCGGTCTTCAAGGCATGATTGCAGCCAGCGTCGTGTTCCCGGCTATTCTGGAAGCTCTCCATTTCCTTCGGGCTCTTGATCCTGACGAACTCGAGGATGAAAAACTATCCAAAATTTGGGTGCGCTCGATACTGAAAAAGCTCGCTGAGAGCGGATGCGATCTTCGATCAGATTCAGATGATTCAAGTTGTTTTGCATTCGCCCAAGTGCTTTTAAGGTGTCCATTACGGCGGGGGCTCTCTGATTTAAGCAAGACTTGGGAGATATGAGATTACAGATTCTAAAAGGAAAATCAGTTGGAATACTAAAAAATAATCTCGGTTCGGGATGGACGGCTTATTCCGACCTCGCTACACCGCTTATTGATCCTGTTGACCTGCTCGATTCGAAAATCGAAACAGACGCACCACCGGATCTGGAACCAACTCCGGGCGCAGACGCTGAGAATTCAGAGAAGATCTTTCAGTGGATTCGAATGCTAACGCCAGTCGAGGCTGCTGATGAGAGGCTCTGGTGTGCACTCACACATTCTCTCTATCGTGATTATACGGTAAGGCGGTGGGCACCTACATCTGCGAACCAGGTCAAAACGCGTTTTTTTTACTCCGGTACGGGCCTTGAGACCGCCGTTAGAAACTCGCTCAGCCGCCTGTGGTGGTTCGGTTATCTCACCTGTCGCCCAGAGTCAACCGACCCTTTCGAACTCACTAGGGTTTTACTTTCTAATCAGGATATTCAGCAAGCGTTCACTGAGCGGTCGATTGGGCGTTGCCGGGTGTTGCTGCACTGTGTCCTTCGCTATTTCAAAGAGAATGCCGAGCAAATTAATTCAGTCGGGATCAGTGAATTTGCAAAAGAACTTGCTAAGAACCTGCGAATTCAGAGCGGGGTCGTTTTAATGGATGCCCTACCAGAGATGGAAATGCAAGCTCTGGTCAACCGTGCAGGCGTTGCATCCCGAATTCGACTTTCGGGAAGTGGTGGGTAACCGGCTTTTTTTTCACTGAAAAACCATTCCCAGTGGAATTGGCAGCGGGCGTCCCTTCAGCTCGGTTTTGTGAAAATCGTTCGTAATGAGGATTTCGAAAGTAGCGACCGGTGCGTCCAACAGGAATACGTGATAGTGTGAAACAGTGAGCTTCGATTCGTGTACCTCCAAAAGACCGGCAAGTTTCACCCGCTCCATCAGTCGGTAGCCTTTCACTTTCGCGATCCACCCTGCCGATTCCCCACCAAAGTGCGGCACGACCCACTCTGCTCCGAAAATGTCGGGGTTTTGTTTCTGGGGAGTCCCGTCCCGCCGGGTGGCATGGCAATAGATGATCCCGGCTGCCCGGCACCATTCAGCCATCTCGGGGGTGCGCATGTAAAAAAGTGCCGCTGGTCTGTCTTCGAGCGGACGGGCGTCGGTCGAGAGTTCTTTCGGACGGGTGATATAGTCAGCAGGTGCCTCTTTGACCGTGTTGTGGGTCCAATATCGGATTCGAGAGAGTTGCGTAAATCGATCCGATTGATGTTTGAGAATATCGCGCAGGAACGAGCCGAGAGATTTCAGGCATTCCTCGTTCCCCGGTTTCAGCACAAAGGCTCCGACACCGGGAACAAGCTCATGAAACTTAGTCATGTCTCCGCGCGCGGTATCCGAGCCGGGATAGAGCACGTAGGAACCGATTGTCTGCCTGACGGCGTCGTTGTAAGTGTGCATCTTCAGAAGATCCCCGCGGCGGTAGGTGGAAATGGTCTTCCCGGAAACCTTTTCGGCATCGATTTCCTCGTCAGTTTCGGCAGGGTCGCCGAAGAGTTCACTGATGCTCTGCGCGCGGTACTTTGCGTCAAAATGCACGAAGGCGATCTGCCCGTCCTTTGCTGCGGCCGCTTCGGTGGTGTAAGAGGCCGGGAAAATGGCGATCGTGTAATCGGGCTTGAAGCGTCGGGAGTAGGACCCGGCCGATGCTGCGGAGCTGTTCACCGCGAAGACGCGTTCGTAGTAGAGGTTCAGGTTGAGGGCGATGCCGTCGTCGACCTCCTCGTGATAAGTGAATTTCGCACAGGAGCGTTTGGATCGTTTGAGATTGATGATCAGCTCCTCTCCCTGCGACTGCAGAAAAGCCTCCGGGTCCGATGAAGGGGAAGGCAGACCGCCGACACGCGCGACACCCGCGAGGGAATCAAGCAGGGAGTGGAGCTTCAGAAAGATCCAGTATTCGTAGAGTGTGGCCACATCACGCGACGGTCCTGAAGCGGCTTCGTTGTTGCCGTCCCAGGTGAGCGAAAGAGCCGCCTCGACCAGAATCCACGTCTGGAGAATGTCGCGGTATCCGTGTTTTTTCTGTAGGGTCTGGTTGTCGAGCGGCAGCCTCGTCAGCGGACTGAGTTCGCGAAAGAACGACCTCCCTAGAATTTCTTCCAGTTGTGTGGTCATTGCTTCAGCGTCGGCTGTAATGGATATCGCCTCCGGGTGAGTCGCGATGACTTTCAAGCACAATCTCAGAAACGATTCGAGGGCGAATTTCAGGAACTGGTTTGGCGGGGTGTCGTGCGAATCGTAGCGGCGAACGTGGAGGACCGCGGCGGGGATATACCCGCCGCGAGTGCCGCACCACCAGTCGCGCGCCATCACCGCCGGATTCTTCAGCCAGTCATTTGATCCGGCAAGGGTGACGGGTGTCCACTCCGTTTCACTTTTAAGAGCGGTGTGTGGACGCTGGATGATGGACTCGAGGATTCCCTCGAGCTTTTCGTTGTCGAGGGAACCGCGAAGGAAAAGGAACTGCTCGAGAAGTAGTTTACCCTGACGGTCCACGTCGGTTTCGAAGCGCAGCGAGGTCGGTGACTCCCAGTTGAGGAGGAGCTGCTGGCAGAAGTCGGCTATTTCGGTCGTTAGTTGCCGGAACTCGGTATCGTAGTCGAGTTTTTTGGAAACGAGCTCGAGTCCGATGGCGAGGCACCCGCGATCCGAAACTACCTCGAAGGTCGAGATGCCGAGATAGTTGATCACTTGAAAGCGACCGTGGGTTTCACCCATCCGATGGCTCCAGCCCGGGCCCCGCCCGTTGCCTTTCAAATGGGAGCGGATTTCAACGGTTTGGGAACCCGTGACTTTCCAATCGTAGGGAATCGTCTCCACCAGTCGGACAATGCCGTTTGTCCCGAAGGTGACCGGCGGGACTGAGAGATCGGATACGGCGGTCGGCCGGCCCCTGAGACCGTTGTTCAGGTCAATAAATGTAATGTCACAATCCGGATCGAACGATTCGTTGTTGTGCGATTCGCCGATCACGAGCCACGAACCGCTTTCGTCACCGATCGGGAAAGCGATAGCGGAGAATCCTTCCATGGCTGTCGCGGATCAGCAGATAAAGCTGACGAACTGTTCGGAGTTCAGCACGCGGAACATTTCCCGAAGCTTCTTTTGCGAGTTCGGAAACTTTCCGGGCGCGGCATCAATGACGTCGGTGGCACCCCGCTTTGCCGCGCCGGTTCCTACCGGGAAGTGCGTCATCGCTTTTGCAAAGTCCTCTGTCTCGCAATAAGTGGCTATAGCGCCTAGCAGCGGGCTTAGTCGTGATTTGCTGCCGTGGAGCTTGGGCAGGATCTTCCGCAGGATCTGTTCGTCGAGGCACGATTTCCAACCTCCGGCGATCCACTTGCTGCGCGCCTCCTCATCGGGTCCTGTGAGAAACTGCGCGGCACGGAGAGAGTGCAGGATCTCCTTTCCGGTGCGGAAACCGAACTCAAAACGGCCGTGTTTCATGATCCTGAAGAGTTCCATGAGATGTTTCGTTGCTTCTTCTCGAACCGTGTCGGGGAGATGCGGAACGCTTTCGTGATCACCGTCGTTCCGGATTACCGAGGCTGCCTCAAGGAAGGATATTCCGAAATTGGCCTCTGCCGAAGCGGGTCCCGAATTCCCGGTTCCGAGGAGAAAGGATTTCAGTTCCGTTTCGTCGGCGCGGATCTCGATAACCGTCGCCCGATCCAGGACTTTGGGGCTGAACATATAAGTCGTTTCATCGACATTCACAGTGCCGACAACAAACAGATTCCCGGGAAAGTCGATCACCCCCGGAATGATGACACCCCCACGCGTAACCGCCTTTCCGGCCGAATGAAGTTTGAGTGCGCCGGTTTTGTTATCGAGTTCCATTGCGGAAAGGAAATCCGCGAAATATCGCTCGACGTGCGAAAGGTTCATCTCGTCGAGGATCAGGAAGTAGGGCGACCCGGTATCGCCACTAGCTGAAAGAATGAGGTCGAGAATGGCGGTAGTTTCGTAGACGGGGATGGTACCGTCACCCGTTGTGTCCGAAGGATCCGGCAACGAGGTGATCGCATTCAAAAACCCGAGAACATGGCGGTTGTCCGTCCAGTCTGCCCCGACGGCGACGAGTTTGCACCGGTGATCCCCGGCTAGAGAAACAGCTTCGCGACAGGCCGTTCGGGTTTTGCCGGTTCCGGACGGGCCGGTCAGGATAAGGAATGGCTTACCCAGGAGGGCACTGGTGAAGGGTGTGTTTCGAATATTCGTTGAATATTTTTCTTTCGTTCGAGCGAGGCTTTGTTGAAATATGAGTTCAACAACCTGCTGGTATATAACACCATTGATCGATTCGGACACCTCCTGACATATACCCGACAAAACTTCAGATCTTTGATCCTCGATGCAACTGTTCAGGGCGGAACTTGAGAAGTCCGGACGGCTTATGCCTTTCATTTTCATAAATGAAGGGTCGTAATTAAAAAATTTCAAGAGTCTCTCCGTATTCTCAGGGTCGTGTCCTCGCTTGTCGAGCGCCGCTATCCAGCGACTTCGACCACCATATTCTCCGTCGGCTTCCTTTGCCGGGAACGGAGCTCTTGCGTTCCATTCAGGACCAATATGTGAGGCAATCTCCTTCCATTCGTTGCGATACTGAGTAAGTAATTTCGAGAGTGGATACGTAATTACAGCTTTAGCGACTACGGTATCGGATTCGTCACGCCATTTAGTATCGCTTGTAAAGAATCGAGTGGTCCCTGCGGCGGGCTTCGAGTCTCTTCCAATTACTTTACGATAGGACTCAGAAATTTGTTCGCGGAGATTTTTCCCAAGAGTGAATTCAGTTCCGATGTCGTTAAGCTGTGAATTGAGCTCCTTAATCCGAGATACTAACGGGGTTGGATCACCGAATTGCATTTCAAGTAAGTGGAAGGAGAGTGGTTTGCGGGAGATTGCCGTGTAGTGCGCTGATGATCGCTTGAGCAGTGGCGTAGATTACGGGAACAGCAACAGAGTTACCCGATTGTTTGTACGCGCATTTGCGTGACTGATGGGGAATAAACTCCTCTGGATACCCTTGAATTCGAACGCTTTCACGGGGGGTAAGGGTGCGTGGATTGCCCCCTTTTTGCTTTATTAGTATTTCACTCCCGTCTTTCCAATAGCGGGCAGAAATAGTATTTACATACTCTGAGTTTTCGTCAAAAAGACTGTAGCCGAATCCGTTTCCTTTCTCGGCGTGCGCGGCACGGCGCTTTTGGTGACCTTCCCACATGCGGTCGGTTATTGTGTATCTAGCATCTGGTTTCGGTTCCAACGCCTCACCAAAATTTTTGTAGATCCGTGTCTTTGATTGGGTAGGGAACTCGAAGTGCAACGGTTCACGGAAGGCGACGATGAAAATTCTTTCGCGATTCTGCGGCACGCCAAAATCGTAGGCACGAAGAACTTTTGCGTGCGGGTGGTATCCGATTTCACGCAATGAGTTCATAATTACTTTAAATGTTCGTCCATGATCGTGAGTTTGAAGACGTTTCACATTCTCAAGAAATAAGACCTCAGGCTTTTTAGCCTTTGCAACGCTTAGAATATCGAAAAATAGAGTTCCTCTTGCATCGTCAAAGCCAAGTTTAAGTCCGGCTTGGGAGAAGGGTTGGCACGGGAATCCGCCACACAAAATCGTGTGATCAGGTATCGTCTCAAGCAAGTTGTTCGTTTTACTGAACTGCGTAATATCCCCGAACGGAACCTCTCCGTAATTCTTAAAGTAAGTTTCCTTCGCATGCCGGTCCCATTCCGAGGAGAAAACACATTTTCCTCCTGAATTCTGTAGTGCAATTCGGAACCCGCCGATACCGGCAAACAGGTCCATGAATGTGAACTTCGGTTTCGAGACCGGCGGAAAGGGCAGGCCTGAGAAGTCGATATGAACTGGTCGGGGATGTTTCAGTTCTCTGCCGGGGCCCGAGGCGGGGTTCTGCTGCCGCAGAAGGCACTGACTCCGGAGGAGGGCGATCCATTTTTTCGAAAAGGACTCGTCGAGGAGCACGGGTGCGTCCATCGGGGATTGAAGCCAATGCGAAGCAATGGCGGGTAATTCATCCCAGATCTGATCAGAGAAGGCGGGATCCCGGTAACCCGTTCCGCCCCCCGGCCAGCCCTCTGCCGCGAGGATGGCATTGAGCGCATCCGTATTCGAAATCGCTAGAGCGCCGTTTCCCGGATTGGCGGCGGTCGCTTTTCCGTTAATTCTCAGTGCTGTTATTGCTGCCATTTTTATCGGGAGTGGGTGTGAGAGACGCGGACCGCGCCCCGTAGGAGACCCCGCGATCGGAAACGCGGAGAAGTGAAGGCTGCCGCTGTTCGTCACAGAACTCGGTGGCATGGTTAAGAAACCAGTCTTTCAAGGTACTGCCGGACTGCTTCAGAGCGTCGTAAAGCTCCTGCTTAAACTCCGGATCGACATCGATCACTATTCGTCCTGATGAACCTTGCGCCATTCTTTGGTCACGTGACGTCACGTTATGTCACTTGTCAACCGGTGTCTTAGTGAACAGTCTCGATTTGGATTCTAAAGACCATAGAACTCAAAAAGGTCAGGCAGCGTGACCTTCTTTTTTCTCAACAATTCCTGGCGGGACGACATCGCGGCAAGCTGCTGTATGATCTTGCGGGCGGTTTCAGCGTCCGCGTGATGGATGGCGCGATGCCAGTGCGGGCACAATGAAACGATGTTTTCCTTAATGTCGAGTTTCCCGCTGACCAATTTGGAAGCGGAGAGGGGGATGAAGTGATGGGCCTCCACGTAGAATCTACCGTTTACCCGTGAGGTGAAGAGTTTCGTCCCGGGGGCGTATTCGCAAATGTAACCGGCGGATCTGATTGCGGCCATCGCCACTCTTGGATCCCGCTTTATCCTCACTCCACCGGAAGTCTCGAAGTAAATATCGTCGAGGCTCTCGTCCGCGAATGCCTTTTCAATCTCATCCTGAAATCCGGCATCCTCCTTGTCCTCCCGACCGAGGGCGTGCCACTTCGTTGACGGGAATGACCCAACCGTCAATCGATCTCCCTTTCGAAATACAAACCAGACATCGCCCTTTTCGTAGTCGAACCCCGCAACGGTGTTGCGGTAAATCCGGAGTTCGTCTTTACCCTGCTTTGGGAAATTGATCTTAAGTCCGCTCTCGACAGCCTCTCCGCTTCGCCTGAAAACGGTTACAGGACTCTTTCCGGAGGCACTGCCGCGTGGAATATTTGTTTTTCCGAGAGCATGAATCACAATTTCCGCCTCACCTTCAGTATCCGAGACCGTGATCTGACTGTTCGCTCTTTCGTCGACGGTTACTTCCGACCAGGCGCCGTCTTCAGCGCCGAAATAGATGAGCTGATCCCTTGTGAATTTCATTCTTCCGACGGGAGATGTTTTCTGATCTTCGAGGTAATCCGGTCGAGGCGCGGCTTAATCACCTCACACTCCCAAACCACAATCACCCGCCAACCCGCCTTTCGCAAGTCCCGCTGATTCCGCCGATCCCTCTCCACGTTCCCCGCAAACTTCGCCTCCCACCATTCCGTCCGGGTCTTCGGGGTGGTAGTGCCTTTGCATCCTTTGTGGCGGTGCCAGAAGCACCCGTGAACAAAGACCACGGTCCGGTATTTGGGAAGCACAATATCGGGCCTTCCCGGAAGGTTGCGGTTCCCGGGGCCTTTCACGGTGAAACGGTAGCCCATGCCGTGGAGGAGTGAACGCACGAGAAGTTCCGGTTTCGTTTCCCGGCTCCGGATCCGGCTCATGTTCCATGAGCGGTGTTCCGGTGTGAGTCTGTCTGGCATGCCGCACTGAACAGTGCGACAGCCTTTATTCAAGTGCGGCGACGCTCCGACTGCGGCGGATTTCAGGCACTCAGCCGGCGTTCAAGCCAGATTCGCCGGTGCGCCGCGTCGGACGGGTAGCACTGGGAATCAGTGATGCGGCCGGCGGAGTAGCGGCGGAAGGCTTCCTCCGCCCAAGGCGCGCAGGGCGAAAATTCGTCGGGCCAGACTTCGAAGTCGTCAGGATGGAGGCCCGGGTGCAGCCAGAACAGCGCCCACCAGCCTTCGAGAAAAGGTTCGTCACTCGCCGTGGACGGGTCGGCGATTTCGAGAAGCCTCCCGAGACGGGTCTGTGCTTCGGCGTGTGAGGAGGGGATAAACGCGGGATTTTCCGGAGTGTAATTCTGGTATTCGGCAATCATGGTTCTGGCGGTTGAGGGTTCGTTCTCAGTCTATCGAATCCTGAAAATAGTTCAATAGAACATTATTCAAATTGTTATTTTATTTCGACCCCTGCGCAAGACGCCGCACCCCCGCATCGCGCTGGAACAATCCCAATTCCCACCCAACACGGTTCACTCACTGACAACACCCTCTTACCTCTCCGCTCGAAATCACCGTCCGGATTCTCGACCCCTCCCGCCGCAGGTCGACGGCATCTGCGTGCCGATTCGGTTGGACCACGAATGGCACGAATTTTCACGAATGGGGGGAAGGGCCGGCCGCTTGAGGGCTTTAGGATAGGAGGCTGATGTGGCGTGTAAAGTAGAACGGGTCTCCAGGCCCGTTTGGCACTGCCCCGGCCTGACGAGGAACGGGCCTGGAGACCCGTTCTACATGGGGCGAAGGACGTGCGGAGGTCGCGACTGCGTTGGCGGCGGAATCCGTGAAATCAAATCCCATCCGTGTAAATCGGTGTTTTTCTTCAGATATTCTCGTCGGTTATTCTCGACCCCTCCAACCGCAGGTCGATGGCATCTGCGTGCCGATTTGGTTGGACCACGAATTTCACGAATTTCACGAATGGGGGAAAATGGCCGGCCGCTTGAGGACTTGAGGATGGGAGGCTGATGTGGCGTGGAAAGTAGAACGGGTCTCCAGGCCCGTTTGGCACTGCCCCGGCCTGACGAGGAACGGGCCTGACGAGGAACGGGCCTGGAGACCCGTTCTACATGGGGAGAAGAATGCACGAAGATCTCTCTACGCTGTGGGCGGGCGGGATCCGTGAAATCAAATCCCATCCGTGTAAATCGGTGTTTTTCTCCGGATAGTCTCGCCGGTTGCTCTCGTCCTCTCCAGCGGTGGGTCGATGGCATCTGCGCGCCGATTTGGTTGGAGCACGAATTTTCACGAATTTTTACGAATGGGGGAGAGGGTCGGACGGGTGAGGGCTTGAGGATGGGAGGCTGATGTGGCGAGGAAAGTAGAACGGGTCTCCAGGCCCGTTTGGCACTGCCCCGGCGTGACGAGGAACGGGCCTGGAGACCCGTTCTACATGGGGCGAAGAAGGCGTGAAGATCTCTCTGCGCTGTTGGCGGGCGAGATCCGTGAAATCAAATCCCATCCGTGTAAATCGGTGTTTTTTGCCCGATCATTCAGCGCTTTTGCACACGGATGTGCGCAGATTTGCTTCGCTCTCATGGATGGTACTGATATCAATGTGGGGCAGAGATTGCCGCGCTACGCTTACCCTTCGGGCAGCCTTCGGCTGGCTATCTTCGCCTTGCTGCGATTCCTGTCTGCCAGTTCGACGGAGAGATTTCGTCAACGCGAATGGCTGCGAATTTCACGAATGACAGCAATGCGGCCGGCTTTCAGGTTGAGCACAAAATTGGGCGCGTTGCGGCCATCGACTGGAGTTTGGATAATCGGCAGTGGTTCGGCATTCGTTTGAAGATCGACAATGGCGGCAACCCGAATTAGCTTTCACCACCAAATCTATGGGAATTCATTACGTCGAGCGCAGTTTTGAGCTTCGGGGGCCGTCAGGTCTCGGGGCATCACCGCGCCCTGATTTGGTCGGCGCCGTGCTTTCGGGATTGCAGGAAACGCTAATCGACTCGGTGCGCATGGGGTTCCTTCACGCCAGCCGGACGCGGGGTCGGATTCCCCAAGTGCTGAAGGATGCGGCTGACGTGCGTTTCATCGGCATGCAAGGTCAGGGCGACGAGGTAACGACGTTGCGCTTCCGGGTTCCCCGCTTCGGTGACGTGGCGGCGGAGCTTTTCGAGCAACGCCAACTCTGGGACGATGGTCCGAAACCAGACGAGACGGCGTTCGATCTCCTCGCGCAGTCTTTGCGGGACGTCCGCCGGAAGACTGTGGATAGCAGCCGCTTTGATCATGCGCTGCTCAACCGCTTCGCCGGATACCGGGCACCGCTTCGGCGGGGGTTGGAATCGATTGTGATGGAGGGTGGTGAGACCGTGGACGCCCGGATCGATGGGGTTTTGACAGACGCCGCGGAAAGCTTGAGAAAACAAACGCCGCCACCGCGCCGGGTGCGGCTGTGCGGCAAGTTGGACATGCTCGGCGTCAGCCGGAAGGTAATGGGTCTTTATCTTGAGGATGGCACTCTGGTCACCGCCCTGTGGAATGCGGAGGATTTTACAAGCGGGCTGGCCGGCTACCTGGACAAGGATGTGGTCATCGAAGGGCTCGCGGTTTTCCGTCCTTCCGGCAAACTCTTGAGGATCGATGCGGATGCAATCAACCCGGCCGGAGTTCAGGATTCTTTCTTCTCGCGTCTGCCCTTGGCTGGCACGGTGGTGGATCACGGGTTGGCGGTTCGAGTCAGGCCCGGACAATCGGCCTATGCGAGTCTGTTGGGAATGATCCCGGGAGAGGAGACTGACGAGGAATTCATTTTCGCGCTGGAGGAAATGGGCTGATGGCCGGCGGCGGTTACTATCTTCTGGATACCAATGTGCTTCTGTTATGGCTGCGGGGAGCCAAGGTGTGCGAAACGATCGACGGGCAGTTCCACCTGACGAAATCCGGTTTCCGACCATTGATTTGTGAAGTCACGCTCGGTGAAATCGAGGCATTCGCTATGAGCAGCAAGTGGGGAGAACCACGAAAAGCGAAACTCGCGGAGATCCGAACCAAGTTGGTAGTCGTGGATCTCACCGACGACCGGATCATCCGGGCATACGCCGAACTCAGCACGCTGGCCAAGGAGCAAAGTCTGGCCATTTTCCACGATAAGAACGACCTATGGATCGCTGCAGCGACCCGAGTGAGCGGGGCGACCGTGCTGACTACCGATGCCAAGGCGTTCAAACCGCTTCGCGATGGAAAACATCTAGACGCCGTGGTGCTGGATCCCCACACTGGCTGGCAGATTCCCTGAATGGGTTCAGACAATAGCTCAATCACTGACAGTATCCCCAAGTGGGACAAAGTGATCAGGCAGCCTTGTACTTCTTGTCGGTTCCGGTGAAGTCGCGGATACCGGATTGGACAAAGGTTTTGATGGTCTTCTCGATGAAAGCCCGCCTTTGACCTTCCGCCCCCTTCGCGCCATCTTCGACGCACCGACTCCCTCTTCCGCCATGCCCGCCGACTCTCCCGCCCAAGCCGCCTTCCTCGTCGCCCTCTCGAAGATCACGGGGACGGGGAACTTCCATTCCGAGGGCGTCGCGGCGTTCTTCCTGCCCGAGATCTCGGTCAAGGGCGTCGGGGAGCTGGCCTTTCCGCTGCCCGAGGCGCAGGTGCGGGAACTGATCGCCGC
>JBDNIL010000539.1:0-10022 GCA_041688355.1 Verrucomicrobiales bacterium | reverse complement strand
CTTGCCCAGTCGATTGCCGATGGGATATTGGCCTACATGGGCCTGGCCAATGAGAATCGCCAGCCCGCAAAAGTTTGGGACTACGGCAGGAAATCGACGGACGAGTTCGTTTGGGAGGAGTAATGCGTCGCCCGGGGAGTGTTCTAACATGCTCCGAAGAAATTTCCTTTTCCACCTTCGCCCCATTGGCGGCTCGCTCCTACCCTTCGGTTTGGCTGCTTGGCTTGCTGGCTGGAAGCCATCCACGGGACCGAAGACTACGGCAATCGGCTGGATGTGATCGAGTAGGGAGAGCTAGTTCAAAATCGATCGTGCGATCTGATCGGTGATCTTCTTCGGTGAATTCCGGCCCGCATTGGTGAGTACGACGACGGTCAATTCGTCCTCGGGAAAATAGACCAGCTCGGTGACGAAACCAGGAATGCCGCCGCCGTGGTGAAAGTAGGGGTGGCCATCCAGTTTTCCCACGAAACAGCCAAAGCCGTATGGAATTGCTTTGCCGCTATTCAACTGCCCCGGAGTCGTCATTGCTTTGAAGGAATCTGCTTGCAATAGCTTGTCGGTCGCGAGGGCTCGTGTCCATCGAATGAGATCTTCGGCCGTGGACGCGAGAGCACCGGCAGCAAAGGGAGTCCTCATGCTGACGTAGGGGGCATTGACGAGCTGATCTCCCCAGCGTCCGTATCCACTGGCCCGATTCGGGATGATTTTGAGATGCCGATCGTAGGTGGTGTTCTTCAAGTCGAGCGGATCAAGAACTCGCTCTTGTAGGAAAGGCTCGTATTTCAATTCGGAGACATTTTCGATGATCATTCCCAGCAGGTAGTAGCCCGAGTTGCAGTAACGGAACTGGTCACCCGGCGCGAAGAGCGATGGCATGTCCTGAAAACGGGCCAACACTTCCCCGTGTGTCAGGTCATCCCGCATGATCTCCCGATGATCCGGCAGGTCGGTCAGGTTCACGAGGCCCGAGGTGTGGTTGAGCAGATGCCGGATCGTGATCTTGTCGCCGGGATCAGCCGGATATTCCGGCAGATGTTTTGATAGAAGGTCGTCGAGGCTGAGCTTGCCTTCCTCCATAAGCAGGAGAATGCCCGCGGCGGTGAACATCTTGGTGATCGATCCGATTCGATAAACGCTTTCTGCCGTAGCGGGAACCGAGAGTTCCACGTTGGCCAACCCGTATCCTTTCAGGTAAATGATGTTGTCATCCTTGGCGATGGCAATCGTCATACCGACTCCGCCATCGGTTTCGATCTCCTTTTTCGCGATGCCATCGATCATGGTGGCGAGATCTGCGGAGAATGCGCCGACCGGGAGAAAAATCACGAGGAGAAGAGGAATAAATCGGCGGATTTTTATGGGATGAGAGAGGGTGTGGGTCACGGATCCAAGAGGGTTGAATGGCAGAAGTTGCGGGATCTTGTCAGACCAGCGGCGGATATATATGCCATGATACCATCGATGGAAGCGGAAAGCGAAGAGTTGCCCCTTGTCGAGAAGCGGGGGTGGGAGAAAAGAATCGGCTGTTGGAGTCTGATCACTTTTGGGGAGTTGCTGTCCTATGAATTGCCAGGGTATTCCTTTATCCCTTCCCTCCGAAGGTCCGGGGTCGGAGGGAGCCCGGACACCCTCGGTCAAAGAGAGATCATTGACGATCGGACAGAATCCCTCCCAATGCCTGGAGGGGGACGTCCTTCCGTTTCCCTTTCCTGCCGGGCTTGGACGCGGCGTTCGGGTCGTATTCTGGATTCGGCTCGGCGGGCACGATGGCTTTGATGGATTGATGCCAGGCGAGGAGTTCGTCGAGCAACTCGTCGCGCTTGGCGGTATTTTGCGTGGCGAGATCGGTGCGCTCGCCGATGTCCTCTTTTAGGTTGTAGAGTTCGACCGCGTGGTTGGTGGCGAGCTTTTCGCGGCCGCCATCGAGCTGCCACTCCTCGAGGAAAAGATGCAGTTTCCAGTCACCCGAGCGGATGACACTCACAGGGCGGGTGCGGAAGCCCGTCTTCACGTCGAGCTCGCGTCCGCGGATCACGGGGCCGTCGAGATAACCGGGGAAGTGCCAGAAGATAGCCTTGCGCTTCAGGTCGCCTTTGCCCTGAATCAGCGGCAGCAGGCTTTCTCCATCGAGCGTCTTGTCGGTCGTGGCACCCGCGGCGGCGAGAAAGGTGGGAAAGAGATCGACATTGATGACCGGCACGTCGCAAACGCTGCCGGGCTTGGTCACCCCGGGCCAGCGGACGATGAAGGGCTCGCGAATACCGCCCTCGTAGTAGCCGCCTTTGTTTCCGCGGAGCGGCTCCTGGGAGGACTGCTGCGTGGCGCCGTTGTCGCTGGTGAAAACGAGTAGCGTGTTTTCCTCGATCTTCAGCTCTCTGAGTTTTTCCAGCAGCATGCCGACGCTGGCGTCGAAGTCGTAGGTGCAGGCGGCGTACATGAGATCGCTCTGGCTGAGGTCGGGCTTCTTTGCTTTGAGCATCGCCAGCGTCTCCGGCCGGCCTTGAAGGGGCCCGTGGATCGCGTGGTGGGCGAGGTAGCAGAAGAACGGGGCTTCCTTGTTCGCCTCGATAAAGTCGATCGCTTTGCGCGTCAGCGTGAAGACGCCTTTGGGATCATCGGGCGGGCCTGCCTGGTTGCCTTCGGAGCCTTCCCTGACTTCACCTTTACCGAACGAATCGAAGGTGAGATCAAATCCCTGTGCACTCGGCTTCGCGCCACCCGGACCGTCGAGGTGCCATTTGCCGATGTGAGCGGTCTGATAGCCCGCCGCCTTCAGCGCATCCGCCATGGTGATGTTCTCCTCGGCGAGTCCGCCTTGGTTCGGCACCGGGATCAGCCTCTGGAACGCCTTGTCGCCGCGATCCGTGCTGCCGACGGCATACACATGGTGGCGCGGTGTATAGTTGCCGGAAAGCAGACACGCACGGCTCGGCGCACAGTTCGCACCCGCCGCATAGGCGTTCGAGAAAACCATGCCGTCCTTTGCCAGCGCGTCGAGCACCGGTGTCTCGCAGAGGCTACTGCCCTGAAAACCCACATCCTTCCAGCCAAGGTCATCGGCGAAAATCAGAATGATGTTCGGTGGGGGCTCCGCCGCGTGGAGGGGGGCGCTGAAAAGACAGAGGAGGGAGAGGAAGAAGCGGTTTTTCATCGGGGTTTTGCAGTATGGGGATGCATCTATTCAAGCAACCTTATCTAACGAGTAAAGAGGGTAAGGTCACTGACGTGGCAGGGTTGTGTCAGGGTTTACTGCGATGGGCGTTTCTTCCCTTTCCCCGACTTTGAACCTTCCCTGATGGGCCAATTGGGGTCATCGACTCGGGCGGATTTCAAAAGCGCCTCCGCCTTTGCGACGATATCCGGGCTCGTGGAAGCGAGGTCGTTCGACTCGGAACTGTCCTTCGCGAGGTCGTAGAGTTCAATCGGTGCGGAGGACCCGTTTCTCACCGCCTTCCAGTCATCGAAGCGGACCGCCTGAACAAAACCCGACTTTTCATGGAGTTCCCAGTAGAAGGAGTCGCGTTGCGGCGCGGGTCCGCCCTTCAAAAAGGAAACGAGGGAATGCCCTCTCGTTTTGCAGTGATCCGGTATCACCCCGCCACCGAGTTCCGCCGCGGTGGGAAGAAAGTCCCAGAACGCCCAGGGTTCATGACTGACTCGTCCGGCGGGAACGACTCCGGGCCATCTTGAGAGGGCTGCCTGACGCAGGCCGCCTTCATACATGCTGCGCTTGTTACCCCGCAGTTTTCCACCCATGGACTGGTCGAAGAAAGCGCCCACCGGAGAGTCTTCCGCGAAAGAGGAACCATTGTCCCCGGCGAAAATCACGAGCGTGTTTTCGTCGATCTTCAGTTCCTTGAGCAGATCAAGCAACTCGCCGATGTGGCGATCCAGGCGGGTCACCATGGCGGCGTAGATCTTCTGCTGCTCGCTCCAGCCTTCGCGATCGGCATACTCACCGAGATCGTCGATCTCATATTTCCCGTGTGGCAGGGTTGTGGCGGAAAAAAGGAAAAAGGGCTTCTCGTGGTTTTTCCGGACCCAGCCGAGCAGGTCTTTTTGAATCAGATTCGGCGCGTAGATCCCCTTTTTTCCTCCTTCGTTCTCCGGCATTTCAATGCGGGCCTCGTCGTCATGGAGATAAGTGGGGAAGTAGCTGTGAGCGTGGACCTGTCCGTTGTATCCGAAGAAATGATCGAAACCCTTTTTCAAAGGACTGCCGGTGGTGTCGAACTGCCCCATTCCCCACTTGCCCATGCAGGCGGTCGTGTATCCCGCCGTTTTGAGAATCTCGGCCACGGTGAAAGTGTCCTCCGGCAAGGGAAGCTGCCCCGCGCCGAAAGGCGACGTCCCACCCGGAATCTCACGATTTCCCCGCACCGGAGAAAGACCCATATCGAGTCCGGTCATCAGGGAGGTGCGTGAAGGCGCACAAACACTGGTGCCCGCATAGGCTTGAGTGTAGCGGGTTCCTTCGGAAGCCATGCGATCCAAGTTCGGGGTTTTGATCAACTTCTGTCCGTAACAGCCCAGGTCTCCCTGGCCGACATCGTCGGAGAGGATGAAGACGATGTTGGGTGGGGTTTCCGCAGCCTCGGAATTCAGGAAAAAGACAGGGACGAGCGTTAGTAGGAAAAAATATCGCATGGTAATTTCAGGGGATTGTAGAATGAGAAGCTCGGGTTCTACAAGAGCCTTTCACACATCAGGGTTTTCAGAGTCCGCCTTTTTTGGCTCTTTCGTTTTCTTCGCGCTCTCTTTCGTCGGGAATGGGATCCTGCCGTGATCGACCGGTTGCTCAACCGTCATCATTGTGGTGACCGGGGCGACCCCGGCATCGACGATTAGTCCTTCACTTTCGTCGTTTTCAGGGAGGCACTGGCCGCTACGCGTTCCTCCAGTCCCAGAAACCCATCCCCATTTCGGTCGAAGCGCTCGATGGCTCTCTGGCGAAGCTCGCCAAAAATGGCCAGTTTGTCGGGACGTAGGACATGTTCCCCGGCGCACCAGACGAGATGCTCGCGATAGGTCGACCGCAGCGTTTTCATCTGCGCCGTGTTCTCCCTGCCATCTCCTGCGGGAACCACGAAACTATCGATGCTGCCCATCTCATCGAGGGACTCGAATCCCCATCTCACCCGCACTGGTGGCACCACGGCATTGTCGCTCGATTTCGCCGAATTATCCCACGCCACATCCACCTCGAGACGCGTCCCGGCGGGGAGAAAAACCTGTTCGGCGAAGCGGTAGTCTTCCTGCCAATTCATGTCCCAGTCGGGGATATTCAAAAGATTGAGCGATTCGCCGTTCGGAAGCTTCGCGACCATACGCAGCGACTTGCCCCGGTAATGAGCATGCGCATGAGCGCCGAAGGCGTGGACCGGGACGGGCAGTTCGAAGGAGTCGTGGATCTCGACATGATCTTCGCCCGGCTGGAGATCGACTCCGGAGAAGGCACCGAAAAGCGGAGGGATCTGAATGGCGGTAAACTCCTTTTCTGGTGGCTCATCTGTGAAGTAAAGGCCGATCGTGGATTGTTCGCTTTCGGGCTTGCCGCTGAGGTGAAAATGGGCCTGGACCACGATGTCGGAACCAGCGGCAATTCGGTGGGCAAGGCCCTCCGGAAGCGGCCGTGGCATTGCCCCGGGAACCCAAGCACCAATCTGTCGCCCCCCGGCAGCATCGATCGGCATCTCGCCGAAGCCGGGTTCGGCATCCCTGGCGTCCGCCTTGCGAGCCTTGTCCGATTCTTCCACGAAAAGCAGGGCGTGATGGACAACCTCGGGTGAACGAGGCAGGAACTCGACAGCGCGAAGGAATTTCTCTTTCGTGAGGCCGGTTGGGACGACAAAGTTTCGGTAAATATCCGGACCTTCAGCCGGAAGAAGGTAGGCTTCCTTCATTTCGATGATGAGGTCAGGTTCGCCGAGAAACCATCCTTCCGCGAACTCGCGGGGAGCCGGAAGATCGGCCGGATCTCCCTCGGGCTTTTCTGCCTCGACCCAGGCCCGGAGGGTCGCGATCTGCTCCATGACCGGGGCCATGCCCAGCAGAGCCCAGACCAAATAAACCAAAGAACCCAATCCCACGGCGACCAGCTTCGGCCAACTCTGCCCAGCCACCAGATCCCAACCGATCACCAGCATGAGTATGAAGACAATACCGACTTGCACGCCATTGAGGCCGCGCACACCGATTTTCTTGCGACGCATCGCTTCGGAGTCGCCCGGATCCAATCTGGACGTGTCAACTGTCATCCGCAAGTGAGGGAGCACGAGAGCGATGTTATCCTTCCCACGCCGGCCGCGTCCATGCACGGGGCGATTTGGCTTCAAGGCGGTCTTGACGGCGGGCGTCGTTCCGGCTTCCCTTGGAGTCCATGACGACCTCCCCCCGGACTTTATGTGCTGCTCTCCTGCTCCTCTTCGCCACCGCCCTTCCACTCCGCGCCGAAGCTCAGCGCCCGAACTTTCTCATCATCTACACCGACGACCAGGGATACGGCGACGTCTCCACCTACGGCGAGAGCGGTGTGAAGACGCCCCACATTGACTCCCTTGCCGGTGCGGGCATGCTCTTCACGACGATGCGGGCGAACTGCACGGTCTGCTCGCCCTCGCGCGCCGCGCTCCTCACGGGGCGGAATCAGGATCGCGTCGGCGTGCCCGGCGTCATTCGCACCCAGCCGGAGAACTCGTGGGGCTACTTTGATCCCGCCGTCCCCACCCTCGCCGATGAACTGAAAAAGGCCGGCTATCATACAGCCATTGTCGGCAAATGGCACCTCGGTCTCGTGTCGCCCAACACCCCGAACGAGCGCGGTTTTGATCTCTTTCACGGCTTCCTGGGAGATATGATGGACAGCTACACCGGTCATCTCCGCCACGGCAATAACTACATGCGGCACAATGGCGACGTCATCGAACCCGAAGGACACGCCACCGAACTGTTTTCCCGATGGGCCTCGGACTACCTCGAGAGCCGGGCGGAAAAGAAAGACGAGCCCTTCTTTCTCTACCTCGCCTACAACGCCCCCCATTTCCCCATCGAGCCGCCCGCCGACTGGCTCGCGAAGGTGAAGGCGCGTGCGCCTGAGTTGGAGGAAAAACGCGCCACGAATGTTGCCTTCGTGGAGCATCTCGATCACTACATCGGCGAAGTCCTCGAGACCCTCGACGAGAGTGGACTGGGCGAAAATACCCTCGTCGTCTTCACTGCCGACAACGGCGGCTCACTTCCCCACGCCCAGAACAACGATCCGTGGCGCGACGGCAAAGAGAGCCACTACGACGGCGGCCTGCGAGTGCCCTTCATGGCCCGCTGGCCCGGACAGATCACGGCGGGATCGAAGAGCGACTACGCCGGGCAGGTCTTCGACCTTTTCCCCACCTTCCTCGAACTGGCGGGAGCCTCCGCGACCGAACCCGGGGCGCTCGATGCCGTCAGTCTCGTTCCCGTGCTGAAAGGCGAAGCCGTGACGACTTTGCGCGATCTCTATTTCGTCCGTCGCGAGGGGGGGCGCGCTTATGGTGGCAAAAGCTACGAGGCCCTCATCCGCGGCGACTGGAAGCTCTTGCAAAACGACCCCTACAGCCCGCTCGAACTCTACAACCTGAAAAACGACCCGGGCGAGACTATGAATCTTGCCACGAAGGCCCCGAAGGTCTTCAATGAACTCTCCGCCGCCCTCGCCGCCCGCATCCAGCGCGGCGGATCCATCCCCTGGCAAAAACCCTAACACTTTCGCCCATGAAACGCCTTGCTCTCCTCCTCTCCGTGTCCCTCTGTGCCCCCTGTGGTAAACCCATCACCGCCGCCGAGACCCGCCCCAACCTCATCTGGATCATGGCCGACGACCTCGGCTGGGGCGATCTCGGGAGCTACGGGCAGCAAGTCATCAAAACCCCGCGCCTCGACCGGATGGCGGCGGAGGGGATGCGCTTCACCCATTTCTATGCCGGGGCCACCGTCTGTGCGCCCTCGCGCAGCGTCCTCATGACCGGACTCCACCACGGCCATACGCGTGTCCGGGGGAACGCCGGCAAAGGCAACCCGGCCGCGCAGGCCCTGCAGCCCGGCGATGTCACCGTCGCCACCGCTCTGCAAAAGGCCGGCTATCGCACCGCCCTGATGGGCAAATGGGGTCTCGGTGACGTAGGCGAGGCGGAGACTGGTCTGCCGCTGAAGCAGGGGTTCGACGAATTTTTCGGCTACCTCAACCAGAGTCACGCCCACAACCATTTTACCGACTTTCTCTGGCGGAATGAGGCAAAGATCACCCTGCCGAACTACGTCACTCCCATCGGGGATGCCGGGGCCGGCTACTCCGAGGATCCCATCCTCTACTCTGACGATCTTCTCACTGACGAGTCCCTGAAGTTCGTCTCGAGGAATCAGGACAACCCCTTCTTTCTTTACTGGAGCCTCGTCATCCCGCACGCCAACAACGAGCGCACCCGCGAGATCGGCGACGGTGCCCATGTCCCCGACTACGGACCTTACGCGAAAATGGACTGGCCCGATCAGGACAAAGGCCAGGCCGCGATGATCACGCGGATGGACGGCTATGTGGGGAGAATGTTAGACCAGCTCGAGCTGCTCGGACTCGCCGGGAACACCCTCGTCATTTTCACAAGCGACAACGGCCCGCACAACGAGAGCAAACACAATCTCGAGCGTTTTAATCCCGGCGGACCCTACACCGGGATCAAGCGCAGCCTCACCGACGGCGGTATCCGTGTGCCCTTCATCGCCTGGTGGCCCGGCACGGTGAAGCCCGGCGTCTCGGACCATACCGGATATTTCCCCGACTGGTTCCCCACCGCCACCGAACTCGCCAAGGCCGGGACGCCCGCGAACCTCGACGGCCTCAGCCTCGTGCCGCTGCTCACCGGCAAGCCCGACCAGCAAAAGGAACACGAGTTCCTCTACTGGGAGTTCCACGAAGGCGGCTTCAAGCAGGCCGCACTCTATCAAGGGCGCTGGAAAGGCATCCGCCAAGGCGGGCCCGACGCACCGGTGAAGTTGTACGATCAGGAGAAGGACATCGCCGAGCTAACCGATGTCGCGGCGGAAAATCCTGAGATTGCGGCGAAGATCGGCGAGTATTTGAAAACCGCGCGAACACCCCTGGCGGAGTGGGAGCCGAAGTGGGCGGCGGGGAAGGGGAAGGGGAAGTGAGGAAGGAGTATTTCCTTCGTGAAATCAAGGAGGGGCGGCATTCCTGCCGCCCGGCAAGCCCGGATCCGTTAAGGGACAAAGGGACGACCGACGACGGATTTGTTGAGTCTGATGGTGGGTCGCCCTACTCGGGTAGCTCTTTGATCATCCGGTCGAAGTCCGACTCGAAGAGCCGGTCCTGCACGATGCGGTATTTCTCGAATTCACTTTCAGCGTGGGTTTTTGCCAGTTCCGCCGTCACTTTGCCCGCGTCCCGGAGGATTTCCCGATCCCAGAGCTGGAGGAATCCGCTCAAGCGCTTTTCCCAGTCTTCCATGGTCAGCGGAATTTTCCGCATCGCCTGCATTTCGGCCATGTCGAGATAGGCGGTGACAATGCGCTGCATTTGCCTATTGGATGGTGTAGTCCTTAACGATCTGGTTGGCCCACTTGCGGAGCTGGACGGCGCGCTCGTTCTCGATTTTGAAGCCAACGGCGATGATCGCTTGCAGGCTGTAGTGCTCAACAGACCGTTGAACCTGACGGCTGCCTTCCATTTGAACGATTAAGTATTTCTTAATAGTTGCCTCCGGCTCCAGTTCGTTGTCGCATGAAAATGCGTTTCAGGTGCTGGTTGACGGCAGGGACTGACACCCCGTAAAGCTCCGCCATCATCTTCTGCGTCAAAAAACAATCGCGGCAACGGTTTTTATCGAGGTCGCTGCGCAAATACGTCTTTTCAGAACTCCGTGCTTTCCCCGGGGTTGGAATCGCGCTCATACTCACCCCGACTCAACCCCTTTCACCGATGCGCCGAACCCTCTTCACTCTCGCCTTTCTCTTGCTTTCCTCCCTCGCCT
>JBDNIL010000142.1:0-29199 GCA_041688355.1 Verrucomicrobiales bacterium | reverse complement strand
GTGAAGAATGACTCGGACATGAACCTTGAAGAACTCAAGTTCGTCGTCGCCGGGTTCAAAGCCCTCATCAAAGAGCGCACCGGCAAAGACTTCCCCGAAGATCCGATGGAGCAGCTCGTCGGTTCGGTGAACGCCGTTTTCAACTCCTGGCAGAATGACCGCGCGAAGGTCTACCGCCAGAAGTACGGGATCCCCGCCGAGTGGGGCACCGCCGTCAACGTCCAGGCCATGGTCTTCGGCAACACCGGCAAGAAGTCCGGCACCGGCGTCGCCTTCACCCGTGACCCCGCCACCGGCGAGAACGTCTTCTACGGCGAATACCTCATCGACGCCCAGGGCGAAGATGTCGTCGCCGGCGTGCGCACGCCCAAGCAGGTCCGCGAAATGGCGAAAGATCTCCCGAACTCTCACAAAGAGCTCCTCAACGTCCGCTCCATCCTCGAGAAACACTTCCGCGACGTCCAGGACATCGAGTTCACGATCGAAGACGGCAAGCTCTGGATGCTGCAGACCCGCACGGGCAAGCGCACCGGTTTCGCCGCCGTGAACATCGCCGTCGACATGGTGAGAGAGAAGCTCATCACGAAAGAAGAAGCACTCCTCCGCATCCCCGCCGATGACCTCAGCCACCTCCTCGCCCCGATCTTTGATACGGCCGATGAGAAGAAGGCAAAGAAGATGGGCTCGGGCCTCCCCGCCGGCCCCGGCGCCGCCTCGGGCAAAATCTATTTCTCGGCTGAAGACGCCGTCTCAGCGCAGGCTCGCGGTGAGAAGGTCATGCTTGTCCGCATGGCGACTTCTCCGGAAGACCTTCGCGGCATGATCGCCGCCGAAGGCATCCTCACGACCGAGGGTGGCGCCTCTTCCCACGCGGCGCTCGTCGCCCGTCAGATGGGTAAGATCTGCGTCTGCGGTGCCCACGGCATGACGATCGACTACGGCAAGAAGACCCTTTCCGGAAACGGCGTCACTCTCAAGCAGGGTGACTTCCTCTCCCTCAACGGCTTCGTCGGCAACGTCTATGCCGGTGAGATCAAGTCCTCGCCTTCCCAGGTCATTCAGGGCCTCATCGAGGGCAAAGCCGCTGCCAAGAAGTCCGACACTTACAAAAAGTTCGTCGAACTCATGGAGTGGACCGATGAGTATCGCAAACTCGGTGTCCGCACCAACTCCGATACTCCCGTTCAGGTCAAACAGGCGATCCTCTTCGGTGGCGAAGGTATCGGCCTGACCCGCTCCGAGCACATGTTCTTCGAAGGCGACCGCATCGACGCAGTCCGCGAGATGATCCTCGCCGACGACGACGACGGTCGTGCCAGGGCACTGGTGAAGATCAAAGCGTTCCAGAAGAAGGACTTCATCGGTATCTTCAAAGCTCTCGACGGTCGTCCTGCCACGATCCGTCTCCTCGATCCCCCGCTTCACGAGTTCATCGGCACGATGGACGCCAGCCAGATCAAAGATCTCTCGGCGAAGATCGGGATGTCGGCACCCGACATCAAGAAGCGCATCCACTCGCTTCACGAAGAGAACCCCATGCTCGGTCACCGCGGTTGCCGTCTCGGCATTAGCTACCCCGCCGTCACCGCAGCGCAGGCAGAGGCTATCCTCGAAGCGGCGGCCGAAGTGCAGGCCAAAGGCATCAAGGTGCTCCCCGAGATCATGGTTCCTCTCGTGGCTTACGCCCGTGAGCTCGAGCTGCAGAAGCAGGTCATCGATGCCGCCGCTGAAGGCGTTCGTCAGAAATACGGCCTCAAGAAGTCCGAGCTGAAGTACACCGTCGGCACGATGATCGAGATCCCGCGCGCCGCGATCACCGCTGACAAAGTGGCGGAGCACGCCGAGTTCTTCTCCTTCGGGACGAACGACCTCACCCAGACCGCTCTCGGTCTCAGCCGCGATGACTCGTCCTCTTTCCTCCCGACCTATCAGGACGCGGAGATCATGAACACCAACCCCTTCTCCAGCCTCGATCAGGAAGGCGTCGGTGAATTGGTGAAGATGGGAGTTGCGCGCGGTCGAGCCACCAAACCCAAACTCAAGATCGGTATCTGCGGCGAACACGGCGGTGATCCCGAGTCCGTGAAGTTCTTCCACCGCACCGGACTCGACTACGTCTCCTGCTCGCCCTTCCGCATCCCGATCGCCCGCCTCGCCGCTGCGCAGGCGGCTCTCGAGGACAGGAAGAAGAAGAAGAAAGCGTGACAAGTCGGCGTCCCCGTGACGTTTGCTTTCCGAAAGGCGGTCTCGCGAGAGGCCGCCTTTTTTCGTTTTGGGGAGGGGAATCACACGAAGTCTCTAAAGCACGACGACTGCAACGACCCGAAGTAGAACGGGGCTCCAGGCCCGTTCCTTCCAATTCGCGCCTGAAAAGCAAAGCCCATCCGCGCACGCAACGGCGCACAAGGATGTGCGCGCTCCTTTCCCACCCTCCGGGAACTCACGTTCCCCGGCCCCGGGGATTCAGTTGACTTCACCCCTCCCTCTCCCGACACTCTGCGACCGCCCATGCCCACTCTACCACTCCCCTCAGACTACCCGCGCATCAGGCTGGTGGGTAGTTTTGAAGAACTGGTCTCCATTCCCTTCGGCGATGGCGTCAATGCACTCTGCTGGCCGCGCACGCTGGCGGGAGACTTCGGCGAAGTGGTCGGGCATCTTACCCTCGACGAGGACCTCCTCACCCTCGACGAGGAAATGCTCCTAGCCCTACCCCTCAGCGAATCAGGAAAGGCCGCGGTCACGAATCTCATTGAAGACCTTCAGCGCCTCCGCGATCTCGACCTCGATCCCGTCCTCAATGCCATTACCGCTTACCCCTACGACGAAGACCCCGGCGTCATCCCGGTCCACGTCTATTCTTTCCACGCCGACAGCGCCCCGGTCGAGGCCGAGACCTGGCTCTGTAGCTACCACGGCGCCCCGAGTGAAGGCCTGCGCAACGATCAGGCCGGCCGACGCATCGATCTCCCCGGGATGCGGGAGGCCCTGCTCGTAGAATACGGAGGCGACGACGACGCTGACTTCTCCGACTACCTTCGGGACCGCTGCTACGATCTGCACTACGCGCCTCTCGCGGGGGCAGTCCCTTTTTCCTTCGGTATCGGCACGCTCTGGCGCATCGCGGTGGACTATCCCGGCAGCCCGGTGCCGCCCTGCCTCCATCGCGCCCCGGAAACCCTCCCCGGCGATCCGGTACGACTGCTCCTCATTTCCTAACCAATCCGACCGGGTGAAGCTCGAAGATTTCATCGCCAAACACCTCGCCATCGGACGCCGCACCGCCCGCGCCCGTATCGTCGCCGGAGAGGTCACGCTTTGCGGCGCGGTCACCTGCGATCACCGCCGCGAGGTGACCCGCTTCGACGAAGTCACGGTCGCCGGGGAGATCCTCCAGCGATCGCTGCCCCGCCTTTACCTGATTCTCAACAAGCCAGCCGGCATCCTCAGCGCGACGACTGACAAAGACCACCGCACCGTCCTCGACCTCATCGACCTCCCTGACAAAGCCACCCTTCATCTCGCCGGACGCCTCGACCGCAGTTCCACCGGGCTGATCCTGCTGACCAATGACGGCGAGTGGTCCGAGTCCCTCACCCTGCCCGGTCGCAAGGTGGAGAAAAGCTACCTCGTCGAGACCGACCGTCCCATTCCCCCCGAAGCGACAAAACGCTTTGCGGCAGGATTTCACTTCCCCACCGAGGGTATCACGACCCTGCCCGCCCGGCTCGAGATCCTCGCACCCGACCGCGCCCGCGTCACCCTGCACGAAGGGCGCTACCACCAGATCAAACGGATGTTCCACCGCCTCGACGGCATCCGTCTCCGCTCCCTTAATCGCGAGCGCATCGGTCCGATCACCCTGCCCGATGACCTTTTGCCCGGTCAATGGCGGGCGCTTACCGGGGAGGAACTCGCCGCCTTCCCCGCACCGGACGCACCTACGGCATCCGGAATCGATTGACGAGCCATTCTTCTGTCTTACCCGTATCCCTACCCAACCAACCATGAAAAGCCTCACCTTCCTTTGCTCCGCCCTACTCATCCTCACCGGTCTCGTCGGCTTTTTTGCCTGGGAGGCGATCGGAGCCACCAAGCAATCCGTAACCTCACTCATCCCTTCCTTCGTTGGCGCTCCGATGCTCATCGGTGGACTCATCGCTTTGAAAAAGAACATGCTCGGCATGCACATCGCGGTAACCTTCTCTCTCCTCGGCACCCTCGCCGGACTCGGGCGGCTCATTCCCGGAATGATCAAGGGCACGGTCGATTTCGCCGATGCGGCTCCCAAACTCATCCTCGTGATGACGGTAATCTGTCTCTTCTTCACCGTGATGGCCGTGCGCTCCTTCATCGCCGCGCGTCGCGCCCGCGGCTGAGAGATCACGTCACACACCGCCCCCTGCGGCTCGCGAGAACGGGTTCACCCCCGATTCTGCGGGCCTTGGTTGTAGGGCAAAAAGAGCCCCCTATTACGTCGGGAGATACCCTCTTCCGGCAGAGACGTTTCTGTTTTCTTGACTTGACTTCGAATTGAGAATGCTTCTCATTAACAATATGCTCCCCGCCCGCCTCATCGTCCGCTTTTTCGCCCCTGCACTCCTCGTGCAGGTGGTGATCACGCCCCTCGTGGCGCAGGAGCCGGTCGCCCCTCAGCCTCCGCTCCCCGGTGCCGTCGAGATGCAGAGCAAGCTTGAGCAGTGGGTCAAAACCCGCCAGCTCATCAGCGCAGAGCGCGCCGCCTGGGAGGAGGAAAAAGCCACCCTCGCCGGTCTCAGCGAAGTCCGCCTGCGCGAGTCGGAGCAGCTCGACGACTTCATTGCTGCAGCCGGAGCCCGAGTCGCCGAAGTTGACGGGAAAAGGACCGCCTTTGCGAAAGAAGAAGCCGATCTCAAAGCCTGGCGCGCCGTCATGGAAAAAGAGGTCGCCTCGCTCGAGCAGCAGATCCGACCACTCCTCCCGCGAGTGCCCCTCCCCCTCCGCGGGAAAGTGGAGGAGGCTCTCATCCGCCTGGAGTCCCCCGATCCGGACCATCCGCTCCAGAACCGAGCCCGGGACATCCTCCTCGTGTTGCAGGCCTACCTCGATTTCCAGAATGCCCTCACCGTCGATTCCGACATCCGCGAGATCGCCGGTGCCCGCCGCGAAGTCAGCATCCTCTATCTCGGCATGGCCCAGGCCTGGTATGTCGATCTCGAGGGGAAACACAGCGGCTACGGCATTCCATCAAACAAAGGCTGGATCTGGACCGAGGACAACTCCATCGCATCGCGCGTCCGCGCCGCGATCGACATCCAGGCGCGCCGCGCCGCCCCGGCTTTTGTGAAATTGCCCCTCACCCGGGGAACTGCCAACACTTCCCAGGGGACCAGGTAATGAAACGCCTCTTTCTCCTCACTCTCTTTTGCGGCAATCTCGTCCTCACGTCCGCGACCGCGCAGGAGCCCGCCGCCGCTCCAGGTCCCGGTTCCCCGCCGAGCGGCGCGGTCGCCGAGCCCGCCGCAGCCTATCGCGACGCCGCCGCCTCCATCGATCAGGATCTCCGCAGCGCCCTCGACGAGCTCGCCGCCCTGCGCACCGCCATCGCTACTGAGAAACCGGCCATCGCCGCCGACGCGAGTCGCATCGCCGCCGATCTCCGGGAAAAGCGCCGTAAGTCCGAGATTGCACGCACTTCCAAAGACGCCGCCGAGGCGGAGTTCGAAAAGACTGAGACCGATCTCAAGGTCTGGCGCGACGAGCGATCCTACATCGAGAGCCTCATCCTCGACTTCCGCAAGACTCGCGAGGCGACTCTCGGTCCTCTCCCCGGTCTCACCACCGACGCTCCCGACCCCGCCGCCCCGCTCGCCACGGTCGAAGACGTCCTCATCGAACTTTCCCGCACCGGTGGTCCTGTCGCGCTGACCGGCGAAGCCGTCGCTGCGGATGGAGTCCTCACTCCCGGCACCTTTGTGAGAGTCGGACCGGTGAGCTGGTTCCTCGCGACCGATGGCGGCGCCGCCGGTCTTGTTGCCGATGGCGACGATCTCCGTCCCCACCTCGTGAGCAAGGGCGTTTCGCGCAGCGAGATTGAGAAACTGGTCAAAGGCGAGGCCGACTCGATCTTCTTTGATCCCACCCTCGGCTCCGCCATCGCCCTGAACGAGTCCGAGAGCACTCTCCTCGAACACATCCGTCAGGGAGGTTTCTGGATCTACCCCATCCTCCTCCTCGCCGCCATCGCCCTCGCTGCGACCCTCTTCAAATGGGCGCAGCTCGCGAAGATTCGGCAATTCGGCTCAACCCCGGTGCAGCACATCCTCGAGGCGCTCGAACAACGTGAGTTCGCGACCGCACGCCGCGAGGCCGCCGTGATCCGCCACCCCGCCCGCGCCATCCTCGAGCGGGGCATCACCTTTGTCGAGCGCGCCCCCGATGGCTCCCGCGACGATCTCGAGGAAGCCCTCTACGAAAAATACCTCGAGGCCACCCCGGGGCTCCAGCGCGGACTGCCCTTCGTCGCCATCGCCGCCGCCGCCGCGCCGCTCCTCGGCCTGCTCGGGACCGTCACCGGCATGATCGAGACCTTCCGCCTCATCAATGTCTTCGGCACCGGCGACGCGAAGTCCCTCGCCTCGGGGATCTCCGAAGCCCTCATCACGACCGAGTTCGGACTCATCGTCGCGATTCCCGCCCTCATCCTCCACGCCCTCCTCTCCCGCAAAGTGCAGGGCATCAAAGCGACCATGGAGATGACAAGCCTCGCCTTCCTCAACGGCACCAAATCGAAATGAGCTTCGTCGCACAGATCCTGACAGAACTGCGCGACCTCAGCTCGGGTGGCGGATGGATCTTCTGGGCGCTCATCGCCCTCGCCTTCGGGATCGCCTATTCCCTCGTCACTTTGTGGAACTCTCTCCGCTTTCCCGACGCCACCGTCCTGAACTCGCAGGAGTGGCGGCAGTTGCTCCTCCGACCCGGCAGCTCGACCGAGACCCTCGAGCGCCTCTCCACCAGTCTCTCGTCCGCCCGTGATCCCGGGCGATACCTGCAGGAGATCGGGCAGCATCTCTTTGCCATCCCCGACCGGCGCTTCCCCTTTGCCTTTGTCATGATCGGGGCCGCCCCGCTTCTCGGGCTCCTTGGGACCGTCTCGGGCATGTTCACGACCTTTGGCGGCATGGCCTCTTCGGCGACTAACTCTCCCATCGACGTCATCTCCGAAGGCATCTCCGAGGCGCTCATCACGACCGAGACCGGTCTCGTCATCGGCGTGCCCACCCTCATCGTCTGCACCCTGCTGAAGAGCCGCTTCGACGATCTCGTCCTGCGCTTCCGCCGCCTCGAATCCCAACTGCTCCAGCAGAGCGCTACCCGACACCCCTGAAAGATGGCGAGAAGATTCCAGCGTTTCAGCGACATTGACTCCGGCTCCAAGAGCGAGATCGACATCTCGCCGCTCATCGACGTCGTTTTCATCCTCCTCATCTTCTTCATCGTCACGACCGTCTTCGTCGAAGAGACCGGGATCGAGATCAACAAACCCCGCGCCGCGACCCAGCAGGATCTCGAGCGCAACAGCATCCTCATCGGCGTGACCCGCAATGGCGAAGTCTTCTATGGCGGGAGCGAGATCGGTGTCGCCGGGGTGCGCTCCACCGTCGCCCGCCTCCTCAAGCAGGACCCCATGCCCGTGATCATCCAGGCCGATCGCGACACCCCGACCGAGGCCACCGTCTCCGTCCTCGACGAGGCCAGGATGGCCGGGGCTTCCAACGTTTTTGTCTCCACGGTAAATGACTAACAAACCAGCCATCGCCGGCGGAGATCTGCTCCGCGCCGCCACCGCCCTGGGGCTCACTGCGGGACTTCTCCTCTTCCTCGTAGGCATGCGCCTGACGCGCACCTCGCAGTCACCCATGCTCACCCTGCGCACTCTCAACACGATCAGCCCCGTGAGCCTGCCCGCGCCGCCACCGCCCCCGGCCGCCGAGACTCCACCGCCACCGCCACCGCCCCCGGCAGACCTCCCGCGTCTCGACATCCAGCTCGACTCCGTCGCGCCCCCGATCGCGGCGACGCAAGTGCGCGACATCGAGCTCAGGCTCAACCCCTCGGACTTCGCGCCCGCGCAGGATACCCCGCTCGCGCAGATGACCTTTTCCGCCGCCGATCTCGATTCCCAGCCCCGGCTCGTGAACCAGCCCGCCGTCACCTTCCCCGCCGGTCAGAAGGCCAAAGGAGTGAAGCAGGCCAAAGTGGTCCTCGAGGTGCTCATCAGCGCCGGGGGTATCGTCACCGTGAACCGCGTCCTCGAGAGCCCGCACGACGACTTCACCGTGATGGCCCGATCCTTCGCGACCCGGGCCCGTTTCACCGCCCCGAAAAAGGACGGCCGCTCCGTCCAGGCCAGTTTCCGCTGGCCCCTCATCCTCAAACCCTGATGCGTGCGATCCTCCTCACTCTAGCACTGTCACTCACAGCTGCCGCCACGGGAGCAGATCCCCTGCCCATCGATCCACTCTGGAAAAGCGAGACCTTCCGCAAGTCTATCACCGCGAGCTACGGGATCGATTCCCGCATCGAGCCCCGCATCACCGAAGACGAGGCCTTTTACCTGGAAAAAATGGCCGCCGCGATGGCCGCGAACGATAGGCCCGGCGCCATCAAAGCCCTCACCGATTCCTCCCTCCTCGAAGACAGCGCCGCGATGATCTTCAATCTCGCCTCGCTCCAAGTCGAGGACGGAAAGCGCGACGAAGCCGTCGTGCTCTTCACCAGCGCCATTGATAAGTTCCCCAACTTCCGCGACGCCCATCGCAATCTCGCAGTCGTCTACGTCCAGCTAGAAGATTTCGAAAAGGCCAAAATCCATCTCGTGCGAGCCCTCGAACTCGGCTCGCGCGATGGTCTCACCGCCGGTCTCCTCGGCTACTGCCACGCCCGCGACGAGCACCACCAGGCCGCCCTCGATGCCTACCGCCTCGCCATGCTGACTCAGCCGGGCGAGCGCCAGTGGCGTCTCGGTGAAGCTCAGGCGCTCCAGTTCCTCGGTCACGAGAAAGAGGCCGCCTCGATCTACCAGTCGCTCATCGCCGAAATGCCCGCCGAGAGCTCCATCTGGCTCGCCCAGACCGACGCCTGGATCGCTCTCGACGAAACCTTGAAGGCCGCCGCGAATCTCGAGATGGTTCACCGCATCGGCACCCTCGATCCCGCAGCGACACTCTCACTCGGTCACCTCTACCTCCAGAGCAGCCTCCCCGACCTTGCCCTCGATCGCTACCGGGCCGCCATCGTCGCCGAAGAGCCGGTCAGTCTGCCCCGCGCCGTCGATGCCCTCGAGATGCTCAGCAATGCCGCAGACTGGCCCCGGGCCGCCGAACTCGCCGGGCTGATCGCGACATCGGGCGTCTACCGGGCCTCTCTCGCCGCGCCCGATGCCGACAAGGCGATCACCTCGCGCCTTACCCGCAGCCGCGCCCTCATCGAACTCGAAAACGGTGACGCCGAGGCCGGTGCCGGGCTCGTCGAGGAATGGCTCGCGCGGGAGCCGCTCGACGGCCAGTCCCTCATCCTCCTCGCCCGCTTCCGCGAGGTAAAAGGGCGGATCGAAGAAGCCATCATGCTCCTCGAGCAGGCCGAGCGTCTTCCCGACCACGCCGCCGCCGCTCATCTCGCTCACGGACGCCTCCTCGTCAGCGAGAGACTCTACTCCGCCGCCGTCGAGGAACTGGAGAAATCCTACGAACGCAACCCCGTCGAAGCTGTCGCCACCTACCTAGAAGCCGTGCGGGAATTGCAGTAGGCTTGACAATCGGGCCCGCCATCGCTCTACTTCACAGGGTATCGTCATGCGCCCAACCCTCTTTGCTCTCGCCCTCGCCCTGCTCATCGGCCTCGCCTCCTCCGCGCGGGCCGAGACAATGGAGCACGCCGGGACGACCTACTGGATCTACCGCGTCAAACCGGGCGCGGAGAAGATCGAGCTCTTCCTCAGTGAGAGAGAGGGAATTCCTAACACAGTCCCAAAACTCGAGACCCGCCTCCGCGGGCAGGGACGCCGCCTCAAATTCGCGATGAACTCGGGCATCTTCGAAGGCAACTTCCGCGCCTCGGGTCTGCACATCGCCGAGGGAAAAACGATCACCCCGCTCAATCTCGACGACTTTGTCAAACGGAGCGAAGGCGAGCTGACCCCGAATTTCTTCCTGAAGCCGAACGGCGTCTTTTTCATTCGAAACGACGGCAGCGCAGCGGTCGTCGAATCTCATCGCTACGCCACGCTCGGGGAGAATCCGGTCCTTGCGACCCAGTCAGGGCCGCTCCTGGTGGCGGAGGGAAAGATACATCCCATTCTCACCCCCGACTCGACCAGCGAACGCTACCGGAACGGCGTCGGCGTGACGAAGGACGGGACCATCATTTTCGCTAGCTCCGTGCTGGAGCGGGACAAGGGCATGAGCAATCTCTACCGCTTCGCCGAGTTCTTCCGCGACAAACTCGGCTGCCCCAACACCCTCTATCTCGACGGCGACATCTCCTACGTCTACATCCGCGACGTGACCGCGCCGATCGAAGAAACCAACTGGTTCGCCGGCATCCTCGCGATCACCGAACCGCTACCGTGAGGAGTCCGCAGTCGGCTCTCCGGCAGCGTCGAGGGCCTGGCTACTGTTCATGCGAAATCGCATCGGGCTGCCCGTCGCGGGTCCGGATTCCGGTTCGGCTTTTTCCTCCTCTTTTTTCTCCGGCAGCGGCACGAGGTCGGTCACGGAGACGCCCGTGAGTTCGTTCACCGAGAGACTCGAGGGGAAGAGCAGGCCCAAGGCAAAGACCCCGTCGGTGGAATCGGGGAGATCCTCTTTTTTCACAAAACGGGTCGTGCCCCAGTCGCGCCCGTCGTCAGAGGCGATCGTGGGACGCCGTCGGCTCGCCTCTTTGTAATTGATCTGCGAACTCAGCCAGAAAATGTTGTCCTCGAGCCGGCGATACTGCGAGTCAATCGCCTCGCGGAACTCGGGCGGCTTTTTCCCGATGAGATCGTCGAGGAGCGACCGGGCAATATCGAGCGTGCCGAGAGCGGCCTCGTATTGATTGCTGAAGCGCTGCTCCAGCCCCAGCTCGAGTGACTCGATGAAGTCGAGATACTTCATCATCGTCTCGTGCTCATCCTCGCTGAGTCGGGCATCGGCGGTCTCGATCAACTGCTCGAGCTTCCCGGTGCGGTAGGCCACCAGCTCGGACTCGTAGGCGGGATGGGTCTCCGCGAGCTCCCCGATCTGGCGATACGACTCGATGTAGCTGCCCATCGCGAGGGCCCACTGCTCCGCCGCCGCGAGCCTGTCCCCCGTCTGAGTCCAGCCGTAGACAGAGACCCACTTCGAGGCGGGATCTTCCGCGACGGGATCTTCCGGCGGCACGACGGCAGGCTCTTGCGCCCGGCTCAACATCACAAGCGGGAAGAGCAGGCAGCTCAGGAGAAAAAACCGCATTGTTCGATAGATTCGCATCGTCATCGGACCGGGGTGGGCCAGCACCGTCTACTCGCCGACCCCGCGGATGAGCACCTCCACCTTTCGCAGGATCACGGAGACCTCGCCCTCGCCGACGCGGTAGCCGGGCCGGATCACCTTGGTGACCTCGCCCGGTTGGAAAGGATACTCGGTATAGTGCCTCGTGCCCCAGCCTTTTCGACTCAGGATCTGGACTTCTTTGCGGTGTTTCAAGGTCAGCATCGTGCGCAGCGGCAAGTCGAAGATGCGCACCCCGCTCGACTCGAGGATGAGGGCGAGGCGCGAGCGGAACTCGTCGAGCTCGGCCACGACCTCCTTGAGCTTGCGCGATCCTCGGTAGCCCGCGAGGAGGCGATCCAGCACCTCGATACGCTCGATGAGAGCGCGATAGGTCTCCTGCTCGCGATCGCGGGCGATGACCATGGCCTCGAATCGCTCGGGGATCTCGATCTCGGTGCCGCGCCGGCTCAGTCCCTGGACGCGGCGCACCTCGGTATCGATGACTTCGCGGAACTGCTCCAGATTTTCCATGACGCCGGCCAACTCGACACGACTGGCCTCGGCGGCAACGAGCAGCCCCGCCTCTTCTTCGCTGAGGCGATCACAGCGGCGGCGCAGCTCCTCCTGCACCCCTTCGCCGAACTGATGCCAGATCGGCTCGATGAGTTCCAGCTCACTGCGGATGCGGGTCGCGACCTCTTCGACCCGGGCAAAAGCGATCTCGGGGTCACTCGATTCCTCACCAGAGCCGGCGTCGCGGAACCACGCCTGCCAGTCGCCGAGGAGACGACTGCTTAGCTCGAAAAGCCGCGCCACGAGACCGGCGGCGGTCGCTTCGGCAAAGTCCTCCGCAGCGATCGCGGCGGCGAGTTCCGCATTCCGCGCTTCCATCTCGCCCTCGAGAGCAGCGTAGGCGGCGAGGGATTGATCGTAGGTCTGCTGCAGCTGATCGTGCTGCTCGCCGAGCTGCCGCAAGCTACCGTCGCGGCGGGTGATCTCGTAGTTGAGCGCGGTGATGCTGCCCTCGCGATCCATCAGCGTATTCCGGCTCTCGCTGAGCTGCTGCTGGAGCCGCTGCTCGCGCTGCGCACCGTCCCCGATCTCGCGATTGAGACGCCGACTGACATCCTCCTGCCCGGCGAGACGAGCGGAAAGGGCCGCGTTCTCCCCGCGCAGGAAGGCGATCTCGGCCTCTTTTTTTGCCAACTGCGCCGCGTCAGCCGCCGTGCGGGAGAGCCCCTGATGGTGTTCGGCCTTGAGCGAGGCCACCTCTGCCGCGAGAAGATCGCGAATGGAGTCCGTGTGGAGGCGGCTGGTATCATCGTCTCCCCCTTCCAGGGCAGCGCCCCCCGGGTCAATGGGGCCGGTCGCACCGTCCAGCCGGGCCTCCGCCTCGCCGGTGATGTCGAGATCGGCCGAGACACGGAACTCGGCAGAAGCAAAACGCAGGAGATCCCCGGCAGAGATGGGGCGGCGATCGACGACCTGGATGCCGTTCACGAAGGTGCCATTGCTCGATCCGCAGTCGATGACCTCGACGCTGTCGCCGCCGTTCACCTCGATGATCGCATGCCGGGAGGAGACCGAGGCGTGGAAGACCTGCATGTCATTGCTACTGTCCCGACCGACTCGACACACCCCTGCCTCGCGGGGAATCTGAAACGCCCCGGGAGGATAGAGGTCGGGATTGAGAGATCTCAGTGAAAGCGCCATCCTTACCGGAAAAGCCGGACAGTTCCCTTCGCACGCGATGGCAGGCCCTTCAATCGCATTTTTCCGGAAGGGAAAGAGCCTGCCGGGGCTGCGAATCCGGTAAACGGGGGGAGAAGCCGGGGTGATGCGGTAAGTATCGCCGAGATAGCGCCCGTCGCGACGGGATCGCGAAGGAATCTGCCGGGGGCGTCTCTTGGCAATCGACGGTCCGTGAGGTGACGGGTTGTAAAGGCAGTGAATTCAGCGGAACGTGCAATCTTATGAGCGAGGATGAAAATCCGGTTCTTCAGTCACTGGTTCAGCTGTCTGAGCGGGCCACAAAGATCTCTTCGATCTCGTCCGGTGATCTGGAAATGATCTTTCCGGATCCTGGCGGTCCCCTCCTCGAAGGTCCCGGTCAGGCCTGTAGCTGGGCGGAGTGTATGCGGGAGACCGCCGCGCAAACGCGATATTGGCTTACAAATTTCGGCGACGAGCCTCCCCCGCCGCCGTGGGAAGAGCGGTTCGAGCTGGAGTGATCACTCTCGAAAGAGACGCCTCGAAGTCCTGCAAGCCCAGTGCCCTTTCCCCCCGCCTGCTCCCGATCTCACGTAGACGAGGGATTGACGAATTTCCCGCCGCCTGTCACATTCTTCTTATGACAGATCCTGAAAACAAACCCCTCTCCACTCGCCGCTCGGCCATCAAGACCGTCGCGGGAGCCTCCGTCCTCGCCGGCATCAGTATCCCCTACGTCCACGCGCAGGAGAACTCCGAGCTGAAGCTCGCCCTCGTCGGCTGCGGCGGCCGCGGAACCGGGGCGGTCAAGAACGCCCTAAGTGTCTCGGGCACGCTCGGGCCGCTCAAGCTGCACGCCATGGCCGATGTCTTCGAAGACAATCTCAAACGCAGCCACGAGACCCTTTCCAAAGACCCCCAGGTCGGTGACAAGATCGATGTCTCCGCCGAGCATCGCTTCGTAGGCTTCGACGGCTATCGCAACGCGATGGACTCGCTCAACAAGGGCGACATCGTCATCCTCACCACCCCCGTTGCCTTCCGCTGGCCGATGTTTGAATACGCGGTCGAGAAGGGGCTCCACGTCTTCATGGAAAAGCCCGTCACGACCGACGGGTTCACCGCCCGCAAGCTGCTCGAGATCAATAAAAAAGCCGTCGAGAAAAATCTCAAGGTCGGCGTCGGCCTGATGTGCCGCCACTGCAAGGCCCGCAACGAACTGAAAAAGCGCATCGACGACGGCGCCATCGGTGACATCACTTTCATGCGCTCCTACCGCATGCAGGGTCCCGTCGCGACCTGCTTCACGCCGAAGAACGACACCGACATGAGCGAACTCATGTATCAGATCAAGAACTTCCACAGCTTCCTCTGGCTCAGCGGCGGATCGTTCAGCGACTTCTTCATCCACGGTATCGACGAGATGTGCATGATCAAGGGTGACTTCCCGATCGAGGCCAAATCCGTCGGTGGTCGTCATTACAAAACGATGGAGCGGAATGGGAAGGTCCACGTCGCGGTCGATCAGAACTTCGACAGCTACGGCGTCGAGTACACCTTCAAAGACGGCACCAAAGCCATCTACGAAGGCCGCAACATGACCGGCTGTCATCAGGAGTTTGCCGCCTACGCCCACGGCACGAAGGGATCTGCGGTCATCTCCTCGGCCAGCCACACCCCGGCCAAGTCTCGCCTCTACAAAGATCACAACATCGCCCTCAACCCGCGCGGGAATCCGGAGAATCTCCTCTGGTCCTTCCCCACCGGTGAACGCGGTGCCAACCTCGAGGGCAACCCCTACGAGATCGAGTGGGAAGTCATCATCGATGCGATCCGCGAAGACAAGCCGCACAACGAGGTGGAGCGCGGAGTCGCCGCGAGCAACGTCACCTCGATGGGCCGCATGGCCGCACACACCGGGCAGGTCATCACCTACGACCAGATGCTCAACAGCGAATTTGTCATGGCACCGAACGTGGCCGAGCTCACCCTCGAGTCCGACTCGCCCCTCATGCCCGATGCCGAGGGCATCTACGCCATTCCCGAGCCCGGCATCAAGAAAGATCGCGAATACTGATCGGCTCCGGACGAATGAATCAAATGATCGCCGCTCTCCGAATCGACCCGGGGAACGGCGATCCTCGTATACAGGTCATTACCCGAACGCCCCCCGCCCCTATGAAAGCTCTCGTCACCGTCCTTCTCCTCCTCAGTTTCATCTCCGTACTCCCCGCGCAGGACGAAGGTGACGCCGCCAAAACGGAGCGTCTCGAAAAACGCATGCGCCTCGCCGACGAGCTGGAAGCCCAGGGGGATGAGGACGGGGCGGTGCAGATCCTCGGCGAACTCGCTGACGCCGATCCTGACAATGTCGAACTCCAGGAGAGAGTTGTCGGCATGCTGATGCGGAGCGAGCGATTTCCGGAAGCCGTTCCGCGTTTACGCAAGCTGCTCGAACTGAAGGACGGAAGTGCCGCTGATTACGGCGCGCTGGGGCGGATGATGATCGAGGTAAGGGAATTCGAAGCTGCGGTCTCCTTCCTGGAAGAGGCGGCAAAGCGTTTCCCCGAATCGGCGGACTTTCCTTTTCTCGCCACCTTCCCCCTCGGAAATCTCGAACGCTGGGCCGACGCGATCACTCAGTTCGAGAAGACGATCATCCTTGCCGGGAAGACAAAACCCGATATCCTCAACGAAGGTTTTTACTTCCGCTACGCGGCCGCGTTCGAACGCACCGGGAAATTCGCCGAGGCGGAAACGCTCTTCCGCAAGACCCTCGATCTCATCAAGGCGAACGACCCGACCGGCGAGAATCCCGAGTTCACCGCCACCGTCCTGAACTATCTCGCCTACATGTGGATCGAGCGGGGCGAGAATCTGGACGAGGCCGGAGCGATGGCTACGGAGGCGGTAAACCTGAGCCCCGATAGCGGTGCCATCGCCGACACTGTCGGATGGTATCATTTCCAGAAAGGCGAATATCCCCGCGCCCTTGTCGAACTGAAGAGGGCGGAGCGTCTCATCGAAGAACCCGATGCCGTCATTCTCGACCATCTCGGCCAGACCCTCGCCAAGCTCAAGGAAAAGGAATTCGCCGCTGAATATTTCCGCGAAGCGCTCAAGCTCGATCCGGAAAACGAGGCCATCAAAGCCCGTCTCGCCGAACTCGAGTGAGTGATTCCTCTCCCGGCTCTACTCCACCCACACTGCCGGACTGATACCCATGACAAAGGGAGTGAAGTCCGGCGAAGTCGGCTGGTAGGGCGGCATGATTGCCCACCAACTCTCCGTGATACCGGGACCGGTCGCGACCGCGCAGAGGAAGTCTCCGCTCTTTGCCCCGAGTTCCTCGAAGGTGAAGCGCCGCTCCCACTTCACCCCGGGGGCCTTCCCTGCCGACTCGTCCACGACGAGATCCCCGACCTCTTCACCGTTCCGAAAGAGTCGCACCCGGTCCGCGCTCGTCCAGCCGGGACCGAGGACCCTGACACTCACCGAATCGCCACCGGGCTCGACATCGAGACGCGCCAGCAGGCCGAAGCTCACCCAGGTGCGTCCCGCGAGGATGGACGCTATCGCCGCATCGACGGGAATTGCTCCCGGATCCCCGTCGGGGGCCTCCAGGTAGGTGCGCCCCTGCCCCGGAATGGCAAAATTCACCGTGTGACTATCGCTCGACCCTATGCCCGCGATGCGATGACCACTGCGGAGGAGAGCGAACCAGTCGTGCACGAGCTGGAGGGGATCGGTCTGCTGCGCCCCCGAGTTCACCAGTTCCATCGCATTCGCCTCGAGCTTCCAGCCGTTTGTAAAGGTCCCCGTGGCGCTGTCGAAGTTGGCCGCATCAAAAGGGCGGAAACCGCGATGGAGGTCACGTCCATGATTGAGGATACAAATTTTCACCCCGGGCGTGCCATAGATGTTGGCGAAGATCTGGGGCCAGGGACGCAGCTTATGCTCGGCAGGTCGGCTCCCGGGCTCCACCGGAAAAGCATTGAAATGGCCGATGCTCGTTGTCACCTCGCAGCCCGCCACCGGCGTGAACCATCGTGCCGCACCGATCCGAGCCGCCTCCTCGCGGTAGTCGATGTGCTTGTCGTGAGCCGTCGAGACCGGCAGCTCGATCCCCTCGCCCGCGATGGAGATGAGCCGCTCGGTGAGATTGCAGTCCCCGTGACGATCAAACTCGTAGGTGTGCAAATGCGGGTCGCACGCGACGAGTCCGGGCGTATCGACCTCGCGAGTCAGAGTGAAGGCGAGGTCGCGACTCGGCGCTTCCCCGTCGATCACGATCTCCTTCCTCCCCAGGCTGTACTCGAATCCCCGACCGCAGTAGACCTCGTAGCTCCGGAGCCTCTTCGAATTACCCGCTAGCCGGATCGTCGCCCGGCCATCGAGGGTATAGACGATGCCCTCGCGGATGGAGACCTTGTCATCCGACTCAGCCCCGACAAAGGCGAGCGCCCCGGTCTCCGCATCCATGATCGTGAAGCGGCAGGGCAAGGCCTTCCCGGAATCCGCATCGATTGCGGAGAGAGTGAGCGTCGCAGTCATGTCCGGGAGGGAGCGGCGGAAACCACGCTGCTGGAAAAGGAGCTCCGCCCGCGCCTCATCGACGAGCACCTGGATGCCATCGTGGAGGGCGAGATCTCCGAGCCGGATGTCGTCCGCGTCAATCGAGGTCGTAGAAATCTCAAGAACGTTTCCCGTCGTTTTGAGTAGACCCGCCGGAATCGCGATGCCGTACTCGAGATGATGATGATCACGCGGCAGGTCGCCGAGCTTCCGCCCGTTGAGCTGCAGCGACCAGGCCTGCTTCGTCTCCACCTGCCGCAGGGTGAGGAGCTTAAGTGACTCAGGATTGGTGAGGTCGAAAGTGAGCTGCAGCATCTCTCCGTCCGCCTTTTCGGGGAAGCGGGACCATTCGCGCGCTTCGCCATTGCGCAGATGGAGAAAGTCTGATCCGATCACCACTGGATCTTCCGTGTGCCCGGAGACAGGAACCACAACCAGGCAAAGGAACGAAAGAAAACGCAGGTAAAAAGCAATCATCACCCGCTGACTGTGAGATATCTCCCGCCTCGCGACAAGACCCGTGATGCGGGGTACCCTCGCGTGGTGCCGCATTCTAATCCATCCTTGCCCCGTCCGCCCTCCGTATGATACAAGAAGTGCAGCAAAGCGGAATGAGAGCGATCCCCGAGACCCTTTATCGAACCATCACCCGTATCTTCCTGCTCGGGATGATCGTCGCCGGGGTGGGTTGTGAGAAGCCGAAGCTGCGATCCGACGCGGCGGAGGAAACGGTAGAATCCACGCCCGCCACAAAACCGATCAACCCTTTTTCCCCACGAGATCCCGCTTCCGGGGGCCCCGTCGGCGAGTCCGCCCCCGTCGCGAATCCGTCGGCCCCGCCACCCCGCCCGGAAAGCGCACCGGCACCCCGGCCCGCCCTCGATCCGGTGGCGCGGGCCAGGGAATACACCCGCCTGCAAAAGATGCTCGAGGCCCAGTTGATCGGGATACGCAACCTCGAGTCCGATCTCGCCCGCCACTCGGCGAGTCTCACGCAACTGCGCAACCAGCTCCAGCTCACGAAATCGCGCCAGGCCGGGGCCGGTAGCGGTGGCATCCGAATCGAACGTATCGGAGGCGAATCCACCCTCATCGACCGCAAAGCCGAAGCCCGCGAACTGGAGACGAAAATCAAAGCCGAAGAACCCTTCGTCGCCCAACTCACCACCGCCCTCCAGGGCGCACGCCGCCAGTACGAAGATCTTCGCCGGACGGCGGAGGACTTGCTGAGAGAGTGAACTACCATGCGCGGCGCCTATCTGTCGCTGGCCTCTGTGAGGCCGGCGTTCGCAGTCCTAAATATTTTCAGCACCCAAGCGACAGAGGATGCCCTATTCGATCCGGAACGAAGCAGGAGCAGGCCGCAGCAAGTCGCAGTAGAAAGGGTATGAGAAATGCGGGCCAGCTCACGCTCAAGAAGCGCAGTCCCGACTATGCACGACGGCGGAATGGTGACACGATGAGGGAGATGACTCCTCTCTTCCGAATCCTCCTCGTCCTTCTCTTCCCTCTCCCCGCTTTCACCCGGGCCGCCGAGCTGCACCTGATATCTCCCGTCGATTACGAGGTCGTGCAACGCGTCACCCCGGGGAAAGGGCTCATTCGTATCGTCGGAGAACTCTCGGAAGCGGGACCCGCACCCGCCCTCATCGAGGCAAAATTCTCGGGCGAGAACCTCGATACTCCCTGGCAACGGGTCGGCGGATCGGTATCCGGCGCGAAACTCAACGGAACGGTCGAGGCACCGGCTGGAGGATGGTGGAGGCTGGAAGTGCGAGTCATGCAGGGCGAACGCGAATTCGCCCGCAGCAGCGTCGCGCACCTCGGCGTCGGCGAGGTCTTCGTCGTGGCCGGTCAGTCGAACTCGGCCAACTACGGCGAAGAAAAGCAGACTCCGCAGTCCGGTCGCGTCGCCTCCTCGGATGGCGTGAAGTGGCTGCTTGCCGACGATCCCCAGCCCGGCGCGGGCGGCGGCGGCGGCAGTTTCATTCCCCCACTCGGCGACGCACTCGTGCGGGAACTCGGGGTGCCGGTGGGATTCATCGCCTGCGGCATGGGCGCTACGAGTGTGCGCGAGTGGCTGCCGAAAGACGCGACCTTTCCGAACCCGCCGACGATCGAGAGTCGCGTGGAAAAGCTCCCCGACGGCACCTGGCGGAGCAAGGGAAATCTCTATACGACGCTCCTCTCGCGAATCAACTCCGCCGGTCCGCGCGGGATCCGCGCCGTGCTCTGGCATCAGGGGGAAAGTGATGCGAATCAAAAAGACGCCTCCCGCACCCTGCCGGGACCGCTCTACCGCGAGTATCTGGAGAGGATCATCGGCGATTCCAGGCGAGAGACGGGATGGGAACTGCCATGGTTCGTCGCGCAAGCCAGCTACCACATACCCGGCGACGAAGGCAGCGAGGAGATCCGCTCGGCACAGGCTTCGCTATGGACGGATCGCATCGCCCTCGAAGGCCCCGACAGCGACGCCCTGAAAGGCGAACTGCGCGAGCGCAAGGGCCGGGGCGTCCACTTCAGCGGTCCCGGCCTGCGCGAGCACGGGGCAAAGTGGGCGGAGAAACTGCTTCCCTGGATCGAGCGTCAATGGACCGAGCCGAGGTCGGCGAGCGGCGGCACCGAATGGAGTGAGTTTGCTTCCCTGCCCGAATGCCACAGCCTTGGCTGGGTCAGCTCGAAGGTGTCTTCCCGGGACACAAAAAGCTGGGACGGAGTGCTCGACGAGGCGAAATGGGGCACCCCGTCGCCGGACCAGGCGGTCGCCCGAAACTGGGATTGGAGAATCAGCGACGAGCAATGGCGTGCGGCGGTGAAGGAGAAAGGCGAAGGTCGGAGGGAGGAAGTTCGCTTTGATCTCTGGGTGCCGGACAGCGCGGCTGTTGTGAGAGGCATCGTCGTCATGTCCGGTCACGGCAGCGGAGAGAGTCTCTTTCAGCGCCCCGATCTGCGGGAGCTGGCGACGGAGCTCGATCTCGCCCTCTTCAAGTTCAACGGCAATCCGATGCAGCGCGGATTCTGGCCGAGGAGCCTGCTCTTCGAGCGCTTGCTGTCATTCGGCGCGAAAAGCGGCCATACCGAACTCGAGCATGCGCCGCTCTTTCTCTACGGCCACTCCAACGGGACGGGCTTCTCGGCGGTGTTTCCCTCCTATGAACCGGATCGAGTCTGGGGCTGGGTCTCGATGCGGCCCGGCACCATTTTTCAAGTCTATCAGCCCGGCGCGGCGCAGGTTCCCGGGCTCGTGATCTTCGGGGAAGATGACCCCTTTCTCGCCCGGCCCTCACGCGAGGAGAATCTCGCCGTTGTGCCCGCGATGCGGAAAAAGCATGGTGCGCTCTGGAACTTCGCGGTCGAGCCGAAGACGGGCCACGGTCCGGGAGAAAAGACCTGGCCACTCGTGTATTCCTTCCTCCGCCATACCTTCGCCGCCCGCGTGCCCGCCGGAGCCGATCCGCGAAAAGGCCCCGTGACGCTGCACACGCCCGAGGTGGCGAGCGGTCATCTCGGTCAAAACTGGGATTCCGCGAAAGGCGGCTATCAGGAGCTCCCGGTCGCGCCCTTTGCCAGTTTCTCCGGGGACAAAACCACCGCCGCCTGGCTTGTCAACGCCGCCTACGCCGCTGATTGGAAGGCGTTTCAGCGAGACGGAGCGATCGGGAGATGAGGGGAGAACGGGACCGCCCTGCCGAAAGCACATCAAGACTTCCGCCGTCATTCGGCCATTGTCAGAAAGCGCGAATCATGGCACGCTCCCCACCTATGAGACTATCAACCATCGCATTGTACACCCTGACAGCGAGCCTGGCCCTCGGCACCACCCTGGCCGAAGAGAAGCCCACTCCCAAGCCGGCTGCGACCGGCTACACCGACACCCCTTTCCTCCCCGGCGGCAAATGGCGGGTCCACGACGACGCGCGCCCGCGCCCGACCGTGGTTACTCCCGGCGCCACCGCATCCAACGCGCCCTCGGATGCCATCGTCCTTTTCGACGGCAAGGGCCTCGAGGAGTGGGCCATGGACAAAGACAATGCCCCGGCCGACTGGATCGTAAAAGAGGGCTTCATGGAAGTGCCGCCGAAAGGCCAGGGCGTCGGCGGCTACATCAAGACGAAGCGCGAGTTCGGCGACGTCCAGCTCCACATCGAGTTCGCCACTCCTGAGAAGGTCGAGGGCAACTCCCAGGGGCGCGGCAACAGCGGCGTCTTTTTCCTCGGGTCGTTCGAACTTCAGATTCTTGATTCGTTCGAGAACAAGTCCTATGCCGACGGCCAGGCATCCGCGCTCTACGGGTACAAGCCGCCGCTCGTGAACGCCGTGCGCAAGCCGGGCGAGTGGCAGACCTACGACATTGTCTTCGAAGCTCCCAAGTGGGACGCCGATGGCAATCTGCTGAAAAAGGCTTACATCACCGTCTTCCTCAACGGGGTCGTGACCCACAATCGCCAGCCCTACCTCGGCGCGACCGGTCACAAGAGCGTGGCGAACTACAATACCGTCCACGAGAGCGGCCCGATCAAGCTGCAGGACCACGGCAATCCGACCCGCTTCCGCAACATCTGGGTGCGCGAACTCGATCTCGGCGCCCACCAGTGAGATCCACCGCCGAAATCACCGGATAACAAAAAAGACGAGCTTTCGGGCTCGTCTTTTCTCTTTTACAGATCAGTCCGATCAGGGCTGATCTCAGAGTCCGGTGGCCCGGGGCTGGTCCGCGGGAGCGGGAGCGGGAGCGGCCGGTGCAGGAGCGGCAGGTGCAGGAGCGGGAGCGGGAGCGGCCGGTGCAGGAGCGGCAGGTGCCTCTTTGGCATGGGCTGCCCCTTCCTTGGCGTGGTCGGCCTCTACCGCATGACCTTCACCATGGGCCTCGCCGTGGCCTTTGCCATGCTCCAAATGGAGAGCTTTTGTTTTCTCGAATTCGTGACGCTCACAACCCGTCAGCGCGAAGCCGATCAACCCCATCGAAAAGAGAACCTTACTCAGAAATTTCATGCCCATCCCTTTACCTGCGGCGCCACCGATTTGCAACTCACAAGTTCCCCTCTGCACCCACCTCAGCTATCATTCTTGACCACGACGATACGGCTGCCCTCGTGCCGAGTCACCTTGAGGTGATCCCCGCGCGGGATGAACTCGCCTTCGGAGATCACATCGAGGAACCTCGCGCCGAACTTCCCTTTTCCCGAGGGACGCAGGTCGGTCGTCGCCTCCCCTTCCAGCCCCAGATAGCTCAGGGCTTTGGCCCCCTCGATGGCTCCGCGAGAGTCCTGAGCAGGGAGTGAAGCCCCTGCCGGGACCGCTCCCGCCAGGACGAGGCGGTTGCCCAAGCGTGTTCCGGGGAGGAATCGCATCCCCAGAAGGACGAGGGCGAGAGCCCCGACCATGCCGGCCGCGAGGGAAATGAGGGAATTCTGAAATAGGCTGGACCACTCCACCGCCCCCGGCAGTCCGTCCCATTTCCACTCCAGATCGACACGATCGACCATCGCCAGCCCGAGTGCCGCGAGGACCATGGCCGAGCCTGCCAGCCCGGCCACGATCGTCCCGGGGAAGAGAAAGATCTCCACCGCGATGAGGATCAGCCCCACGACGAGCAGGACAAAAAGCTCGTACCCGGCCAGATTCCCCGCGAGGTTGTTTCCGAAGAAAAAGAGACTGAAGGCGAGGACACTGACGATCCCCGGAAAGCCGAACCCCGGCGTGTTGATCTCGAGGTAGGCTCCCGCGAGGCCGACGATGATGAGGAGAAAAGAGAGCTTCTGCACCCAGTGGGCGAAGGCCTCCATCCCGAGCGGAGTCGCCTCGACGATCTCCCCGGCGAGAGACTCCTGTGCGACGAGGTCCTCGAGGTCACGGGCGACGCCCTTGGCGAGGACGGGACGCCCGCCGATGACCTCGGTAGCGCGGACGGTATTGAGGTTGAGCACATTGCCGGCCTCGTGGACGAGGACTCCATCGATCCGGACTTCTTTGTTCCGGGTCACGAAGGCCTCTGCGATGTCGGGATTGTGGCCCTTGAGCTCGGCGACATTGCGCACCGTGCCGATGATCATCTGGGTCACTTTGTCAGCCATAGACTCGTTGAGATCCTGCCCGGTGCCGCTCACGACTAGAGCCGAGCCTATCGTCGCGGCGGGGCGCATGTAGATGTGGTCGGTCCCCATCGCGATGATCGCCCCGGCCGACTCGGCGCGGGGATTGACGAAAGTGTAGGTCGGGATCGATACATTCTGCAGACTGGTGAGCACGAGCCCCTCGGTGTACCAGGCGAAGCCGCCGGGGGTATCCATGTCAAAGATGACCGCCTTCGCTCCCTCGAGTTCGGCCTTTTTCAGCGTCCGATCCATGAAATCGAAGCTCGCTTTGCCCGTCGCGAGGGTGTCCTGCCCGACTTTCAGCACGACGACCTTGCCCTTGTAGTCCGTATCGTCGCGACGACCGAAGAGAGGGAGGTCAGCCTCCGCTTTTTCCTCACCGGTCTCGATCTGCGCTGCCTCGTCTTTTCCCTCGCTCCGCGTCAGCTTGGTGCGGCTCGACGTCTCACCGTAGGCGCGGGGCGAAAGGCGCTCGAACTCCGGCCCGATCCCCTCGGCCGCCAGGAGCGCCTCGATCGAATCGACGATGCCCTTTGCCACGAGCGGCTTGCCCTCGAAGACACGGGCCGCCTCATCGGCCGTCAGCGTCAGGGCCTGACCCTTCTCTGAAATAACGACCTCCCCTATCCTGACCTCGATGCCCGCATCGATGAAGGCCTCGGCGACTTCAGGGCGGTGGCCCTTCGCCGCCGCGAGACTGCGGGCCCGGGCTTTGAGGATCGATTCGTCGCGCGCGAGATTCTCGTCGGCGGCGCTCCGGGATTTGTCTTCTGCACCGCTCGCTTGCACCGGGTTCCTCCTGAGCCCGGCCCCACCGATGATGCCGCCGGGGTTCATGTAAATGGCGTCGGCGGCGAGAGCGATGAGCGCGCCCGATCCCGTCGCGCTGGTATTCACGTAGGCAACTGTCGCTACGCTGAGGCGGGAAATCTGGTCGAGGAGACGATTCTGGGCGGCGAGATCGGCCGACTCGCTCAGGTTGATCTCGAAAACGATACCGGCGACCTTCGCCGCGTCTGCCTCGACGAGGAGCCGCTCGAGATCGCGCCCGATCCGACCGTCGCCGAGGACGTCGCCCGAGAGCGGCACGACGAGTACCTTGCCCGCCCACTGCGACACCGGCGCAGCGGTGGCCCCCGGGGCCTCTTCGGCGACCACTTGACCCGTCATCGGGAGTGCGGAAACGAGGAGAAGGAAAAGCCGGAGACGGGAAATCAAATTCATGTAAGTAAGATACGAAGGGAATCACTCTTCGCGCAACGCATTTGCGACGTTCTCCCGCTCAATGCTGCCGCTCCCGGGCAAGACGGATCAGCCGAGCGCCGCGCCGACCGCGTCGATAAACCGCTCGCGAGCGACCTCGAGCGGACCACTGAGGCGGGCACCGGCCGCAAGAGTGTGCCCTCCTCCGCCGAAAGCCGCACAGATCGCGCCGACGCCGTAGGCCTCCTCCTTTGACCTCGAACTGACGCGAATTTTTCCATCGGGGAGCTCTTCAAAAAAAACGGCGATCATGACCGTGTCGATCGCCCGGATCACATCGATGACGCCCTCGGTGTCGCCGGGCTGCAGGCCCAGCTCACGGGAGACCTCGATCGGGAGCGCCACGCTCGCGCAGCGACCGGCAAAGTCGAAGCGCAGATCCTGCAGCAACCGCTTCAGCGCGAGGACGCGCCGCTCGGGATAGTTCTCGTAGAGCATGCGGTTGACCCGCCCGACATTCACGCCGAGGGCGGCGATCTCACCGGCGATGTGGAAGGTCGCCGGCGTCGTCGCCGGATAGCGGAAGCTGCCCGTGTCGGTCGAGATCGCGGCGAGCAGATTCTCCCCGATGGCGGCATCCATGGGCCAGCCCGCGCGGTGCGCCAGTTCATAGACGAGCTGTCCCGTCGCGGGTGCCGCCGCATCGACGTAGACGAGATCGCCAAAGCCGGTATTGCTGACGTGGTGATCGAGATTGATGACCACCGGGATGTCACCGGCCATCTCCCAGACCGAGTCGTGGATGCGGTCCCGGCCCGCCGAGTCCAGCACGATGAGCAGATCGGCAGATGATCGCCCAACGGGACGCTCGACGATCCCGCTGCCCGGCAAAAAAGCGAGACTCTCGGGAACGGCGTCGTAGTTCACCACCTGCACCGTTTTGCCGATCCCGCGCAAGAGCAGCGCCATGCCGACCGCCGAGCCGATCGCGTCGCCATCGGGCCTGTCGTGGCTGACGACGAGGATCGACATCGCCGCTTCGATCTGATCTTTGAGTTCGGTGAGAGTCGCTGGCACGGCAAAAGAGGGTTGAGTGGACCACCCGAGAGGGTCAGGCGAGCCAGCAGGGTAAGGTTCCCGTGTGCCGGGGTAAACCCGAAAAAGAAAAATCGTCACCCACCCGACTTTCCCGCAGGGGTCGTCAGGCCTCTTTGTCGGCGGCACCGGGAGACTCGTCGACATCGTCAGGCAAGTCGATCTCGCCGATATCGTCGAGGATATTGAGAACCCGCACGCCCCGCTCGATCGATTCATCGATCTGGAAGTGGAGAATCGGGGTACAGCGCAGCACGACCCGCTTCATCACGATGCCCTGAATGAGGCCGCGCTTTGCGTTGAGCTTACGGATCGCTTCGCGTCCCTTCTCCGGATCGCCAATCGTGCCCACGTAGACCTCTGCGGTCCGCAAATCCACTGCGGTAGCGACATCGTGGATCGTGATGAGGATGTCGCTGAACTCGAAGTGCTTCCTCACACAATCGCTGATCTCGCGCTTGAGCAATTCGTTGATGCGGGCGATGCGCTGGCTCATGAGAAAAAAGTAGTGGCGGGAATCGGACACCACGTCCGACGCCTAAGAGAAAAAACGGGCGGGGAAGATCAGAGCGTCCGCTCGAGCTTTTCCAACTCGTAGCATTCGATGACGTCGTCCTTCTGGTAGTCGTTGAACTTGCCGAGCTTGATTCCGCATTCGAGGCCAACCTTGACCTCCTTGGCATCCTCTTTGAACCGCCGCAGGGTCGTAAAACCACCGTCGTAGATCGGCACCCCGTCTCGCAGCACGCGAGCCCGGGCGCGCCGCGCAACCCGACCATCGGTGATCATACAGCCCGCGACCTTTCCGGAGGAGAGCCTGAAGACCTCGAGGACCTTCGCATGACCGATGACCTTCTCGCGGGTCTCGGGCTCGAGGAGTCCGAGCATCGCCTCTTTGACCTGGTCTATCAGTTCGTAGATGATGGAGAAGAGCTTGACCTGCACCCCCTCGCGCTTAACAAGCGGCTGAGCCTTGGACTCGACCTTGGTGTTGAAACCGATGAGAATAGCGTCCGAGGCACTTGCAAGGAGCACATCAGCCTCGGTTATGGGGCCGGCGCTGAGGCGCAGAATCTCGGCCGATATCTTGTCGGACTCGATCTCGGTCAGCGATTTCTCGATAGCCTGGAGCGACCCCTGGGCATCGGCCTTGATGATGAGGCGAAGCGTCGCTTTCTTGCCCTGTTCGATGTTGTCAAAAAGAGTTTCGAGAGCGGAACGCTGGATCGGCGAGAGCTTGGCCTGACGCCTCTGCTCGAGGCGTTCCTCGCTGAGCTTCTTCGCTTTGCGCTCGTTCTCCATCTCGACGAGTTCATCGCCGACATTAGGGACCCCGGAGTAACCGACGATCTCGATCGGCGTCGAGGGACCGGCCGACTCGACACGCTTGCGCTCGTCGTTGAGCAGAGCCTTGACCTTGCCGTGCATCACTCCGCAGATAAAAGCGTCGCCCACCCGGAGCGTGCCCGACTGGATCAGGACAGTACCGGTGGGGCCCTTGCCCGCCTCGGTGCGCGCCTCGATCACCGTCCCGCGGGCAGGGCCCTCGGGGTTGGCCTTCAGCTCGAGGACTTCGGACTGGAGGTAAATCATCTCGAAGAGGTCATCGAGCCCGGTTCCGGCCTTGGCGGAGACTTCGACACAGATCGTGGAGCCGCCCCAGTCTTCAGGAGAAAGCCCGTTTTCCTGCAACTGCCCCTTCACCCGCATCACGTCGGCACGAGCGAGATCGACCTTATTGATCGCCACGATGATCGTGACCCCGGCTGCTTTGCAGTGGTCGATCGCTTCGAAGGTGGTAGGCATCAGCCCGTCATCCGCCGCCACCACGAGGACGACGATGTCGGTGACGTGCGCCCCGCGCGCCCGCATTTCGGAAAAGGCGGCATGGCCGGGAGTGTCGATAAAAGTGACGCTCCGCTCGTTCCGCGTGACCTGGTAAGCTCCGATGTGCTGCGTTATCCCGCCCGCCTCGCCGGCGACGACCCGCGATCCGCGATAGGCATCGAGGAGGGAGGTCTTGCCGTGATCGACGTGCCCCATGAAAGTCACCACCGGAGGCCGGATGAAAAGCTTGTCCTCCTCCACCTCTTCGATGCTCTGCACATCAGGAACTTCTATAACTTCCTCAATCTTATGAACTCCAGCCCCTTTTTCACGCCTTTCTTTTTCGAAGATGAAGCCGTGCTTTTCACAGATTTTCGAAGCCACATCCGGCTCGATCGCCTGAGTGAGATTCGCAAAGACATCCATTTCCATGAGGTCCTGGATGAGGAGGAAGGGCTTCAACTCCATCATCAGGGCTAACTCCCTGACGATGATGGGCGGCTTGATGTGGATGATCTTCTTGTCCCCGATGATCTCGACAGAGTTCCCCTGGTCTTCCAGAGCCTCTTCTTCGCCAACCGCGGGCTCGGCTTCCACCTCGACCGCGACCGGGGCGGGTCTCGCTGCCGCTGCCGCTGCTGCCGCTATATCGTTGCGCTCGGTCTGGGCCCGGTTGCTCGCGGCTTTCATCCCTGAGAGGGTATCGACCGGGTTTTCCTTGCCGAGGTGGCCGTAGACAGACCCCTGGCCAGAAACAGGAACCGTAAGCTTGCCTTTGCGAGCCACCTTCTTTTCCCCTTTTTCGAAAAGGTTGAGCGCTCCCGCTTTCTGCTCGTCCACGGATTTTGACTCAGATTCCGGGGAATCCACCTTCTCTTTGGCAGGGATGTTCTTACGGGGCATAAGGGAGGCAGGGGGTAGTAGCAGTGCGGGGGCTATGCGCAAAAAAAGGGAAACTTACTTTGTAGTTCTGAAATGCTTTGTTAAATGACGAAGGCCCGGCGCCTTCGCTGCGGGCTAGTCGACTTTCTGCTCGAGAGACTCCTCTTCGGGAGCTGGCTCAGCTTCCGCAGCGGAGTCATCGGGGGTCTCTGCTTCGACAGCGACTTCGGTCTCGACTTCGACAGCGGCTTCGGTCTCGGCTTCGGGAGCGACTTCGGGAGCGACTTCGGTCTCGACTTCGGTCTCGGCTT
>JBDNIL010000141.1:0-4964 GCA_041688355.1 Verrucomicrobiales bacterium | reverse complement strand
GTGAGGGGGTTAAAAAAGCAAATTCCTAGCAGTAACGCCACCCCAGGCAATGATCGCATCACGCAGTTTACCTACACCACGGAAGGCAGGCCCGACACCACCACCGCAAGCGATGGCACTACGGACTTCCTGACCCAAAATACCTACGATAACCTCGGGCGCCGCATCCAGGTCGAAGCCTTTCACACCAGCCCAGTCGCGGGTAATCTCACTGGGCGCAGCAAGAGTTCCTTCGACAATCGAGGGCGCACCTACTTAACTGCTAGGAATTTGCTTTTTCATCCCTTCCGCACCCTTGGCACCCTTGGGCCGGGGAAGGAGGGGGTTCAATTGCCGAAACGAAAGATTTCGACCAGCAGGGATGGACCATCATGAAGGCCGAGGAAATCACCGAGGCCGAATTACTTTCCGTTTTCAACCCGCCCACCTGATTCACCATGTCCACGCTCAAACCAACTGTCGCCATTGGTGACTCTTTCCTGAAATCGCTCATGGCTTTGCCGGAGAATGCCATGAAAAAGACCCGTGAGACGAACTGCTAGGAATTTGCTTTTTCATCCCTTCCGCATCCTTGTCACCCTTGGGCCGGGGAAGGAGGGGGTTCAACGAATCGGATTCATTCACATTTAATTGCCCCATGAAAAAAATGAAATTCTATCTTCTCGCGTTAGCTGCAACTTCTGTTCTCGGGCTCTCTTCATGTGAGACGACTGGCAATACGGAGTCAGGTGCGGATGGTGGTGAAGGGCGAATCATGAACGGTATGGGAGGGCTAGCCTACTCAAACTGACACAATCGACCATATGAAGATCATCACGTGAAACGGGGTCAGGTAAAAATTTAAATTCCGATCCATTGGCGAATTAGTTTGGGTGTTTTAGACGACCTAATGATCGAAAGACCTGAATTTTTCGAGAGACGGTTGCCGCTGATTTCCTTGCCAGTTCATCAGCGATCCATCGTTGAGCAATCGTCGTTTCACGGTGAATTTTATCCGCTTTCGCCGCGCGCGTGGAATCTCCTTTTACCGGAACTTTCAGCTCCTCTCCGGTTGTTTTAAAATGAACGGGAACGGGGTCAGGCGACATTTCTTGACTCAAGGAAAAAACATGAAAACCAACCGAATCCCCCCTCCCTCACAACTGCTTCAACTTCACATTCCGATACCAAACCGGCTGTCCGTGATACTGAAACCCAATATGCCCGCTCCTCGGTAGTTCTTTCAAGGGCGTCTTGAACTTATTCTTCGTGCCGTCGGGGTTCTGATTGGCGGTTGTCCAGTCGTCGATGTTCGCTTCGATAATGGTTTTGCCGTTGAGAACGACGGTGATGTGGGGGCCATTGGCGGTCAGGGTCATGGTGTTCCACTCGCCGTCGGGTTTGCCCGCGGATTCGGAGGGAGGCTGGGCATCGTAGAGGGAGCCGGCGACTTGTTTGCCGTCATAGATTCCCGCGGAAGCGATTTGGATTTCGAATCCTCCCTGGACGGCGTTCTTCGGATCGGTCCGGAAGAAGAGCCCGCTGTTGCACTTTTCGGAAGTCTTGTATTCGATCGTGAGTTCGAAGTTCTCGTATTTTTCCTTCGACCACACGTAGCCGCCCGGTTTGTCCGAGGTGCCGAGAACGCCGTCTTTCAGTTCCCATGCACCGGCCTTGTCGATCGTCCAATGATCGAGGTTTCCGTCGAGAAGATCAACAGCGGTGGAGTCCTGAGCCTGGCTCACGCCGGACACAGAGATGAGCGCGAACGCAGAGATCGCGAGGAGGAGTGTTTGCTTGGTTTTCATGATGATTCGTTGATTTAAATCGAGTTTGCCCTGTTTCGTCAATCAATGTTAGTGACACAGGTGCGGCCATTCGCGTCAGGTCCGAGGCATGGGAACGAACCCCCTCCTTCCCCGGCCCAAGGGTGACAAGGATGCGGAAGGGATGAAAAAGCAAATTCCTAGCAATAATTCCGCCTTCCGGATGCCTCCATACGCCGGGAACTCCTCGCCCTCCATCTTACCCAACCCCGAGCGGGTGAGGGCTAATCTGCGTTCTCTCGCGCTCCAAAGCCGGCGTCTGAGCGGCGGGGACATCCTCAACATCTGCCTCAACGCCATCCACGCCGGCAGCCGCGATCACGATCCGGCGAAGTGACTGGTAACGGAGGAAATGCTGGTCCGCGAGATCCGGCGAGCGAAGGCGGCAAAGGAGAAGCACGCGGGCCGCAGAACCGGTGGCCGGCGGATCGGATTTCGCTCTTGATCCTGAACCCTGAAAGCAAGACTTTCACGAAGATGGGCTTTCGCATCCTGAGACCACTGTTTCCCTTGGGCGACGCTTACATGTCCGCCGGCGCGGCTGCGTTGGAATTGGATCCTGCCGTGATCGACCGATTGCTCAACCGTCATCATTGTGGTGACTGGGGCGACCTCGGCGATGACGACAGGTTTCGCAGGGACAGGTTAATAATCAGGTCCAGTATATTTAATTTGGTTTCGCAGGGACAGGTTAATAATCAGGTCCGGTATATTTAATTTAATCGTTCAAACCTGAAAAATATGGGATTTAAATAATTTTTAGCTAATTAAATAGCCTGGTCCCTTCGAATTTGGGAACTGAGAATCGACTCCGGACCCGGCCACCGGGTCTACTTCACAAAGGTCGGATCCGAAATCGTCGTTCTTCTCGCTGGCGGCGACAAGAAATCTCAAGCGCGGGACATCCGGAAAGCGAAGGAACTGGCAACTCAACTGGAAGACCAAAAATAAAAAAAGCAAAAAACCACCCGCTTCGACGTTATCGAGCACCTCCGCACGCCTGAGGAGATGGCCGCCTACCTAGAAGCCTGTTTCGAAGAAGCCGGAGACGACGCTGCCTTCATCGCAAAAGCTCTCGGCAACATCGCCCGAGCCGAGGGCATGAGCCAGATCGCCCGAGACACCGGACTTTCCCGAGAGAGTCTTTACAAAGCCCTCTCCGGGGAGCGAACGCCAGGGTTTGACACGATTCTCAAGGTAATTCAGGCGCTTGGTTTAAAAATGCATGCGGAGGCGGCGGGAACTTCAAAACTGAAATTGCTTCCCTGAACCCGTTTCCATTCGTGAAAATTCGTCCCCATTCGTGGTCAAAAACATTCACAGGCCAGGTCTTCTCGCGGTGGGGCGAAGAGGTTTGGACCACTAATTTTCACGAATGAACACGAATCCTTACGGGCAAGCGGCTCTCCTCTTGAAGATGATCCAATCGTGAAAATTCGCGTTCATTCTTGGTCATAAATCTTCAAAGGCCGGGAATTCGAGGCCGGGAGCACCGACGCCCCTTGGAGCGACATGCTCGAAAAGTTCATCGTCCTGAACCGGTGGGTGACCAGGGTATGAAATTCTAAATTCTAGGATTGCCACCTTCCCCCGACGGTTGACCCGCTCACTTGATATAGCCATCGAGCCAGCCCCGCGAACCCTGCGGCGGGATAGCATCGGCAATATCGGTGCCATCGGCGAGACGGAAGGCGATCCCCATCGGGAACTCGCCTTTCGGCGCACCAAGCGTGAAAGGCCCCTCGCCCCGGAAGGTGCCTTTGGCCACCACATCGAAGCGGGTGACTTTACCGCCGACCGTTGTCACATGGCCGAACAGGTCCACCTTGAACTCACGGTCACCTGACTTGGTCTTTAGGTGAACCGTGCCGCTCAGCGTTCCCCCCTCCAGCTCTACGGAACTCTCCTGAATGTCGGCAGCCTCCCACATCGGCGGCTCGCCCCGGGTGTTGTCCACGAGGTGAAAGCGCGCCATCCGCCCGATCAGACTCTCCGCCACTTCGCCCCGCGCAAGTGCCTCGTGCTCGTCCCGGCGGATCCAGAAGTTGTCGCGCCCCATCCCCTCTTGGAACATCTTCCGCCATTCGTCATCGGTCTCCTCGTAGCCCCCCAGCACCTTGCTGTTGACCCGCGCCACCAGCCCGCCCTCGGGAGGACCGTAGGCGTATTTCCCATCCGGCTTGCCCGCCTTGATCACCGCGGCAGTCTCCGTCGGCAGTTTCGTCAGCGACTCCCGCATCAGCTTCAGCACGCGAGCGGTGTCGCGGTTGTTGTTGAAGCCCAGCAGCTCGCCGTCAGCGGTCGCGACATAGCGTCCCTGGGTCGTGCCGTCTTCCGCCTTGCGCGGGCCCTGGTTGACGATCTTCCGGTAAAACTCGCCTTCCGCGTCCTGCTGTCGTCGTTGATAGGCCTGATCGAGCGCGACCGGCACGAAGGCGGTTTGCAGCAACTTGATCACCTCTGGATCACTGAAAGTCGACGCACGGTCGAGCACCCCGTTGTTTCACGTACATCCCAAAGGATGCCCGTCCATTGCCCAGATGAAAATCGGCTTATTCCCGGCCGCCGCGACGGCCTGGGCATCGAGCAGGGATGTCTTCCACGGAATCGTGCGCCAGGCCTCGTCGCCGGATGGTTGCAACTGCCGGTGTAGAGTCTCGAAATCCCCCGCCGTCAGGCTGCTGGATGCGGTCAAGAGGAGGCTGAAAAAGAGCGAGGTCATGAAAGGATGGTAGGTCTTCCCGTTCCGGGGTCAAGAATGGCGAAGGAATCCACCGTGCCTAAAATAGTGATCGCGGAGCCCGGCGTCAATCTGGAATTCACAGGATCGCTGGGAAATTGCCTTTTCATCCCTGCCGCATCCTTGTCACCCTTGGGCCGGGGAAGGAGGGGGTTCAGGGGGAGGTAGGGGGCAGTTCTGGATATCACCGTCAATAATCGCCTGATTTGACATGCTGAGTCAACGATTTTCAGGAGGAATCTCGGGTTCACGTTCAAACATCGCTAAAAATTGAGGAATCTGGACACGGGTTCTCGCTCCCGCTCGATTTCTACGTCGAAATCAAAGGGGCTTTTTGCGAGGTTTGATCGCTCTCGTCTCAATTCGCTCTGGAGACGACCCACTCCTCCTCCGGAAACGGATCGGATGCGTCCAGGACG
>JBDNIL010000140.1:0-4916 GCA_041688355.1 Verrucomicrobiales bacterium | reverse complement strand
TGAAAAGCACGCCCCGGTCGCGGGCGTCGTGCAACACGGCCTCGAGGTCGGCGATGAGGCTCGCCCGGGGGAGCGCGAGCAACTCCCCGATCACCGAAGGCGGGAGATCGAAGCCATGGTGATAGAGAGCCTCGACTTCGGAGTGGTGGAAAGAGGGAGGCAGAAATCCCGGATCGGATTTCCGGATGCGGGTCGGCACCTCGACCCGGATGGCTCGCGCCTCGTCTTGCTCAATGCGTTGCTGAAGCGACTGATAGGTTTTCCTCCCTATGCCGAGGCCGAGTTGAAGAACGCCGGGGTTGTCGGCCCCGAGGAGGTCTTTGAGGACGCGATGAATCGCCAGGGCGATCTCGATCCGGTCTTCGGCGAGATGGAACATGGCGACGGCAATGTAGAAGGAGCGGACCTCGGACTGGTGGTATCCTCCAAGGAGTTTTCCAGGGCATCCATGGTCAGCGGCAGCGCGCGGATCGAGGCGGCAATTTCGGCGGGATCGTTGGAATAGGATTCGGGCATGGGTGATAGAGGGAAGCTACATCATTGTCCCGCGCAAGCCGCAAACGCAAGCAGGACTGAATCCTGCGGAGGCGAGAGGAAAGATTGTGAAGGATGCTCCGTTGCGTTAGTAAAGAGGGGAAGCGCAATCCCCGAGGGCTCGCAAAGTCGGGTATCAAGTCATCCTCTTTCCCGTCACCGCAGCATCACCACCTCCGTCCTCACGATCATGAAACGTAGCCCCCTCCTCGCCCTCGCCCTCGCGACTCTCGGCATCGCCTTCGGCACCTTCGCCCAGGAGAATTCCGGGCAACACAGACTCCTCGCTTTTGAAAAAAAATCGGAGAATACCGAGGATCAGATTTTCCTCATCATCGACGGTGACTTTGTCTCCGGAACCCAGTTCGGAAGTTCCGAAGCGGGCAGCGCCTACGGGAAGCTCTTCGGCAAAGTCCGCGAGGATGGCTTGCTCCATGTGACTTTTAACTACGAGATTGAGGGGCAGCCCGGCTCCGTGGAGCAACTCATGAAACTCGAGGAGGGTCGCCTCACCCTCGCTGTGGGCGAACTCGAGGAGCACGGTCCCAGCCAGATGTCATTGAAGGACCCGAGTGGAGTGACCTTCACGATGCCCTTCGAGCAGGCGCCGCTGAGTCTCCCGGAGCCCGATTCCGATGAAGGAAAAGCGGTCCTCACTCCGGTCGATGCCGCAGTCAGCGAACTGACGGGGGTGAAATGTGATCTCTCCGATGGGCGGCTCCGTGTGGCCGGCGACTGGGCCATCTATCAGGGGTATCTCTCCGCCATCGAGGACAAAGTGCCGTCCGATCCCGAAATGGCCGTGAATGTCGCCGAACGCGAGATTCAAGTTCAGCTCAAAAAAGACGGCGCGGACTGGAAAGTGGTCCGCTCGATCTTCGCCTCTGCCACCGGCTCATTCGACTACGAAGTCACCGACGACACTCTCCCTCCGTGGCAGATCTTCGAGAGCCTCGATAACTATTGAGAGGAGTGACTACTCCCTACCTCGCCAGCGAGCGGAGCCCGCGCAGCGGGGCGAGGACGATGCCCCCTGCCCCGATCAAGAAAAAGAGGCCACCGAAAGCGGTGAAAAGGATCCCGCCCATCGAGGGACCCTTTTCCACGACCACACGCGCAGGGTCGGCGGGATCATACCAGCAGGGATAGCTCTGCCCCACTTCGAAACGGGCGAGCACTTTCTCCTGCGAGGCTTTCGAGGTGCTCGAGGACTCCACGATGCGCCAGGTGCGCGCCTCGAGTGCTTTCCCTGCGACCTCGTAGCGGATGTGGAAATCGGGCCGGTAGTGCATGCGTCTCGACAGGCTCGGCGCCTTCGTCGAACTCTTGGATCGCCTTTCCTCCTCGATGATCTGCCTACCGAGAATCTCACAGCGACCTTCCACAAACCGTCGCCCGACCTCCAACTCGGGACGCAGGATCAGGAAGTACCCCAGGCAGATGAAGATCGCCCCGACGAGGAGAAAAATCATCAGGGAAAGACATCCGACAGTGTGACGGCGAGCCATGCGGCAACCCTAGTAAAATCGCCCGCCCGGGGCAAAACTTTATCGAAAAAATCTTCCGTCGCAGGGCGCCGCCGGTCCCGCATCCCGCCATAGGGAAACGATTGCCTTGCCTCCCCGCTTCTCGCTACACTCGCACCCATGAAACGATTTGCCCTCTTCGTCTTTTGCCTGATCGGACTCGCCACCACCGCATCCCGCGCCGGGGAACTCCGGGCGGGGGCAGATGTCACCGACATCACCCCGCTGCCGACCCATTACCCCATCTCCACCGCCGGCTCGATGGCCGCCACCTTCCTCGACGACACCGAGGAGCGCATCCACTGCCGCACCCTCATGCTGGGCGATGACAAGACCCTCATCAGTTTCACCCTCGTCGATTCCTGCCTCATCCCGCGCGAGCTGGCCGACTCCGCCCGGCGGCTCGCCTCGGCGAAGACCGGCATTCCCGCCGCCCATTTCACCATCGCCGCGACCCACACCCATTCCGCCCCCACCGCCAACCCCGCCTTCCAGTCGAATCCCTCGCTCGCCTATCAGATCTACCTCGCCGAAAAAATCGCCGACTCCATCGCCGCCGCCCATGCCCGGCTCGAACCCGCCGAGGCGGGTTGGGCGGTCGGGGAGAATCGTGACCAGGTTTTCAACCGCCGCTGGTTCGTGACCGAGCCCTACGAAAATCCTTTCGGCGACAGCAGTGACGAGGTCCGCATGAACCCCGGCTACGACAAGGGCGGGGGCAGGGCTTCCAAACCAGCCGGACCCGTCGATCCCGCTATTCCGTTGCTCGCAGTGAGATCCTCACAGGGTGACAAAAAGCCCATCGGCCTGCTCGCCAACTACGCCCTCCACTACGTCGGCGGCCCCCCGCGCACTGCGGCGGGAAAGGCCCAGCTCTCGGGCGACTACTTCGACCGCTTTGCCAACATCATGGGTGCGATGGTCGCCCCCGGCCGCGAGGACTACGTCGCGATCCTATCCAACGGCACCAGTGGCGACATCAACAACATCAACTACGCAGCGCCCGCGCCCGAGAAAAAATACGAAGCCGGGGAAAAGATGATCGAAGTCGCGCAGTCCGTCGCCGACTCGGCCTTCGCCGCCTACACGACGATCAAATACGAGTCCGATCTCCCCGTCGCCGTCCTCACCCGCGACCTCGACCTCGGCGTGCGCAAGCCCGACGCCACCGAGCTCGCCCGCGCCCACGAGATCATGAGCAGTCCGGAGCAACTCATCAACGGCAATCTAAAACCCGTCGAGGCCATCTACGCCCGCGAGACTCTGCAACTGCGCGAGTATCCCGACACCGTGCCCGTGAGTCTCCATGCCTACCGGATCGGCGACCTCTGTCTGCTCACGACCCCCTGCGAGACCTTCGTCGAGATCGGGCTCGAACTGAAAAAGCTCAGCCCCTTCGGCACCACCATGGTCATCGAACTGGCCAACGGCTACAACGGCTACCTGCCCACCCCGCAGCAGCACGCCTGGGGAGGCTACGAAACCTGGCGCGCCAAGTCCAGCTACCTAGAAACGGAGGCCTCGGTGAAAATGGTCGCCGCCTTCCGCGAACTCTTCGGGGAGTTGCAGGGACAGTGAGCTATTTGATCGGTTGGAATCGCCGGGCTTCACTCGAATCCCTAACCAACGCCACTCGTAGCCAGGGAGGGAGGGAATCGCGGCTCCGTTTCAGTTCATCGCGCACCGCTGCCGGGATGATCACCTCGGCAAACAGGATTGCGAGGAGATCTTCTTCACCGACGGTAAGAAGCGCGGTGAGCGGCGAGCAGTCCGCCACGATAATCATCCCGCTAACTCTCCGACGGTGAGGAGATCGGCCTCCAGTTCTTCCATTCCGTAGTGAATCGGGATGCGCAATCGACCCAGTTCACGCAAAAAATCCGTCTGCGACAATCCCGCCGTTTTTGCCGCTTGCCCCAGCAGTCTGTCGGACTTAGAGCGTCTGAGCGAGGGAATTGGGGTTCGAGTCAGGATTTTCATGAGTTTGAGGAGTTTGTGTGAACACAAATGACGAAAACGAGGGGGAATTCGGGCCGAAATCCCGATTTCCGCAGCCGGGTGGGATAAGGCCGACAGGCTGCTAGGGTGGCGTCATCTGTTACGAACATGCCAATCGCAAGATACATCGCAGCGTCGGTCGACGAGAGGGACAGGTCCGCCGATTTGGGAAGACTGAGTTCCATTTTGAAAAGACGCCTAACTTCGCGGCGCAAAGCAAGGGAGTATATCTGTATCGTGCGCGGCCTATGATCCAGCTGCGAGTCGTCGGGCATTTCCTCCCCCTCACGGCAGGGGCACTCCGTGCTTTTGCCAGAAGGTCTGCAGGTCGGCGCGGGAGCCGTTGAAGACATTTCGCTCCACCGGCCGGTCGAGGTCGCCGAAGTAGGCGGGGTAGCGATGGGCTCCATGGCTGTAGACCTTCGCCTGGGAGCGGCCGCCGCTCCACTCGACACCACCATACTGCCAGATCGCCCAGTTGGGCCAGACATTGTATTGCTTCGCCAGCATATCGGGATGGCCGGGGATGGGAAATTGCGGATACTTGGGATCGTAGCCCTTGTCGTGGGAGTAGAGGGCGATCCAGTAGGGCATGCGGCGCAGTTTTGCTTTGGTGGCCTCGTCGGCTCCGCTGAGGAGGAGCTTGAGATGGCCGCTGTTCTCGAGGTAGGCGACGGGGACGACGCCGGTGCGGCTCTCGACGCGGTCCATGAAACGGAGGATGTCCGACATCCGCGACTGGGCGTCGAAGTCGCCGACGAGGAGGAGGGACGGGGCGGTCCAATCACGGCTGCGGGCGAGAGCGAGGGCACGGTCGATGAACTGGTCGGCCTGGACGACAGCATCGAGGTGATTCTG
>JBDNIL010000538.1:0-1745 GCA_041688355.1 Verrucomicrobiales bacterium | reverse complement strand
CTCAAGAGCAAGCTCCTCCAGATCGAGGAAGACAAAAAACGCACCGAGATGGAGCGCGTCTACGGGGAGAAAGGCGAGATCGGCTTCGGCAGCCAGATCCGATCCTATGTTTTCCAACCCTATCAGATGGTCAAAGATCACCGCACCGGCTGTGAGACGGCGAACATCGATGCAGTCATGGACGGCGATCTCGGGAAATTCATCGAGGCCAAACTTCGCGGCCATGTCGCGGGAGCATCGAAGGACGATATCTGAGCCGCATTTCCGGCGTGATTCCGGGGCGGCGATTTCGTATCCTCGCGTGATGATGCGCTCCTTCATTGGCTTCGGCCTTCTTTTTCTCACCGTCCTTCCGGGGCGGGCGCAGGGCCCTGCCCCGACCGATCAACGGCAATACAAGGACTCCATCAACGGCTGCGCGCCCGCTTCCGTCCTGAATCTGCTGAAGTTCAGCGATCCTGATTCGGGCTATGGAGCGGTCTACTCCAGCCTGCTGGGATCGGACGAAGGGGTGAAAATGCGGTATCTTGTCGATCGGTATTGTAAAGGCCGGGCGTCGCAGACCTATCCCGGACAAAAACGCTGGGGTCTCCACGGGATCGATTGCCGCGACCTCGTTCTGGGGCTCAATGAGCTCCTGGCCGAGAGCGGTCTCGCCCCCCTCACCGGCACCTACCTTGACCGCCTCGCCGGAGAAAGCGGGGCCGCGCATCTGGTCCGCTGCCGTGAGCTCATCCACCGGTCGATCGAGGGCGGGGTCATGCCCATCCTGAGCCTGCGTTCTTTTGTCGTGAGACACCGTGAGGACAACAACGGGGATCCCGTCTGGGAGACGGGCGTGCATCACTACGTCCTCGTCACCGGGCTGCACGATTCCGGTTCGCCCTTCGGCCTCGACCTTGAGATCATCGATCCCTGGCAGGGGAGGCGGACTCGTATCCATCTCCATCGCGAAGCCAATGGCCAGCCCTTTCGCGCTCTGCGCGGAGTCGAGGAATCGGGCGTGTGGCTCGACGGAACTCCTTTCCTCCAGGTTCTCGCCCCTGAAGTGGGTTCCCTGCGCCCGAAAGACCTCGAGTGGTCCGAGCGGTTTGTCGTGGTTGCCAATTTTATTATTGCTGCGCCGTGAAGAGACGGTCACTCCCCGGGCTCTCTACCTCTCGCCGGCCTTAGCGGTTTCTCGCGAGGAATCTTGCCTCCAAGCCGCTTTTACGGAAAACTTTTCGCGGATTCTCCGGTTTAACTGCTGTATTGATACAAAAAATGGCTCATCGCTCCCTGGCTCTTCCGGCTCCCGATCAGGGCTGGGTACTCTATACTTCCGGTTCGGAGACGGCGAGGGGGAACGATCTGCGCGCCCTCGTTGGAAATCGCAGTGATGTGCTCATCGGTCTCCCGGCGGCGGTCGTGTCCACTTTCGTGGTCGAGCTGCCTCTCGTCGATGCCACCCTGCACGAGAGCATGATCCATGCGCAGATGGAAAAGCGCGGTCTCGGCGGCAAGGGCGGCAGCGTCTATGACTTCGAGCGTCTCCATCGCAATGAGCGTGCCGAGACTTTTGCGGTGCGGGTCGTCACGGAGTTGCCCGAGAGTCTCGTCGTGCCGACGGCGGCCGGCTACACCACCTCTGCCGCCCTGCACGAGTGCTCCTCGGGCACGGCAATGCTATGGCGGGAGCAGGGGCGGCTGGTCTTTGCGATCCATGTCGGCGGTGCCCCGGCGCACTTCCAGGTCTTGAGCGGTCG
>JBDNIL010000139.1:0-8467 GCA_041688355.1 Verrucomicrobiales bacterium | reverse complement strand
CGAAATCGTATTAGGGGCCTGGCCCGTAATAATCACTGGCCCGTAATAATCAAAATCGTGTTACGGGCCTGGCCCGCGACAATCAGTAATAAATTGATCCGCACACTTGTTTTCACGAGATGGTGATGGTGATTGTTTGATATGTCGCAGTTTGATCAAAGGATAAAATTTGGGATCACCCTCGGCTCCCCGTGCCTTATGGCGGCTGAGCTCTGCCATCTGCCGGGATTCTTTTATTTGGACTCTTCGACGACGGAGGGTGTGGCGGGACGAGACGGCTTTTCCCGGTTCTCAATAATTGCGGCTTGTCCGCAATCGGTGATTCGGGGGAACTTCTTTGAGGAAGTCCACTTCAACACCCTGAAAGCACTCTATGACTCCCGGTGTTACCCCGATGCATCTTCCCCGGAACCGGGCTCCCCCGAAGCGGGCCTCTATGGCCACATATCCTATGACGGCGATTTTATCTTCGGTGAATACGACGATGTCCTTGTCTTCGACCATGTTCTCAGCTCATGGAAGGAATCGGGAGAACTCTTGTCCCTTCGGCGACCACTCCACCTTTCAGAGAAACGGGATGACTCCGATATCCGTTTTACGGACAATCTCGACCGGGCATCGTTTTGCAAACTGGTCGAACGGGCCAAGGACTACATAGCGGCGGGCGACATTTATCAGGTGAATCTTTCCCACCAGTTTTCGGCACCTCTACCCGATCCCTTTGACCCATTCACCCTTTACACAAAGCTTCGCGAACAGTCTCCCGCGCCTTTCGCAACCTACACGACGCTGGGGGAAAAGGTGATCATGTCATCCTCGCCCGAACAATTCCTGAGTTTGAGCGGGCGCATGGTCCAGACTCGTCCGATCAAGGGGACTCGACCGCGCTTCAGGGATAGGGAAATTGACGAAAAATCAGCCTACGATCTCATCACGTCCGCGAAGGAAGTTGCCGAACTGGTGATGATCACCGATCTGGAGCGGAACGACCTGGGACAGGTTTGCGAATACGGTTCGGTCACGGTGACAGAATTGCTGAAGCTGGAGCGATATGCCCAAGTCTTCCATCTCGTCTCGACGATTGAGGGAACTCTACGAAAAGGCGTCGGGCACCTCGACGCGCTGCTCGCCTGCTTCCCCGGAGGAAGCATCACGGGAGCCCCGAAAAAGCGCGCCCGGGAGATCATCGCGGAGCTCGAGCCCTGTCCCCGCGGTCTTTACACCGGGGCGATCGGCTGTCTCGGGTTCAACGGGGAAAGCCGCTTCAATATCGCCATCCGAACGCTCGTTGCGGAGGCCGGCGAGCTTCACTTCCATGTCGGAGCTGGCATCGTAGCTGACTCGGTCCCTGTGAAAGAGTGGGAGGAAACGCTTCACAAGGCAGCCGGCATCCTCCAGGCCTGTGCGGCTCAGGAGCCCTGACCACGGTTTGTTCCATCGACAAGATCAGGACGATTGGCGATCGTCCTCTCGAGTCCCTTTTCCTCGCGCCACTTTGCGATGACCCCGTGATTCCCTGACAAAAGCACCGCCGGGACAGCCATACCGGAAAACTCGGCAGGACGGGTGTATTGAGGTGACTCGAGTCGCCTCCCGTCTCCGGAAAAAGACTCTTCCTCGGAGGATCGGTCATCGCCGAGAACTCCGGGGATGAGGCGTACGATGGCATCGACGACGACGGCAGCGGCGAGGGTTCCGTTGGTGAGGACATAGTCACCGATGGAGATTTCTTCGTCGACTAGGGCTTCGATGACACGGTGATCGACACCCTCATAATGACCGCAGAGGAAGATGAGATGCTCGCAGTGGGACAGTTCCGCTGCTTTCACCTGACGAAAGGGAGCTCCCTGCGGGGTCAGAAAAATGACCCGTGAGTTCTCTGTCCGGAGATCGGCCACGGCGGCAAAAAAGGGCCCGGGTTTCATCACCATCCCGGGGCCGCCGCCATAGGGGATGTCATCGACCTGGCGGTGTTTGTCGGTGGTGTAATCCCGCAGATCATGGAAATGGATCCCGACCAGGCCCGACCCGACGGCACGGCCCATGATGCTGGCGCTGAGAGGCCCCCGGGCGATCTCGGGGAAGATGGTTACGATGTCTATCCTCATCAGCCGAAAAAGGGCCACCGTATACTCATTTCCGGAAGCGCGCCACCGGAGTGAGGACGGTTTCGCGACCCTGCGTGACTTCCTCGGCGAGGATGATACGGGTCTCGCGGAAGTCGCCGATCCGGCCGGTGCTCTCGATTCGTTTCACCGTTCCTGACAACGTGACAAAGGAGGAGATCGCGGACCATTCGAGGTCGGAGAGCCCGAGGAGCGACTGCACTTCCCCGATGTCGGCGAAGCGGTAGTCATCCTCAGTTCCGGCGATGCCGTCATCGCCGGTGCGGACGGCGACAAAATTGAGAGCGGAGTCCTCAGTCGTCCGGGTGAGAGCGGTGATGAGTTCTTGGGGCGCTTCATTCAGATCGATGAGTCCATCGGAATGAATCGTGAAGTAATCACGCCAGAAGGGTTGCACCTGCTCTACGGCATCCATACCGGCCACGAAGAGGAATTGCTCAAGGGAGGTGAAGGCTATATTGGCGGGGAATTGCGGGTAATCGAGTCCAGCGTAGTAGCCGTTTTCCGCGCCGTTGGGAAGAGGATCGGAATCGCCGTCGATCCAGTCCGCGATGGAGTCGGCCACACGGCTCGCCCCGGCTGCGTCCAGTCCCCAGAGGATAAAAAGCTCGGTCGCGGTCTCCCGCATGCGCTCCTCGGTGAGTTGGTTGACGGGCAGGCGCCCGCCCTCACTGGTCATGACGACTTCGAAGCCCCGATCGGTTCCGAAACTTTGGTTAAGGGCCACATCTCCCGGTTCGATCTGTGGGTGCAGCGCGATGGAGAGTCCGCTCTCGGCGAGCAGACCGGCCTGATAACGGGCCCGGGAAAGAGAACTCTCATCCCAGGATGCCTGGGACGATTCATACAAGCCTGCCACGATGAAGGTCAGCGCCATCACTGCCACAAGGACCAGGAGCAGGGCCATGCCGCGTTCTTTTCGGGTAGATGGAGAAGGAAGTTTCATCGTCCGCCTCCTCCCTGCCTCCCGCCGGGTCGTCCTTCGCCACCGCCGGGTCGTCCTTCGCCACCTCCGGGCCGTCCTTCGCCACCGCCGGGTCGTCCGCCGCCGCCGCCGGGTCGTCCTTCGCCACCGCCGGGTCGTCCTTCACCCCCACCGGGTTGCCCGCTACCGGGTCGTCCGCCGCCGCTGCCACCACTACCGTCCGCAGGTTGGCTCGCGGTGGTCCCGGAGTTTGTTGTCGTGGTGGTTGCTTCGGCGGGAGGATTCGAAGCCTGCTCGGGCACTTCGAAGACGACACGAAGGGGCACCGGCCGAAAACTGTCATCAAAGGAAAATGCGAGGAGGACGGGCATCTTCTCATCGTCGGTCCACTCATCGATCCATGCCTGCTGCTCTTCGTCCCAGAAGTTCCAACTCGCGTCAGTGATACCCGAGAGGAGAGGCAGCCAATAGCGGCCTTGCTCATCGGTCTGGAGAAAGTCATCTGCACCGGCGCCGAAGACCATGCCCGAGCCGTCGGTGTCCTCGGGTTCGAAATCAGTGCGACTGATCGCGAGGTCGAAAGTGGGCAGGCCCTCGGGAGATTCTTTCCCGGGACGCAGGGAAATGATAGTCTCTTCGCTGCTCCCGACGATTTCCCCGAAGGTAAAGCCGGTCGCGCTATTGCCGATGACGAGTTCGGGATAGCCCGAGTCTGATTCCTCGGCAGGGGTCATCGCGAGAGTGCCTTCGGGCGGGAGATTCTCGATCGATTCCCGCAGCAGGGTGAGGAATCGGCTCACTTCTTCATCCCGCTGGTCGAGTTCGCGAATCCCGGTGGCGGTGTCTCCGGCCTGCCAGAGGATGGAGAGCACGGCGCTGGAGATGATCCCGAGGATGGTCATGGCAACGACGATCTCGAAAAGCGAGAAAGCAGCGCTCCGGCGATGGCGGGGATGTCGAGGGGCTCTCATGTCTCGGGTTTGTAAATGATGATCTCGGCCCTCTCGGTCTGCTCGCCGCCGTCGTCGAGGAAGATCGCCTCGGCGGTGAGCTTGTAGAGACCGGTCAGTTCTCTGCCCTCCCCGTTGTCGAGTTCGAGCGGCTCCACGTAGGTGCGGAAAGTGATGCCGGTCAGTTCATCGACCACCTCACTCGCCATCGCATCGACCTTGAGCTTGCGCTTTTCAGAGAGGAGCCCCTCGATCTGTGACTGGAGGTAACGATCCCGCGAAAACCCGGTCGACGTCTCGCTGACCCGCTGCATGACCCGCATCAGCCCCGTCGCCGTGATCCCGAAGAGGGCCACCGCGAGGACAACATCGAGGAGGGCGTAGCCGCGTCGGCGGGTTGAGATAGGGATCGTCGATTTCATGCCCGTTTATTCGACCCAGGATTTCTCCGATTTCACATCGGCGGTGAGCGGATGGAACTCCACTTCAAAAAAAGATTTATCGGCCTCGACCTTGAATCGCATCGGTTCGCACATACCCGATGGTTGGAAGATCCAGCGCCGGTATTCGCTGCCCGACATGCTCACCCACTGGGTTTCGTTCCAGAACTTCAGACTCACTTGGAGCTCGGAATTCATCTCATATTCCTCAAGAAATTGGAGTCCTTCCTCGACCTGCGCTCTGGCGGGATCCACCTCCTCTTCCGCCGTCATTGCGATGCCGCGTTTTTTTGAAGCCTCGGCGATCTCCTGCCGCTGGGCCATCAACTCGATCTGCTGCCGCAAGTTCTGCGCCTCTTCCCTACCGCCGTAGGGAGTAAAAAAGCGCGAAGCGCGGAAGCCTTCGCCGTCGAAGAGGATCTGGTAAGGCCGCTGCTCGGTCATGGCCCGACCGCGCAACTCACGGGCGAGGAGGATGAGCTTGTTGACCGGTTCGCGGGCGAGGCGCTCGCGCTGCACGCTGTCGATCGCGGGCACGGCCAGCCCGGTGAGGATCGCGACGACGGAGATCGCGATGACCACTTCGACCAGCGTGAAGGCACTCTGCGACGCAGGACTCCTACCAGTTCCCGATGTCGTCTTCGCTTTCCACGCCGTCTTCGCCGAGGGAAAAGATGTCATACTTTTTGGTGCTCTTCTGAGCGGGGAAACGATACTGATAATCGGCACCCCAGGGATCCTTCATCGCCTCGTCGAGGTAGGCGCGCCAGCGTTCGGGCTGGGGCTCTCCCGAGGGGCGCTCGACGAGGGCGGCGAGGCCCTGCTCCTGCGTCGGGGGTTTAAAATAATTGTTCCGTTCGTAGCTCTTCAAGGCGAGGTCGAGGGCCTTAACGTCGGAATCGACACGCTGGTATTTCGCATCATCAATGAAGCCGATGATGAGATAGATGCCGGACCCCGAGAGCACCGCGATGATCGTGATGACGATAACGAGCTCGACGAGGGTGAAGCCGGCGGAATGGCGGGGACGTGAGGGTGAGTGGACTTTCATCTGGAAAAAGGTGATGTATCAGCGGCCGCGAATTCCGGACATGGATCCGAAGATCGTGTTGATCATGGCATACGCGACGACGCCGACGATTGAGGCGACGATCACCAGCATGATGTTGGGAACGATGGTCGTCAATCGCGCGATGCGGACATCGAGATCCTCGTCGTATTTCACCGCAGCCTTGGAAAACGATTTCCCGAGTTCGCCGGTCTGTTCCCCGATGGCGATGCGATCGACGAGTTGCTCGGGGAAGGCTTTTGTTTTCTCCATGGCTCTGGCGAGGCTGGTGCCCTCCCCTACATCCAACACCACGGCGTCGAGATGGTTGCGGACGTAGCGGTTCGGCGTGCCGCGGGTGATGAGCCGCAGGCTGTTGAGGAGAGGCACTCCGTTATTAATCAGATTGGAAAGGGTGTGGCAGAACTGGGCATAGAACCGCCCCATGATGACCGGCCCGAAGGCGGGGAGGCGCATTTTGTAGCCATCCCACCACTCCCGCCCGCCGGGGGTGGCGATGACAATGCGGAAGGTGACCCCGGCCCCGACCATGATCCCGAGGATGAGCCACCACCAGGCGGCCATGAAATTGGTGAACCGGATCAGCAGATCGGTGATCATGGGCAGGTCCTGCCCCGTCTTCTTCATCATGTCACTGAGCGAAGGCATCAGGACGGTGCTGAAGACAAAAATGAGGACGACACAGGCGAGCATGACCGTGAGCGGATAGATCATCGCCCCGACGGTGCGGCGCTGGAGACTGAAGAGCTGCTTCAGATTGATGACGAGTCGGCGCAGGATCTCGGGGAGCGAGCCGCTCGCCTCCCCTGCCGCGACGAGGCTGCAGTAGAGTTCGTCAAAGGAGGGCGACGCGATCCCGAGGGCTTTGGAAAAGCGGGAGCCCTCCCGGATCTCATCGCGCAGGCAGCCTGCGACCGAGCGGATCGATTCATTCGCCTGGCGCTCCTGCAGGATCTTGAGGGCACGCTCCAGGTTCATCCCCGCATCGAGGAGATCGGCGAGTTCTTCGGTGAAAAGGACAAGTTCCTGGCGTTTCAGTTTCGTGTGGCGATTCGATTTACCGGGTTTGCCGCCCTTCGCCCCTTTTCCACCTTTTCCGGCGGTCTCCGCTTCGCCTCCGGCGCCGACGACGACGGGAGTGAGGGCGCGGGACTCGAGCTCGCGGTAGGCCTCGGCTTTGTTCCGTACGATGACACTGCCGGAGACTTTCTTCCCGGTTTGGTCTATCGCGGTGTAGGAGAATGAGGGCATGGCACTGGCGCTACGCTATAACACCGCAAAGGAGCCCGCGTTTCCAGTCATTTTCTGAAGGAAACGCCGACAGAACCCTCTTTGGTCACCGTCCTGCCCCTGTTGAGCGGGCAGAGGAGTCATTCCTCCTGAATCCGACGTTTTTTGCCGGGACTACTGTTTTCGGAAACGGGGACGAAATCGACGAATCCACGGCTCTTGTTAACGCGGTAAAGGCGCACTTTCAGCCTCGTTCCGACAGCGAGAGGCGGGGATCCCGCCCGACTGCGGAACTCGGAACGTCCCCGGTCGAAGAAATATTCCTCGCGCGGCGGCAGGTCGTCTTTCCGTATCATCCCTTTGACCATGAGTTGATCAAGTTCGGCGAGGGCACCGACGGGCATGACGTCGAAGACGGTGGCCTCGAAGACAGTCTCTTCGTCGTCGCTGTCGCAGAGGTGCTCGAGATACTCGATCATCTTGAGGCGCTGGGTGTCGACTTCGGCCTCGGCGGCGATGCGTTCGGTCTTGGAAATGTGCTCGGCGATGGCGGCCATCTCAGGGACGGAGGGAGTCCAGTCAGGCGCTTCGGGAGCGGTCGGAGCCTGTCGGCGAGAGAGGATGCGACGCAGGGCGCGGTGCACGATGAGGTCGGCGTAACGGCGGATCGGGCTGGTGAAGTGCGTGTAGTTCACCTTGGAAAGGCCGTAGTGACCGATGGACTCGGGCGAATACTCGGCGCGGCGGAGACTCTTCAGCAGGGCTATCTTGAGGCTGTGCTCCTCGAGCTTGCCGCGGACGTTCTTGAGCAGCTTCTGCAACTCGGGCCGGTGGGAGACATCCCCGACGACATGGCCGAAAGCGCGTGCCTGCTCGGCAAACTCCTGCAATTTGCCCAAATCGGGATCTTCGTGGACCCGGTAAAGCGAGGGCGCGGGGGCATTCTTGGTCTCGTAGGCGACCGCTTCGTTGGCCGCGAGCATGAATTCTTCGATGAGCTGGTGACTCTCGTCGTATTCGCTGCGTTTCACCCCGACGGCCCTGCCCTCTTCATTGAGGACGACTTTCACTTCGGCAAATTCCAGATCGAGAGCGCCGTTGGCGAAGCGTTTTTCCCTCATCATCGCGGCGAGACGCCAGGCGCGCTTGAGATGGAGGGTGAGACCGCGCTCTTTCTCATCGGAGAGGGCGGCGACGGCAGGTTCGTCGAGCTTCATGAAGCGGTAGGCCTCTTCGTAGGAATAGCGGCGATGGCTGCAAATGACTGCGGAGACAAAACGCGCCGCGGTGAATTTTCCCCGGGGATCGAACTCGAGGATGGCGGCGTGGGTGAGACGGTCAACGCCCGGCTTGAGGCTGCACACGCCGTTGCTCAGCTTTTCGGGCAGCATCGGGAGGACGCGATCGGCGAGGTAGACGCTGTTGCCGCGCTTGCGGGCCTCGCGATCGAGGGCCGAACCGGATCGCACGTAATGAGAGACGTCGGCGATGTGAACGGCGAGTTCCCAGGAGCCGTCCGCGCGTTCGGTCACGCAGATGGCATCGTCGAAGTCACGGGCGTCTTCGGGATCGATCGTGAAGACCTCGCGCTCGCGCCAGTCTTCGCGCCGCGCGATTTCCTCGTCGGCAATGGTCTCGGGAATGGCCTCGGCCTCGCGGAGGACGGCATCGGGAAACTCGAGCGGAAGACCATAGCGGTGGATCACCGCGAGGATATCGACGCCGGG
>JBDNIL010000537.1:0-5829 GCA_041688355.1 Verrucomicrobiales bacterium | reverse complement strand
TCCCAGATGCTGCCCTCGAACTTGACCGTCGACTTCCCCAGGAAAGGACCGGCGTCGGCTTTGGCGGAGAATTTTCCCCGACGCACCCGCACGGCGGTGACGGGCAGATTTTTGTCTTCGGGATAAAAAGCGAGGACTCCGGCGCTCACGGGCTGCCCGTCGAGAGTGACTTCTCCCGAGACCGCCGCCTGTGGTTTTGCAGTAGCGAAGAAGAAGTTCACCCGCAGCCAGTTGCTCAGCAGACCCGACCAGGTCCCGAGGACGGGATCGCCGAGAGTGAGCCCGACCCCGTGCGCTCCGTTCTGGTAGACGTGGAACTCGGCGGGGACTTTCTTCTGCCGCAGGGCGAGGTAAAAGCGGGTCGCGTTCTCGGCGGGCACTGCGGTATCGGCATCGGTCTGGAAAAGGAAGGTCGCCGGGGTCTTCTCGGTCACGTTGTTCTCGGAGGAGAGTTTTTCCGCGAGGGCTTCGTCGTCATTGCGTTCCGCCCCGAGGAGATTTTTCCGCGAACCACCGTGGGTGACCGCCGGATCGAAGCTGATCACGGGATAACAAAGAATCGCAAAGTCGGGCCGGGCGCTCACCGCGTCGATGGCGTCGGTGGCCTCGTAGGCTTTTTCCTCATAGAGCGTCGCGGCCATGCTCGCGAGGTGGCCTCCGGCGGAGAATCCCATGACCGCGAGCCGGGCGGGATCGAGCTCGTAGTCGACGGCATGGGCGCGCACCCAGCGGATCGCCCGCTGCACGTCGGCGAGCTGGGTGGGATAATGGTGGCCCTGACTGCCGAGACGGTAATGGAGGACAAAGGCGGAGACGCCCTGACCGTTGAACCACTCCGCGATCTGATGCCCCTCGTGATCGGTCGCAAGACCGCCGTAGCCGCCTCCGGGACAAATAACGACGGCCGCGCCGGTGTGGCCCTCGACTCCGCGGGTCGGATAGAGTTTGAGCGACGGCGAGCCCGTTTCCTGATCGATCGGGAGAACGTAGGGCGTCTTCCCTTCGGGCCAGAGCGGGGCGCTTTCCTGCGAATGAAGAGACCCGACTAGAAAGGCCAGGGCGAGAAAGAGCGGGATCTTTTTCATATCCCGAGGTTCGATTTGAGGGCTTCCATTTCTGACTTCAGCTCGAGGACCTGCTCCTTGAGCGACGCGATCTCTTCCTCCATCTCCGTCCGCCACGTTGCCGCAGGCACGGCCGATTCCGCACGCGACGAGGCGACGGCGGTGACTGGTGCGGGCGCGACATCGCCGCAGAGCAGATGCACGTAGGTCGCGGCCCGACGACCGCCTCCGGCGGGGATGAGCTTCACGAGCGGCTCGGGTGAATACGAGGCCATCTCGTCGAGGACGGTCTGGACGCGCTCGACATCGACGAAGGGATGCATGCGCTCGGTGCGCTGGCGCAGCTCGCCGACGGTCTGCTGCCCGCGCAGGAACAGCACACAGAGGAGGGCGCGCTGGCCTTTGGTGAGGTAGGGAAATTTGTTCTCGAGGGTGTGTTTGCACTTCGGGACGCGGGCCCCGGCCTGGCGCACGAGGATGGAGAGCTTTTTATAGCGCAGGCCTTCCATCGCCTCCTCGACCGTGTCGGTCCCGAAGTCTGTCACCGGGTCGCGGTTGCTCGACTGATTGCAGGCCGAGAAGAGACCGTTAAAAGTGAGCGGGTACTGATCCGGCGTCGTCGCCTCCTTCTCGAGGAGACAGCCGAGAACGCGCGATTCCTCGAAGGTGAGGAGCGGAGCGGGTTTTTCTTCGGGAGCGGGAGCTTCCGTTTCATCGTGGGGATTTTCTTCTGACATGGGGGGAGTGAAGAACGGGTAAGGCCGGGAGGGCGGGTTTTCAAGGGGAGGGAGTTCCGGCACGTATTTCTTCGTCCCGAGATGGATAAGATCTAAAATTAAAGCTTGTCACTGTATTGCGATACGATACAATGACCAAAGTTAGATGATCGAGAGCTTCCGATGTAAAGAAACCCGTCAACTTTGGGAAGAGGGTAAATCGCGTCGTTTTAACTCAATCACCACAGTCGCCCTTCGAAAGCTCGCGATGCTGGATGCCATAGAAAATCTGGACGACCTCCGGATTCCTCCGGCGAACCGACTCGAAGCTTTAAAGGGTAATCGAAAAGGACAATATAGTATTCGTGTGAATGACCAGTGGAGAATTTGTTTCCGATGGGAAAATGGCCGAGCCCTGAATGTTGAGATTGTCGACTACCATTAAACCATGAAATCGCCCGCTACTTCGCCACGCGTTCCACTGGGACCAGCATTTATTACTCCCGGCGAGATTCTCGAAGAAGAATTTCTGAAGCCGATGGGGCTCAGCCAGTCCGCACTGGCCATCCGGATGGGGGTGCCGCGCATGCGTATCAGCGAAATCATCCGCGGCAAGCGCGCGATCAGCGCCGAAACGGCAATCCTGCTAGGGGAGGCCTTCGGTACTTCAGCCCGGTTTTGGATGAATCTTCAGACGTCTCACGATTTGGCCGTTGCCATGATGAAGCGGGATCAGGCGGCGTGATCTGATTGGATCGTTTCACCCCAAAAACTTCCCGGGATTCAGAATCCCCTTCGGATCCAACGCGAGTTTCAACCGCCGGTGCACGTCCGCCGAGACCGGTCCGACAGCGTCTTTGAACCAGCGCTTTTTCGCTAATCCGACGCCGTGTTCGCCGGTGATCTGGCCGTCGTTGGCGATGATCCATGTGAAAAGCACGTCGAGTGCGGCATCGGCTTTTTCGCGGGCGACGGGATCGGTCTCGTAGTCCTTCACCATGAGATTGGTGTGGATGTTGCCATCGCCCGCATGTCCGAAGCAGGCCACGGGGATGCCGGTGTCTTTCTCGAGCTGGCGGGCAAAGCGGACGAGATCGACGAGCTTCGAGCGGGGCACGACGATGTCCTCGTTCAGCTTTGTGAGCCCGGTGGCCCGCAGGGAGTAGGAAAACTCGCGCCGCAGCTTCCAGATCGCCTCACAGCCTTCGGGGTCGCGGGCCTCCACGACGGAGATCGCACCGAGGGTCTCGACGAGCCCGCGCAGGCTCGCGAGATCGAGGAGGATGGTCTCGCGCCGGCCATCGAGCTCGACGATGAGGTGGGCGTCGCCATCGGGGAGCATCTCGGGGCCGAGGTAGTCGCGGGCCGCCTGCAGGGTAAATCCGTCGGTGATCTCCAGACCGGAGGGCTGCCAACCGTGATTCAGAATCGCCTGGACCGCCGCCGCCGCCGTTTCAAAATCGGGAAAGGTCGCCGTCAGCATCGCGCGCGCCTCGGGATGGGGAATGAGCCGGAGAGTCGCCTTCGTGATGACGCCGAGGAGCCCTTCGGACCCGACGAACATGCCGATGAGATCGAGGCCGGTTTTGTTTTTGTGACAGCGACCGCCCGTCTCGAGGATCTGGCCGTCGGGCAAAACGACCTCGAGCCCGAGGACATAGTGCCGAGTGACCCCGTATTTCACGCAGCGCGGGCCGCCGGCGTTGGTTGCGATGGTGCCCCCTACGGAGCATTCCTTGAGACTCGCGGGATCGGGCGGGTAATACCAGCCTAGTGCGCGGACGGCTTCCTGCAGGTCATTGAGAATCACCCCGGGTTCGACCACGGCGATGCCGTCGGCGGGGTTGATCTCGACGATACAATTCATCGACCGCACCGAGAGGAGGATGCCGCCTTTGACCGGCACACATCCGCCCACGTAGCCGACTCCGGCCCCGCGGGTCGTCACGGGTATGCCGTGCTCGTTGGCAAAACGCAGCGTCGCCGCCACTTCGTCGCGACTCGTCGCCTGCACGACCGCCTCGGGCGTGGCTGAGGCGTGCCATCGGTCCATTCCGAATTCTCGACAGACCTCTGCAGCGGTGGACACCCGTCCGCTCCCGACAGCTTCGCACAATCCCCGGAGCCAAGCCGGTTCCCTCTCCACACTCACCAGTTCGTCAACCACATCCATATCTTGGGTAAGAAGACGATAGCCCCGACCAGAGCCGCTGCAACCGCCGCGATGAGGACACCGCCCGCCGCCGCGTCTTTGGCCATGCCGATGCCGCGATCCGCCTCGGGATGGACGGCGTCGGCGAGATACTCGAGAGCGGTATTAAAAACCTCGGCCATGAAGACGAGACCCGCGCTCAGAATGATCGCGAGCCATTCACCTGGACTGATGTGAAAGAAAAATCCCATTGCGATGATGAGGATGAAAATCACAAAGTGAATCCGGAAGTTCCACTCGGTCCGCAGGACGGTGCGCACCCCGCGCCCCGCATCAACAAAACTCTGAAGTCCGCGATAGCGGCCCAATGACACTCTCATAATTCACTTGGCGGAAAATCAAAGCGGCTACACATTCGGGGCTCTTACAAATTTTAAAGAAGCGATCATGACCAAAAAACCCGCACAGAAGAAAGCAGCCAAGACCTCTGCTCCCAAAGCCCGCATCGGATTCGTCGGCGTCGGCCGCATGGGGGCCAACATGGCCCGCCACCTCAACGATCTCAAATACAAAGTCACGGCCGTTTACGATGTGAATGAGGTCGCTGCCGATGAACTCGCCAAAGAACTCGGCGCGACCGCCTGCAGGAAGCTCGCCGATGTGACCGCGAATGCCGACATCATCTTCACCGTCGTGACGAACGATGACGCGATGAAGAGCATCTTCCTCGGCAAAGGGGACAGTCTCCTCAAGGGCGCGGAAGGTCGCACCTTCGTCAACTGCGCGACGCTCAGCCCCGGCATCCAGCAAAAAGTGGCGAAGGCCGCCGCCGCAAAGAACGCCACCTGCATCGAGGCCTGCATGGCGAGCAGCATCAGCCACGCCCGCACCGGCAAGCTCTACCTCATGATCGGCGCCGACGACGCCGTCTTCAAACAGCACAAAAAGCTGCTCGAAGACATCAGTCTCAATCTCCGTCACATCGGTGCGATCGGGAAGGCCGCCGAGGTCAAGGCGCTCGTAAACATGGTCATGAACATCAACACCGCCGGTCTCGCCGAAGGCCTCGGCCTCGCCCAGTCTCTCGGTCACGATCTCAAGATGATCTGCGAAGTCTTCTCCCAGACCGGGGCAAACTCCCGCGTCCTCGAGACCGATGCCGACGACATGATCGCCCGCGAGCACGACTGCTGGTTCTCCGCCGAGCACGCAGCGAAGGACTCGGGCATCGCCGCCGATCTCGCCAAAGACCAGAAGCTCAATCTGCCTCTCAACGCCGCCGCCCAAGCCCAGTATGACCGCATGGTCGGACTCGGCATCGGTGGGCTCGACAAGTCGGGCATCGCCGAGCTCACCTTCCCCGGCCGCGCCGGATCGGAGAAGAAAAAGAAGAAGTCCGACAAAAAGAAGGACGGGGAAAAGAAATAATCCGGTTCCGGCCAGGAGATTTTTACTGCGAAATGGGCGCGCCTGCGGGTGCGCTCATTTTTTTTGCAGCATCTTGTCCATCATCCCGGACATGAGTTTGCCACGATCTTCGCGCGACATGTCCGGCTGCTTTTCGCGGAGCTCGCCCATCTTCTGGAACATCTCCTGACGTTGTTCTTCCGACAGTTGCGACATCTTTTCGCGGAACTCGGGCGAAGGTCCTCGCCCTTCCCCGTCGCCGCGCCCCATCATGCCGCCCGGCCCGGGACTAGCCCCGGGACCCTGCTCTGCGGTGGGGCCGGCCCCGGGCTTTGACTCACCGGGTTTCAGTTGCCACTCGGCGTAGCGCACCGTGACGACCTCGCCACCCTCGATCGCGACCTTGGCCGCGACTTTCTCGAGATCGGGATCGGACTTCAGATCGACCATCTTCCAGCCCTGTGAATTGAGCTTGCTGGAAACGACGAAG
>JBDNIL010000138.1:0-6377 GCA_041688355.1 Verrucomicrobiales bacterium | reverse complement strand
GTCATTTTGGATGCTGGATTTTCTGAAAGTTTCGATAATGTTCTCCCCCCCGGGGTTCGTCCCGGGGTCTGATCCCATTCTTAAATTATCTCACTCTTCAAAATTCATGTCTGTTTCGAAGACCTCCCCGCTCGGCTGGCCCGAACCTCAGGGCCTCTGGCACCCTTCGCACGAGAAAGACGCCTGCGGCGTCGGCTTCATCGCCCATCTCAAGGGTAAACGTTCGCATGATATTATTCAGAAGACGTTGACGATGAATGCCCAGATGGATCACCGCGGCGCGAGCGGGTCCGACCCGGCGACGGGTGACGGTGCGGGGATCTTCGTGCAGATGCCCGACAAATTTCTCCGCAAGGAAATGGCGAAAAAAGGCGTCGAGCTGCCGGTCGAGGGCGACTACGGAGCGGGCCTCGTCTTCCTCTCTCCCGAGACGAGCGAGCGCGAGGCGGCGATGCAATTCTTTGAGCACATCATCCGCGAAGAGGGCCAGAAGTTCCTCGGCTGGCGCACCGTGCCGGTGAAAAGCGAGATCCTCGGCAAAACTTCGGGCCGCTACGAGCCCGCCATTCGCCAGGTCTTCATCGGGAAAAATCCCGAGATCACCGATCCGATGGAGTTCGAGCGCATCCTCTACATCATTCGCCGCCGTGTCACCTACGGGATCCGGAACAACGAGCTGCCCAACAACTTCACCGACGTCCACGGCAACAAGTCGAACTCCTTCCCCGGCGCCGGCTACCTCTACATCACCAACCTCTCCGCCCGGACGATGGTTTACAAAGGCATGCTCACGCCCTGCCAGCTCTCGGAGTATTTCCCGGACTTCCACGACCCGGACTTCGAGTCGGCCCTCGCGCTGATGCACACCCGTTTCTCGACGAACACCTTCCCGAGCTGGTCGCGCGCGCATCCCAACCGCTTCATCGCCCACAATGGCGAGATCAACACGGTCATGGGCAACGCGAACTTCATGAAAGCGCGTCAGTCCCTTTGCCAGAGCGACAAGTTCGGCGAAGACATCTCGCGTGTTTTCCCCGTCATCAACGAGGACGGATCGGACTCCGCCCGATTTGACAACGCCCTCGAGTTCATGCACTTCGGCGGCTACGATCTCGTCCACGCGATGATGATGATGATCCCTGAACCGTGGGAGCGTCACACGACGATGGAAGCGGAAAAGAAGGCCTTTTATGAGTTCCACGCCTGCATGATGGAGCCCTGGGACGGTCCCGCCTCGATCACTTTCTCTGACGGTCAGCAGATCGGCGCCGTGCTCGATCGCAACGGACTGCGCCCCAGTCGCTACTATGTGACCGAGGACGATCTCGTCATCATGGCCTCCGAAGTCGGCGTCATCCCCGACCTCGACCCGCTCACGGTGGTGGAAAAAGGGCGTCTTCGTCCCGGTCGTATGTTCCTCGTGGACATGAAGGAAGGCCGCATCGTGCCCGACGAAGAGGTCAAAAGGCGCGTCTACTCAGCCAAGCCCTACCAGCAGTGGCTCAATGAGAACCGCGTTTTCCTCAAGGATCTCCCCGAGGCGAAAGCTCCGAAGACTGTGGAAAATGACCGCATCCTGGAGCGCCAGCTCGCCTTCGGCTACACCTACGAAGACATCCGCATGCTCCTCGGGCCGACCGCCACGTCAGGAGTGCAGCCCATCGCCTCGATGGGAAATGATACCCCGCTCGCTGTTCTTTCAGAGAAGCCGAAGCATCTCTACAACTACTTCAAGCAGATCTTCGCCCAGGTCACGAACCCGGCCCTCGACTGTATCCGTGAAGAGCTCGTCACCGCGACCGAGACCTTTCTCGGGTCCGAAGGCAACCTCCTCAAGCCCGGGCCGAAGAGCTGCCGCATGATCCGTCTCGATCATCCGCTTCTCGACAACAAGCAGCTCGCCCAGCTCCGAGAAGTAGACCTCGACGGCTTCAAAGCCATCACCCTTGACGCCCTTTTTCCGGCCGATCAGGGTGGCGAAGGTCTCGAAGAAGCCTTCGACGATCTCTGCGCGGCCGCCGACGCGGCGATCAAGGACGGAGCCAATCTCCTCATCCTCTCGGATCGCAAGATCGATGCGAAACACGCCGCGATGCCGACCCTGCTCGTCATGGGCGGTCTCCACCACCACCTCGTGCGCTCGGGGACACGGACTCTCGTTTCCATCATTCTCGAGACCGGCGAAGCTCGTGAGGTCCACCACTTCTCGACCCTGATCGGCTACGGAGCCGACGCGATCAATCCCTACATGGCCTTCGACTCGATCGCCCAGATGATCGAAGAAGAGATGATCGCGATCGACTTCGACAAAGCGGTCTACAACTTCCTCAAAGGATCGATCAAGGGCGTCGTCAAGACGATGGCCAAGATGGGCATCTCCACCGTGGCCTCTTACCGCGGCGCGCAGATTTTCGAGACGATCGGTCTCGGCACCGAGCTGGTGAACAAGTTCTTCTGCGGCACCTCGAGCCGCTGCGAAGGATCGGACATCGATCAGGTCGCCGAAGAGGCCCTCATCCGTCACCGCGCCGCCTTCCCCGACCGTCACATCGACGCCGAAGACCGTGCCCTCGACTCCGGCGGGGTCTACCAGTGGCGCAGCGACGGCGAGTTCCACCTTTTCAATCCCGAGACGATCCACCTCCTCCAAAAGGCGGTCCGCACCGGCAGCTACGAGGTCTACAAGGCTTATGCCAAAAAGATCAACGACCAGAGCGAGAACCTCTCGACCCTGCGCGGTCTCATGAAGTTCCGCAGCAACCGCACCCCGGTCCCGCTCGAGGAAGTGGAGCCGATCGAGGCGATCATGAAGCGTTTTAAAACCGGGGCGATGTCCTACGGATCGATCTCGCAGGAAGCCCACGAGACCCTCGCCATCGCGATGAACCGCATCGGCGGCAAGTCCAACACCGGCGAAGGCGGCGAAGATCCCGAGCGCTTCAAGCCGATGGAAAATGGAGACAGCAAGCGCTCCGCGATCAAGCAGGTCGCCTCGGGACGTTTCGGCGTCACCAGCGAATATCTCGTCAATGCCGACGAGATCCAGATCAAAATCTCGCAGGGCGCCAAGCCCGGTGAAGGCGGTGAGCTGCCCGGCTCCAAGGTCTATCCCTGGATCGCCAAGGTGCGTCACTCTACTCCAGGCGTGGGCCTCGTCTCTCCCCCGCCCCACCACGACATTTATTCCATCGAGGATCTCGCCGAGCTCATTCACGATCTCAAAAACGCCAACACGCGCGCCCGCATCAATGTGAAGCTCGTCGCGGAAGTGGGCGTCGGCACGATCGCAGCGGGCGTGGCAAAGGCGCACGCCGATGTCATCCTCATCGCCGGACACGACGGCGGCACGGGGGCCTCGCCGACCTCGTCGATCTACAATGCCGGGGCGCCCTGGGAACTCGGGCTCGCCGAGACCAACCAGATCCTCCTCCTCAACGATCTCCGCAGTCGCGTCGTCCTCGAGACAGACGGCCAGCTCAAGACCGGACGCGACGTCGCCATCGCCGCCCTCCTCGGCGCCGAGGAATACGGCTTCGCGACCGCGCCGCTCATCTCCGTGGGCTGTCTCATGATGCGTGTTTGCCAGAAAAACACCTGCCCCGTCGGCGTCGCGACCCAGGATCCCACCCTGAGGAAAAACTTCACCGGCAAGCCCGAGCATGTCGTCAACTTCATGACCTTTATCGCCACCGAGATGCGCGAGATCATGGCCGAGTGCGGCTTCCGCACCGTTAACGAGATGGTCGGTCACGTCGAGTGCCTCGACACCAACGAAGCGACCGATCACTGGAAGGCCAGCGGCGTCGATCTCACCACCATCTTCCACAAGCCCGATGTCGGCGACGAAGTCGGCGCCTATTGTCAGAAAGCGCAGGATCACGGCCTCGCCGCCGCCCTCGACAATACCCACCTCCTCAAGCTGTGCGAACCGGCCATCAAACGCGGTGAAAAAGTACGCATCGAGTTGCCCATCATCAACATCAACCGCGTCGTCGGCACCATTACCGGCAGCGAGGTGACGCGCCACCACGGCGGTGCGGGCCTGCCCGAAGACACCATTTACCTCAAGTTCAAAGGCAGCGCGGGCCAGTCCCTCGCCGCTTTCGCCCCTCCCGGGATGACCTTTGAACTTGAAGGCGACGCCAACGACTATGTCGGCAAAGGCCTCTCCGGCGGCAAGATCATCATCTATCCCCCGGTCGGATCGAAGTTCAAGGCCGAGGAAAACATCCTCATCGGGAACGTCGCCTTCTACGGCGCGACCCTCGGCGAGGCCTACATCAACGGCATCGCCGGCGAGCGCTTCTGCGTGCGCAACTCGGGTGTGAAGACCGTCGTCGAAGGCGTCGGTGACCACGCCTGCGAGTACATGACCGGCGGTCAGGTCATCGTCCTCGGCGAGACCGGGCGCAACTTCGCCGCGGGCATGTCCGGCGGAATTGCCTACGTCTACGACATCGACGGTCTCTTCGAAACCCGCCTCAATCGCGAGATGGTGAACCTCTACCGCGTCATCGAGACGACCGACAGTGACATCGCGAATCTCAAGGCCGAGATCGAAAAACACGTTGCCCTCACCGGTTCCGCGCGGGGTAAAGCCATCCTCGACAACTGGGATGCCGAGCTGCCAAAGTTCTTCAAAGTCTTCCCGCGTGACTACGAGCGCATGCTCGAATGTTTCCGCAAAGTCGAAGAACAGGGTCTCTCCGGCGACGAGGCCGCCATGGCCGCCTTCGAGGAAAACATGCGGGATCTCTCCCGCGTCGGAGGCAACTGATCGGGAAGTGGGGGAAGTTTTCAGTTTTCAGCGAAGACCGCGAATTGATCACTGAGGCCGACGACCTTCTCCTCCGACTCTGAAAACTGAAAACTCAAAACTGAAAACTTTATAATATGGGCAAACCAACCGGATTCATGGAAATCGATCGTCAGACCGATTCCGAAATCGACCCTATCGAACGTCTCAAGACCTGGAAGGAATTCAAGATCCACGGCGATGACAAAGAGCGTCGCGCTCAGGGCGCCCGCTGCATGGACTGCGGCACGCCCTTTTGCCACACCGGACACATCGTCTCCGGCATGGCGAGCGGCTGCCCCGTCAACAACCTCATCCCCGAGTGGAACGACCTCGTCTACCGCGGCCGCTGGAAAGAAGCCCTCGAGCGTCTTCACAAAACGAACAACTTCCCTGAGTTCACCGGCCGTGTCTGCCCCGCTCCCTGCGAGGGATCGTGCGTCCTCGCTGTCATCGAGCCGCCCGTGACGATCAAGAACAACGAGTGCGCCATCATCGACAAAGGCTGGGAAGAAGGCTGGGTCGTCCCCCGCATCCCCGCGATTCGCACCGGGAAGAAAGTCGCCGTGGTCGGATCCGGTCCCGCCGGACTCGCCTGCGCCGACCAGCTAAACCAGGCCGGTCACAGCGTCACCGTCTTCGAACGCGCCGATCGCATCGGCGGCCTTCTCATGTATGGCATCCCCAACATGAAACTCGACAAAGAGGAAGTCGTGCAACGCCGCGTCGATCTCATGGCCGAAGAGGGAGTCGATTTCAAAACCGGAGTCGCCATCGGGACCGATTCTGAATGGACCGCGGAGAAATTGCGCAAAGACTTCGACGCCATCGTCCTCTGCTGCGGTGCGACCCTCGGACGTGATCTCCCCATCGAGAGCCGCGACGCCACCGGCGTCCATCTCGCGATGGAGTTCCTCACCGCGAACACCGGCTACCAGCTCGATCACCACTTCGACGGCACCAATCCCGTCCTCAATGCGACCGGCAAAGACGTCGTTGTCATCGGCGGTGGCGACACCGGGACCGATTGCGTCGGCACGAGCCTGCGCCACGGCTGCAAGAGCGTCATCCAGCTCGAGATCATGCCCCAGCCGCCCATGGAGCGCGCCGCCAACAATCCGTGGCCCGAGTGGCCCAAGGTCTACAAAATGGACTACGGGCAGGAGGAAGCCGCCGCCGTCCAGGGCGCCGATCCCCGCCAGTATCTCGTTTCGACGAAGCGTTTCCTCAAAGACGAAGCCGGGAATCTCTCCGGCCTCGAGATCTGCAACATCGAGTGGGTCAACGACGGAGGCCGTTTCTCACCGAAGGAAGTCGAAGGCACCGCCCGCGTCATCCCCGCCCAGCTCGCCCTCCTCGCGATGGGATTCATGGGACCCGAGCCCACCATCGTCGAGCAGTTCGCCCTCGAGACCGACACCCGTTCCAACGTCAAAGCCGAGCACGGCACCTTCACCACCAGCATCGAAGGCATCTTTGCCGCCGGTGACATGCGCCGCGGCCAGTCCCTCGTCGTCTGGGCGATCAACGAAGGACGCGGTGCCGCGCGCGAGTGCGACAAGTTTCTCATGGGCGTGAGCCG
>JBDNIL010000536.1:0-2751 GCA_041688355.1 Verrucomicrobiales bacterium | reverse complement strand
GGCTTTCATCGGGACGTTGTTTGCGCTATCTTTACTTATTCCAAGCTTGCTCGTAATCGCAAACCGGAGCGAACAAGACAGTGGTGGACAACCGGCTACTCGCTCCGACTCGACATGACACTCTTAACTCCAACGCTTAACCCTGTTTCGAAGCGGCGCTGCCAGTAGCCAGTGCCACACTTCGAACGTTCGCAAAAAAAATGAGCCGCCATCTCCTAGCTCTTCTAGTCTCATTCGGTTGCGCAGGATGTGATGCTTATGAACAGGAGACGGTTTCCGCCGTTTCGTCAGGCGATCATGCGGAGATTTCGCGAGCATTCCATGCGGCCACCTACAGTAAGCGGACAAATCTAGAATCAACGCGTAAATTGCTTGTGGGGTATTTAGAGCATCCCGACCCCGTAATTCGGTTTTACGCAGCAAAATATCTTTATGTCCTCGGTGATTCTTCAAGCTTCAGCACGCTTATAAGCATCATGCAGCTGAATGATGGTGTAGATCTTCACGACAGGGACCTTCGTCTCTGGGCAATTGACCTCCTTCGACAATATCGTGAGAAACGAGCGGTTCCAGAAATCTACCGGTTCTTTACAGAAACGAAGTCGATTGATGCCTTCAATGCGTTGTTACGGCTTGGAGGTAAAAACGCCCCAGTTGATCCGCTATCTGCTTACCCTGACGCACGTCCCTATCCATCCACAACAGTTTTTAGCCTCGCTCTGAAAGATCCGCATTTGGCAACCGAACTAGCATCGGCAACATTTATTGATCCCAAATGTCCCGATATATATGCGACGCAGAGCCGCCAGATTGCCGCTTGGGCGATGCTAAGAGCAGGGGCGGACGAACCATATTTCTCGTATTTGGAGGTTCAGGCGGAGAAAGCTATTGCAGCTGAGCGGCCACCCGCCAAGGAAGACAGCAACCAGTATCGCAAGGCATTCGAATATCTCGCGTCTGTTTCTGATCCGCGAGTTAAGGCGCTTCTTGCGCGATCGCTTGAGAGCACGGATGATAGGGTGGTTCAAGTTGGGCTAGTCAATTTGATCTTTAACCAAACGGGACTAGGCGATGCCCGAAAGCGACTGATAACCGAACTTAACGGGAGAACACTGAATTTGGGTTCAGAATTTACCCTGCAACTGGTAGCAGCGCTGAACGATCCTGAGTTATCTCAATCTGCAGAGAACTTTAGCAGGATGGATTCGTCCGGCCAATGGCGTTTACATTCCGTGATTCGGAAAGGATGGCCCATCTACAATTGGATTGATGATTACGTCGTGATTCTGAAAACCGACAGAGGAGAATAAAATGCGAACAATGCGATGCACCGAACACCTACCCGCTGGCACGCCGAGTGCTTGGTCGCTTCGCTCCCGGCACTCGTCGCGCCAGCAGTCCGGTGCCGGTGATCGCGGACGATAGGCAGGGGATCTCCCGAACCAGCGCGATGGACTCCCGCCCGATGCCCCTCGACCTTCGCCCACGGCAGGCCTGTTCCTTCATCCGCCCTTTCTTCGGCCCCATCCCACGACCGATCTTCCGCCGATTCCCCGATCCGCACCGCTGCAACCCGACAAGCTCGCCTCCCCACGCGTCCCCACCGCTGCCCGGGCTTCGGCCACCCCAGGAACTGCCAGACCAACGGCCGCCTATCAAGTCGGCGCGCTCAACCCGATACCCGTCCTGAGTCGCTTGACTTCCCCGGCTCGATTCCATACCCTGCAACCGTGACCGCGCCCCCGGTATCGGGTCGAGCGGCCTTTACGATAGGTCAAAAACGCGCCCTCGACAGCGCGTCGTGTGCGCCGTAAGTTTTCACTGTTATGAAAATCACTGAAGCAATTCCAAGACCAGGCCATAAGCTCTTTCTTCGATTCGATGATGACGTCGCAGGCGAGGTAGATCTCTCGGGCCTCGCAGGACGGGGAGTCTTTGCCAAGTGGCAGGAGGCGGGTGTATTCGAGCGTGTGTGTGTGACCGAAATGGGTGCTGTTGAATGGCCTGGCGAGCTGGACCTGTGCCCGGACGCCCTTTACCTACAACTCACCGGAAAAGCCCCCGAAGCGGTATTCCCGAGCCTGCCTGGTTTTGTCGTCCATGCCTGAGATTTCTCGATTTTACGGCATTGTCATTCAGATCTACTATGCCGATCATCCACCAGCGCACTTCCACGCCATCTATGCGGGGAGTAAGGCAACAGTTGACATTGAGACGTTTGCCTTTATCGACGGCGAGTTACCACCACGGGCACGCGGACTGGTCATCGAGTGGGCAAGTTTACATCAAAGCCAGCTAAGGGAAGCGTTTCGATTGGCGGCAGCCATGGAGAATCCACCGAAGATCCCCCCGCTCGACTGAGTGGCAAGGAAGACCCAACAAGGCGCATGCACCCAACCTTCAGTCGCTAAGGCTCCTTCGGTGGGGTGATGCGAGACGTAGGCAGGGGATCTCCCGAACCAGCGCGATGGACTCCCGCCCGATGCCCCTCGACCTTCGCCTACGTCAGGCCCGTTCCTTCATCCGCCCTTTCTTCGGCCCCATCCCACGACCGATCTTCCGCCGATTCCCCGATCCGCACCGCTGCAACCCGACAAGCTCGCCACCCCCCGCGTCCCCACCGCTGCTCGGGCTTCGGCCACCCGGGAACTGACGGACCAACGGCCGCCTATCAAGCCGGCGCGCTCAACCCGATACCCGTTCCGAGTCGCTTGACATCCCTGGCTCGATTCCTTACTCTGCTTTCGTGGC
>JBDNIL010000535.1:0-5182 GCA_041688355.1 Verrucomicrobiales bacterium | reverse complement strand
TGTCCAGCCGGTTTTTTTGTGCCCTCAAGTCGCGGCCCGATCATGCCGAAAGGTGAGGGTCGGGGCGAGGGCGGCAGGCGCCGTGCCTCTCCGGCCGGGGAAAACGTGGAGCATAGCGGATTTGAACCGCTGACCCCCTGCATGCCATGCAGGTGCTCTACCAACTGAGCTAATGCCCCGTTTTCCAAGTCCCTCAGGGGACGGGCGGGGATAATGCTACAAAATCGGCAGATGGGCAAACAGAATTTCGGCCTGGCCTGATTTTCATTGCTACCAGGCAAGGGGGAAAGGGGTCTACACTCCGGCGACGCTCCACTCGAGGGTCAGGCCCATTCCGTAGGGCAGGGGAACGATCGGTCCATCCTCGGTCAGATGGGGCTCGGTAAGAGATCTCCCGCGTTTCAGGATGAAGGTTTCTTTTGATCCCTCGAACCCGTAAAAGGCCGGGCCGTTGCTGCAGAGGAAGCGGGTGAAGACGTCCACTCCAGCGGGGGTGGAGAGATCGGCTCCCGCTGCTTCGAAGGCCATTGCGTAGAGTTGCGGGGCGCAGCCGCCCGTGTAGCAACCGGCCGCGCAGCCGCATTCGGTGGCTTTGGTGCTGTGCGGGGCGCTGTCGGTGCCGGCGAAAAATTTCGACTGCCCCGGAGTCAGGATCGCCTCGCGCAGCGCGGAGAGGTCCCGTTCGAACTTCACGACGGGCAGACAGTAGAGATGATACTTCAGGCCCTGGATGAGGTGCCCGACAGTATAGAGCAGGTGCTGCGGCGTGATCGTCGCGCCGACATGATCGGGAGCCCCGGCCACAAAGGCGGCGGCCTCAGCCGTGGTAATATGCTCGCAGACGATGCGCAAACGCGGATGGGCCTCGACGATACGGGGTAGACTTTTAGCGTAAAAAACGGACTCCGCTGTCTGGCCGGCATCAAAATAGGCCGAACCGCTCAGGCCGTGTTGCTCTCCGTGGATACAGAGGACGATTCCGTGCTCCTCCATCGCGCGGAAGACGTCGCCGCCGATCCATTCGTCCATCGGCACGCCATGCTCGGAGTTGGTCGTGCCGTGGGGCGGGTAGTACTTGCAGGCGCGGAGCAGGCCCGACTGTGCCCCCGACCGGATCATTTCCGCTGTCGTCCCGCCGGTGAGGTAAAGGGGGATGATGAGCTGGTCAAAGGCGGACGCTCCCGCCTCGAGCAGTTCATCCCGGTAGGCCTCGATCGTCCGGGCCGTCTTGGAATCCGCCCCCGAGACCGCTGACACCGGAGGCCGCGTGTTCGGCATCGCGAGGGCGCCCGCGCAGCCCATCGCGAGATGGTCCGCCACATAAAGGCTCACATTCGCCCCCTCGCGGAAGTGGGTGTGGAGATCGTACCATTTCGGGAGGGTGAGTTCCATCGCTTTAATTTTCAAAGGGCTTTAATGCGCAGATTGCGGAAGCGGTAGGTCTGGCCTTTTTCGCCGTGGTGCTGGATGCCGAGGTAGCCTTTCGCATCGGTCTCATCGGTGTATTCGGTAGTGACGACGCCGTTGAGTTCGATGGTGAGCCGGTTCCCCTTGCAGGTGATGCGGATCTTGTTCCAGTCGTTGCGCTTCAGGGCGTCGCGGACTTCGGGTTTTTTGAAATGGGCCTGCGACTCGGCTTCGTGGGCGAGGGCAGCATCCACCTTCGTGCGGCCCTTCTGGCTGGGCCAGAGCCATTGGTTGCGCCCCTCGTCGTAGAGCCCGCCCGACCAGCGGCGGTCCGATCCATCGATCTCGGCCTGGTAGCCGTAGACCTTGTTCGGCTCGACATGGCAGCGGAACATGAAGCCGGAATTCGCCTGGCCCTCGGGCAGATGCACTTCGCCTTCGAAGATGAAATCGGCAAACTGTTCCTCCGTGACGAGGAAGAACTTCTTGTCTGCAGTCAGGTGGATCTCGTCATCGACGACTTCCGCTTTGCCCCATTCGTAGGGATTCTTCCAGCCGGTCAGGTCTTTGCCGTTGAAGAGCGCGGTGAATCCGTCCTCTGCCGCGAAGAGCAGGCACGGAGCGGCGAGGACAGCGGCGAGGGCGGAGAGCGAGATCGGGATTTTCATGATGGGGGAGGATGGCGGTATTCGCGGCGCGGTGCAAGGGATTCTCGCCGGATCGGATTGCCGGGCCGGCGCAATGACTCATGCAATACGAATGGGCGACGCCGGGGGAAGAACAAGGAGGCGCAAAACTCCTGTCGCGCGGCTAGCCCGGTTGGGCGGGCTTCGGCGGGCGATCTTCTTTTGTCGCAATTACTGTCCGACTGTTGTGCCCGTCGGAGGATTGAAGAAGCCGCGGGTGTCGAACAGCACGACAGGAGTGTCGTGCCTCCTTGGGATTTATGGGCGCGTAGAGGAACTCGCAAGGGTTTCCAATTGATGTAAGCACAACGTCCCGCCCGGGTTCCTCCGCTCCCATCGACTGAAAACTTGGTAGGGCGAGGCGTCCTCGCCGAGCCGGGTCGATTCCCCGCATCCGTCCGTCCAATCGGCTCACCGGGACGGTTCGCCCTAGTGTGCCCGGCATGGGTATGAACTTATCAATTGAAAGGTATTGAACGGAGAAAGTGACAACAACCGTAGTGAAGGACAAGGCGGGTTCCGCGAGGAATTCAGCGCGAAAGAGCCGACCGAAGGGAGACAGCCAGCCGAAGGCTGCCCCGAAGGGGTGGAGCGAAGCGACAGCAACTCTGTAGCAAAGGCACGACCGTAGGAAAACGAACTGGAAGCGAGGCCGCGATGCGGGCGATAAGCGTGCTAGAGAACGCGAAATCCAACCGTCACCGAAAGACGCATCGGGTAGACCCAGACGGCACGGGCCGAAAGTTCATGCACCTTACCCGGCCGGGCCGACGCTTCGGGAGCTCTCCCGCGCGAGAGCGAAGGAGAAGTCAGCAGAGGCCGTAGTAGTCTTGAAGGGCGTGAAAACGTCTGGAGCGAAGGGCCGAAGGACCAAAAGAAAGGCGATCAACGAATCGACCGCTGTGGAGTGAGCGCAGAGAAGCACCGTGAAACCACTTGGGAGAGCCGCGCAAAAGCGGCGGACCCGAGAGCTGGCCGCGACTTGGATGGTGGATCCATCTGGGAAAATCGGACAGGCGGAGGCAAGTCACCTTCAGCGAGAAAAGGAGTGAAAGAAGATGCCTGAAGACAAAACCAAGGAGGTCATGCTCGAAAGAGTATTGGCCGAGGAAAACCTTCGGGAAGCCTGGCGAGCGGTAAAAGCCAACGGCGGGGGACCCGGAGTGGACAAGATGGACATCGAGCGAAGCGCCCGACACCTGCGCGAGCACGGAGAGATCATCCGCCAAAAACTACTGGCCGGGACCTATGTGCCCGGAGCGGTGCGGGCGGTGAAGATCCCCAAAGCGAACGGAGGAGAGCGTCAGCTTGGCATCCCCAACATCACGGATCGAGTGATCCAACAAGCCATCCATCAAGTTCTAAGCCCGGTGTGGGAAACCGAGTTTAGCGACCACAGCTATGGCTTCCGACCGAGACGCAGTGCCCATGACGCGGTGAAAGCCGCCAGTGGATATGTCAAAGAAGGAAAGACCTGGGTAGTGGACATCGACCTGAAGAACTTTTTCGACCAGGTAGACCATGATAAGCTGATGCATTTACTGCGCGGCAAGATCGAAGACAAAAGGATGAGGGCGTTGATAGGGGCCTACTTACGGGCACCGATGCAGCACCCTGACGGAAGCAAAAGAAAACGGTGGAAAGGGACGCCCCAAGGCGTAGAAATCACAGGGACAGACAAATAATTATTTTGCGGGTGAACCTGAGGAGCCCGGTGCGGGATCCGAAGCGCAGCGAAGACAGAGAACTCGAAGAGTTGCCCGTAGGGTGAACGTAAGCGAATCAAAACCCCACGCCGGGATCTGCGAGGAGGACGCCGAGCAATCGGCGTTTCTACCTTAATCGCTCAAGAAAATGGATGTGTGGATTCAACGTCACGACCCAAGCTCGATAGACTGTGACGACACGTCCATCGAAGGTGTGCTAAATCACCTCAATACAACAGATTGGGGAGACGAGAATCGACTCGGTTCCGAGGTTCAGAGTAATGGCGGCGAATGCTGCCCCGCAGGAATCGGATTTGTGCATCCGGCGCACTCGATCTTGCATCTCTGCCCAGACGGTGCTGGACGGTGCTGGACGGTGCTGGACGGATGATGTTATATTACCATTACCCAATTCAACGCAGGATACTCGGCCTTATTCCGACGACTCGGCAAGCGACTTTGATCTTGGAATCGATAGCCATCGCGGAAGCGGAATCGCTTATTCGACTCCATTACTCGAACGATTCGGACGCCATTCTGAAGGCGGCAAACCGGATCGAACGAGTCGGCGCTGGACAGCCCGTAAAACGCTCCGAGTTGATTGACTTTCCCGATCAGAATCTTTAATTTCCATTCGGGGTCGCGTTCCCGTTTACGGGTTGGCACACATCGACGTTCCCGGAGCGGTTTTCGCGAGGCTCCGCCGGAACTCCGCCCCCCCCCAGCCCCGAGGCTGCGGAACTCTACTCTTGGCAATCCCACATCCCAAATCCGACCCTCCTCCAACCAACCCATCCCCATTCCCGGTCCGCCTCGTTCCCGTTGCCCTCGGCTCCAAATCAGCCGCAGCCAATCGCGCGGTGCCCTGAAAGGCCGCAGTACCGGTCTTGTCACGAAGCCTTGAAGATGGTAAACACCGAGCATGAAACGAACGATTTTTTTCTTTGGCGCGATTTTTGGAATGCTCGGCTCGGTCCTCGCGGACGAGAAGGCCGGTGCAGTGAACGTGCTCACCGAGGCGGAAAAAGCGGAGGGCTGGTCCCTGCTCTTTGACGGCAAAGACCTCTCGCAGTGGAAAAATTACCAGAAGGATGGCGTCGATGGAAAGTGGCGGGTCGCCGACGGAGCCTTTACCCTCACGGAAAAGGGCGGGGGAGACATCCTCACGAAGGAGCAGTATGGAGCCTTCGAGATCAAGCTCGACTACAACATTTCAAAAGGCGGGAACAGCGGGCTGATGTTCCATGTCCTCGAAACGGAGAAGACTCCCTGGATGACCGGTCCCGAGATCCAGATTCAGGACAATGTCGAGGGCCACGACCCGCAGAAGGCAGGCTGGCTCTACCAGCTCTACGCGCCGACCGTTGATGCGACAAATCCCGC
>JBDNIL010000137.1:0-13788 GCA_041688355.1 Verrucomicrobiales bacterium | reverse complement strand
GAGTCTTCGACCGCCTTCCTCACCGCCGTGCTGCACCAGCTCCTCGCCGAGCGTTTCACCGCGCCGGACGCCTCGGGATAATTCAAGGGGATCCGCAGGAGTCTGGTGGAGGATTCCTCCGTCTCTTGGGCATGCGCGCCGTGCAGATCCTGCTCAAAACAAAGGCCACCATCGATCTGAGCTACGGGAAACTCTACGACGCCCTCGCTCTATACCAGGCGACCGCGAAAAGGCGGGAGGAGATACTAACATTCAACCCATTTCCAAAACACGTCCAGCGGGACAAGCGCAAACGCCAATCGCCCGTCAATGCTGGATCGTGGGCTTAACTTGACGCGAATGGGTAGCGACCTTTTCGGATTCCCCTTTTGTCGTTGCTTACGCTCCGGCAATACCGTAAACCTCCTCTCCTGTCTTCCCCACCCCATGAATCCCGCCACCCACGCCCTCATCAATATCGGCATCGCGCTCCTCATCGGCGGATTCAGTATCCCCCTGATACGGCGGCGCATTCCCATGAATAAGACCTATGGGGTCCGGTTCCCCCAGTCTTTCCAGTCCGACGAGGCCTGGTACCGGATCAATGCTTTCGGGGGAAAATGCCTCCTCGCCGCCAGTGTAGCGATCCTGCTCGTCGGGATTTACGGCCTGATCGATCCTCCTACTTTTTACGTCCCCCTTGGATCGACCGTCATGCTAGGATCTATCGGGATCGCCTGTCTGGTGAGCTATCTCCAGGCGCGGAAGGTGGGGCGGGAGTTGGGGTGAGCGGGAATTCGAAAGGGATCGATTCAGGGCTGAGAAGGGATCTTGCAGGGCCGCCGTCTGAATTCGGCTTTCGCCTCTTGGGTTTCACTGGTGGGTAGATCGTTAGGGATCGGAAAAAAGAAATCGAGATTCCCGATCACGTTTTACTACTCTGATCGATGATAAAAAGTAGCATGGGCTTCCAGCTCATGCCATCCCCGGGTGGCGTCGAAGTCTCTTGAGGATTCATTCGCTTTTGCGGCTTCGTCTCTCCATTCCATCTGCGGGCGAGGCTGCCTCCGTTATTCGGCTTCTTTCCCGCTGAAGGCATGGGCTGGAAGCCCATGCTACCTCCCGGCAGCCTTTTGACCCGAGCTGTTTCCCGATTCCGGAGAATCCGAAATTGTGGTTCAGTGTGGTTATCGCTCCCCGCCGGACCGCGGGCGTCCCGCCCGCTTCACAGGCCCGGGTGGCAAAGGTGCGGACCAAACTCCAGAGCCAAACTTTCCAGATTTTTCCGATTCACTGAAATTTCTATTGGCAATCTTCGCAGTTATCAGATATAATTCTCGCAATTACGGAAAAGATCGAAATTGAGAATCTTCCCGCTCCGCTTTTTCGGAAGGCAAACACGACACCCTTAGCGACACAAAATGAAAAACTGGATCTCCCTGACGGCCGCCCTGGCGCTTCTCCTTGTCCTCACTCCTGTCGCGCTGCATGCGGGCGGATATCCCGCGCAGTTCCGCGGCGTGTGCCAGCATTGCGGGCGCGATATCATCGCCTACTACCAGCCGGTGCGCTGCTTGGACGGGTCAGTCGATTATCAGTGGGTCACGGCGCAGCACAAGCACTGCCGCTCGGCCTGTAAGGGGAAGGTGAAATACGATTTCTTTAACTCGAACCTGATGAATCCCGCCAATCCAAAGTGGAAAGACGTGCGCTCGAGCAAACACCCGTCGGATTGCTGTGACGAGATTTTGGATTAATCCGCATCCCGCGCGAGACGGAAGCCGAGGTTGTCGCGTCGCGTGTGCTCCTCGAGTCCGTCGCGCCACGAGCTGCGCAGCAGTCTCGGGAGATAGTCCCAGGCCCCGCCGCGAATGGTGTAGCGATGGGGGACGCACGCAGTCCCGTCCCTCAAGTCGGGTCTCCATTGCGAGGCGGTCCATTCGGCAACGTTGCCGTGGAGATCGTGGAGGCCCCAGGGATTGGGCGGGTAAGTCGAGACAGGGGTCCGGCAGCCCGGTCCGATGCGCTCGATGGCCTCGTCGAAGAGAAAATTCGCGTCGCTTTTTTCCAACTGATCGCCGGTGCTGAAGATGGTCTCGGTGCCGGCGCGGCAGGCATACTCCCACTCCTCTTCGCTCGGGAGACGCCAGACGGGGCCCGTCGACGCCTCGTTGAGCCAGTCGAGGTAGCGGGTAATGTTGATGTGCGAAACATTGACCACGGGCAGATCGTTCGCGGCAGAACTGTCGTGCTGCGTTTCAAAGATGGCCCACTCCGCGACGGTGACGGGGTAGACGCCGATCTCGAAAGGACGCGTGATTTCGACACGGTGGCGGGGCCGCTCGGTGTCATTGGCAAATTTGTCTTCCAGGCAGGCACCCATAAGAAAGCTCCCGTGCGGGATCGTGAGAGTGGGGGAAAGCAGGCGGGTCATCGGTCGTAGGTGATCTCGCGCCGGTGTTCGGGGTGCTCCCTCACCCAGGTGGCCAGGTCGTCGCCTTTGCAGAACCAGGCGTCACCTGTGGAGATGATGTCATTGAAGAGGCGCTCGAGCAACCGGACCCGCGAGGGGCGTCCGCTCAGCCAGGGATGCAGGGTCAGGACGAAGCAGCACCCGAAGTCCCGCATCGCGAGGAACTCCTGCCACCAGAGTTGATAGACTTTTTCACAGTCTTCGGGAATGACGCCCCAGGCGGGATCGGCGTTGAAAGCGAACTGCTCCCAGTCCTCGAGCATCCAGTTCCCGGGGATCTCGACGAGCCCGTTCCCATGGATAAAGGGCACATCATCGCTCATCAGGCTCGCATTGTAGCTGAGTCCCTCGCGCCGGAGGAGGTCGGTGGTGCCGGGATTGATCTCGAACCAGGGGGCGCGGAATCCGGTGGGACGTTTCCCGGTGATGTCCTCGATGATGGCGAGGCTCTTTTGGAGGATGGCTTCCTCTTTCGTCGGGGAGAGGGTGTGGAGCTTTTCGTGAAGGTGCCCGTGCGCCCCGATCTCGTGTCCGGCGGCGGCGATGGCGCGAGTCATCAGGGGATGATGCTCGACAATGTAGGAGGGAATGAAAAAGGTCGCGGGCAGTCCGAGATGCTCGAGCAGTCCGAGGAGCCGCGGCACGGCGATGCGCGGTCCGTATTCGCACTGGGACATCGTCGCGAGCCGGGAGGCCAGTTCCAGGTCTTCAGAAAGGGCGGTCGTCTCGCCGTCGCCGTCGAAGCAGAGCATCACGGCGCAGCGTTTCCCGTCGGGCCAGATAAACCGGGGCGGGGGAGAGAACGGGACAGGGGCTTCGTCAGGATTGCGGATCATGCCATTCGCCACGGGGGCCGATTTCGTTGGGTAAAGTGAGGTCGTATCGTTCCCAGCCCGCGCTGATCCCGCCATCGACGGGCAGGATTGCCCCGGTGATGTAGGAGGCCTCGTCGGAGGCGAGGAAATGGACGGCGGCGGCGACTTCGCCGGGCTCACCGAGTCGGCCCATGGGGGTGCGGCTCTTGGCAAAGGGGATCTCGGGATTGTCGGGGATGCCGGTGACGGCGGGAGTGCGGATCGTGCCCGGAGCGATCGCGTTTACGGTGATGCCGCGCGCGGCCAGTTCGATCGCGCCGCATTTGGTGAGATGAATGACGGCGGCCTTCGAGGCGGCATAGGCGGTCCCGGCGGGAATGCCTAACAAGCCGACAAAAGAGGCGGTGTTGACGATGCGTCCGCCGCTTTCCATGAGGCGGGCGGCGTGTTTGATGCCGTAGGTGACGCCGTGGACATTTACCTCGAAGGTGCGCTGGAGGACCGAGGGCGTGATCGTCGCGAAGGTCACCCCGAGCGGCTGGATCCCCGCGTTGTTGACGAGGATGTCGAGACGGCCGAAGCGGGAGATGACCCCGTCGAGGAGCGCCGCGACCTCCTCCTCGCGCGAGACGTCGGCTACTACGTAGTAGTCATCCGCCGCAGGTGGCGGGAGACGGTCCGCAATCGTGACGAAGGCCCCGGCCTCGCGAAAACGGGCAACGATGGCCGCGCCTATCCCCGAAGAGCCGCCGGTGACGACGGCGATTTTGCCTTTGAGCGAAAAGGGGGGATGCATGAGAGGGGAAAACCGGCCTCGGAGAGGCCGGCTAGAGGGCGGACTCTTTGATTTTCTTTGCAAGGTAGCGTTGGAAATGCCAGATCGGTTCCTCGAGGTGGCTGAGTCTGCCCTGCAGATGGGCGCTCGAGCGCATCCCGTTCTGGGTCGCGGCGCAGACTTCCATGTCCTCGAGATGGAAGTTGATTCCGGCCTCGACTTCCTTTTCGTAGACCTCGGCGTAGTCGGCCCTCACGATCGTGTCGGGATGGACCAGCATCGTCGTGGTAAGGCTGCACGTCTCGGGTCCGGTCGGGATGAGCCGATACCAGTAGACGCGGTCCGGAGCGGTGAAGAGGAGGAAGTTGGGGAAGCCGAGGTAGACCCACCACTCCATGTATTCCTCGACGGTCAGTCCGGGGAAAGGTGCCATCGTCGTGCCGGCGTCTCCGGTCTCGCGTATTGTCTCGACGAGGTCGGGGCGCAGGGGCAGGTGCATCGCGGAGAAGGCGGGATCCTCGGCCTCTGTCCAGCAACCCTTCGCGGGGAGAAAGGGCTCGAGAGTCTTGCGATGGGCGCCGAGGTGATGGTAGGCCTCCATGAAATTCTCGAGGAGGATCTTCCAGTTGAAGGCGCAGTCCCAGTGCTGATCCCAGACGAGGACGGCTTCCTCCATCTTCCAGCCCTTGAGGAATTCATCCCGAAGCCGCCCGTAGGTTTCGGCGAGGGGCGCGGCGCTGCCGTCGAGATTCACGAAGACAAACCCCTCCCAGATCTCGCTGCGGAATTCGTGGAGGCAGACCTCGCTGCGGTCAAAGCCCTCGGCCTCCTGCATCTCGGGAGCACCGAGCATTTTGCCGTTGAGGTCGTAGCTCCAGAGATGGTAGGGACACAGAATGACCCGCTGATTTCCCTGCGTGGCGTGGCTGCCGCCCTCGGGCATCAGGTCCATGCCGCGATGCCGGCAGACGCGGGAAAGGACACGGATCTTGTCATCTTTTCCCTTCGTCACGATGAGGGGTTCGCCGCAGAGATCGACGCGCAGGTAATCGCCCTGCTTGGGGAACTGGGAAATGTGGGCGAGTGAGATCCACTCTTTACGGAAGATCGCCCCGGTCTCGAAGTCGAGGAATTCGGGATGGGTGTAGACCCCGGCGGGAAAGGATCGGGCCTGGACGCGGGGGAGGGCGGCGGCGGCGGTGACCTGGGCGAAGAGGGTCTCGAGATCGGTCGCGGCGGCGGGGCTTCCGGGGAAGATGTAGGCGGGACGCGTGGTTGCGGATTCAGTGACCGGAGGCTGGACGGAGGTGGCGGTGCTCATGAGATGGGTTTGTCAGGGTATTGGTTGAAAAAACGATCGCGCTGGCGGTGGGCGACCCAGCGGTTGATTTCCCAGAGATCGGCGACGGGTTTGCCGGTGTAGGGTTCACAATGGAGGTAGCCGTCGGGGCCGAACTCGGGCGTGAGCGTCGCGATGGCAACCCCGCGGGCGATCTGGCTTTTCCAGACCTCGTCCCACCAGCGTTCGTGGGCGGCGAGGTCTCCGGCATGCTCGGGCGCACGCGGGTCTGGCGCCTGCGGCCCCTGGGCGTAGCCTACGCGAGTCTGGAGGTGAAAGGCGTGCTCGCAGCAGAGAGCGAGGATGTCGGGTTCTTCGTCGAGGACGAGCCGCTCGGCCACGACGACAAAATGACTGAAGTCGCAGGTCAGCTTCAGCTCGGGCACTTCGCGGAGGATATCCCGCGCCACCCACGAACTGTTGAGGGGACGCCCCCGGTGCGTCTCGACGCTGATGGCGATGCCGTATTCTTTTTCAAGAGCGGTGAGGGCAAAGTGGAACTCGATTTTTTCGCGGAGCGTCCACGAGTCGGACCCCGCCATCGTGTTGATGAAGCGCGGCTTTGCCGGCAGGCTCCACTCGATCCCCTCGCGGAGGGACTGGAGATGCTGCGTGGGCGTGGCATGGGGCGTGGGGACGTAAAATCCGGGAGGGGTCGCGGTGCAGACTTCGGCGATGAGGGAAAGTTCGGCCGCCTCCAGGATCCCGATGAATTCGGCGCGGGCCGTCTCACCGGCGGGGACGGGACCTTCGATGCCGCTGAATCCGGCTTCGAGGGCTAGGTCCGCCGCATCGGCGATGGTCCCGTCGTGACCCCAGAGAGTTTTAAAAAGTTGTAGTTCCATGAAAATTTATTGAGCAGGGAGATCGGCCGCGACACGGAAGCCGAGATTGTCGTAGAGGGCGTCGGCAGGGGCCCAGTCGCGCCACGAGGAACGCAGGAGCCGTGGAAGATGGTCCCAAGCGCCGCCCCGGATCGTGCGTTTGTCAGGATCGGGCATTGCCGCGCCCGGCGGTCTGTCGCGGAGCGGCACCCATGGGTCAGCGGTCCATTCGGAGGTATTGCCGGTCATGTCGTGTAGGCCGAAGGCGTTGGGCGGATAAGAGGCGACGGGAGCTCGCCGGCCGATGCCGATGCGCAGGCCCGACTCGTCGTAGAGGTAGTTCGCCAGTTTGGGAGAGATGTCTTCGCCAAAGGGAAAGATCGCTTCGGACCCGGCCCGGCAGGCATATTCCCATTCGGCTTCGGTGGGGAGACGGCAGCTCATCTTGATAGTGTCGGACAACCAGGTGGTGTAGGCATTAGCCTCGTGCCATCCCACGCGGACGAGGGGGAGACGTGAGTTTCGGAAATGGTCCGGAGCGGACGCGCCGGGATAGCGGGCCCAGTCTGCCTCGGTGACCGGAACCCTCGCGAGGAGGAATCCCGCCACGTCGACTTTGCGCTGCGGCAATTCGACTGCGCTGACGAATTTATCATCCCCGCTCCCGCCCATGAGAAAACGACCTCCGGGGATCCTGACAAAGGAACCAATGGAAATGTCGTGATCATAAAACGAGCGAGGTTGCGGGGGTGACATCTTCAGTTCAGTAGCCGCTTTCCTTAAGCATCTTCAGCGGTTCGAGGGCGACACCGGCTTCCATCGGGTGGGATTTCTCCACGACGCCGAATTTGATCCACCAGTCGTTCGTGAGTTTCCAGTGGTCGGCGATCTGGCCGTTTTTACCGAAAGGCGGGACACCTTCGTTGAGCCCCATGAACTGCGAAGCCTCCATCCAGTTGAATGGATAAATGCCGCCATCGGTGGCGCTGCCGTCGACCCCGATGACGAGCTCGACATCGGCCACGGGGAACTTGAGTCCATCGGCGATGATCTTGTTGCCCTCGGCGGGATTCTCTTTCCAGAACTTCACCGCTTCGAAGTAGGCCTTCATCGTGAGCATCGCGACCTCTCTCTTCGCGAGGAACGCGCCGCTCATGTACATACCGTCACCGAGCAGGGCGGTCTCTTTGAAGTAGTCGCTCTTGGAGGTATCGACCACTTTCGCCTCGGGCAGCGCCTTGAGCACGTTGCTGCCGAAGGGTTCCCAGAACTCGCCGCCGGCGACTTTTCCGCTCACCATCGCGGCGACGGCGTCGTCCATGATGAGGTTGGTGTACTTCACCTGGTCAAAGGCGACACCGTTGTTCTCAAGCCAGATGCCCATGTAGATCTGGGTGAGACCGCCTTCGAGGACGGCTACTTCTTTGCCGATGAGGTCCTTGGCCCCGGTGATGCCGGGAGCGAGGATGATCTTGTCGGTTCCGTAGGACGGATTGGTGTAGGCGACGAGTTTCACCGGAACCCCTTCTTCAGCCGCGATGGGGCCGTACTCGACGGTGGAGGAGGTAACGTCGAGTTGGCCGGCCGCCATCAGGCCAAAGCTTTCATATGGGTCTTCGATGATTTGAATATCGAGAGCGATCCCGGGGACGAGGTTCTTCTCTTTGGCGATGAACCAGAAGCCATAGCCGGGCCAGGAAAAGAGGGAGACCTTCACCGGGATCGGTCCCGCCGGAGCGGATGCCGCAGGCGGTGCGGGCTCGGGGGCCGGCGTTTCCGCAGCGGGGGCCGGTTCCGGAGCGGCTTCGGCCGCCGGTGGTGGCGGGGTCTCGGCCGGTGGAGGAGTGGGCTCGGAGCAGCTCGTGACGAGCAGGGCGAGAGCGAGGCCGGCGACGGTGAGAGAGCCGCGAGCGTGACGTGTCAGTAGGGTGGTGATCATAGGTAGGTTCAGGTTAGAGAGGGAAGCGGCGCTCAGTGGAGATGCCGGAAGCAGAGCCGGTGAACGAGGCGGAAGAGCAGGTCAAAGGCGAGCCCGAGGAGCCCGATCACGAGGATGCCGGCGAGGATGTCGTCGACACGGACAAAGCGCTTCGCCCGCATCATCATCGCGCCGATGCCGTCGGTGGCGGCGACGATCTCGGCGATGACGAGATAGGTCCAGCTCACCGCGAGCATCTGGCGGGCGGTGTCGAGATAACTGGGAAGAGCGGCGGGAAAAATGACGCTGGTGAGGACATTGCCGCGAGTCGCCCCGAGCGTCCGCGAGCATTCCACGAGCTCTTCGCGGACCGCCTTGGTAGTGTCCATGAAGAGGGTCACGAGAAACCAGACCACGCCGAGGACGAGCAGCGCGATCTTCTGCCCGTCGCCGGTCCCGAGCCACATGAGGAGGAGAGGGACAAAGGAAGGCGCGGGGAGATAGCGAAAGGGAGAGACGAGCGGATTGAGAAAACTCTCCACGACGGGGAAGGCGCCCATCAGCACCCCGAGCGGCAGGGCGATCGCAACAGCGATGGTGAAACTGATGATGATTCGCTTCACACTCTGCGCGATATCGAGACCGAAGCCGTTGTCAACGAGGAGTCGCCAGAGCGCTTCGACGACCGCGACGGGGCCGGGGAGGAGCGCCTCGGGAGTGAAGTCGGCAGCGGCGAGGAGGTGCCAGCCGCCAATGAAGAGCACCCAGGCCGCGATCCCGAGGACGATGGCGAGACGACGATCGACCGCTTTTTTAAACTCAAAGAGCAGAGCAAAACGATTCTCCCGCTTTGCGACCGGAACGGGCGCAGGGAGTGCTGAATCGCATGTCGTGACACTGGTCATCGGGTGAAGGAAATCGCGGTCAGGGACGAGGCGCGATCTTGTGAGAAGAGTTGCAAGTGTCGTGCCAGTGAGGAAAACTATTTGCAGGTGCAAATACTTTTTCCTTCGCGAAGGGCCAGGTAGCGGGTAAGGGAGTGTTTGATCCGGGCTCGTGATGTGTTTAGATCCCCGGAGTTCCTACCAAGTTGACCGATTCGTCCTACCGATGTCCCGTCCGCGAAACCGCAGCCAGCAAGTGGCCTGGCGTATCTTTCTCAACGCCCACGCTCTCATCACGAAGCGCGTCGATGCGGCGCTGCTCGAGGCGGGTTGCATCTCCTATGACACCTACGATGTCCTTATCACGCTCTCCGAGGCGCCGGGCCATCGGCTTCGCATGAGCGAACTTGCGGACGCGACCTTTTTCAGCAACAGCGGCATTTCCCGGCGGGTCGGCCGACTGGAAAAAGAGGGCTATCTGCGTCGCGAGGGGTGCGAGTCGGACGGTCGGGTCTTTTATGCGATCCTCACTGAGGATGGAAAAGCGGCCGTCCATCGAGCGTGGCCGGTCTATGAAAAAGTGATCGAGGAAGATTTTGCGAAAGCGATGAGCGCTCCTGAGGCGACCGAGCTCAGTCGTATCCTGAAACGAGTCGTGACCACGCTCGACGGTGCCTTCGCCGGGGAGATGACCGAGGAGCCGCGTTGTTGATCGCGAGGCGGGTGAGAAGTCGAACGAGTGGGACAGGAGTGTCCCACCTCCTTGAGGCGTTCGTCGGAAATCCAAGGGTTCCCGTTGTCGTTACTCACTCACTCAATAATGCGCTTTTCCATCTCCGGATCCGGCAACAGACAGAAATCGCCCTTTTTCGAGAACCAGTAGCGGTGTGTCGCGACCCAGTGGTAGGCCGCATCTCGTAAAAATCGCGGGATCAGCTTTGCCACAGCAAAGCCCCGCCACCCGCCGCCGAGGGCTCTCGTCAGTTCGATCGCCGCATCACTCCGCAGAAAAACGTGCCCGTCCGCCTCCCGCATCAGGACCATGGTGCCGCCGTCCTTGTCGGCATATTGGGTGAAGCCCTTTTCCGCCGCGAGTTTCCCCTGGAGGGGCGAAAATTTCAGATTCTCGCGTTTGTCGAAGCGCCAGGCACGTCGCACCCCGGCCGAGCAGAAGGCACAATCACCGTCAAAAAAGAGAACCCATCCCATGTCGCAACGTAGCACATCTCCATCGCTTGCGGGCTGGAGTTTGCCTCCGGGATAGTGAAGGGTGCGTGCATGAGTCGGCATCACGTTCATCTGCTCGCTGCCATGGGCGTGCTCCTTTTCGGGGTCGCCTATTTCACGCCCCGGGCCATTGCTCCCGTCGCCCCGTCGGCGAGTCGTTTCGGCGAGCTCCTCCACGAGACGCAGTCCGATTACTCGCACATCCGCGTGCGGGAAAAAGAGGGAGTTCGCAGTCTCCTCTTTGTCGATGAGGACGGCACCGAGCAGCGCCAATCCGCCGTCGCGATGGCTGATCCGGGGAGAAATCAGCTCGGCTACACCGGATCACTTTTCACCTCGATGCTTTACCGCTACCCGCAGAATCGTGTCCTCATCGTCGGGCTCGGGGGTGGAGGAATGGTGCGCTATCTCAACGTGGCCTTCCCCGCGATGGTGGTCGAGGCCGTCGAGATCGATCCCGTTGTCGTGAGGCTGGCGGCGGAGTACTTCGATACCGTGCCCGGCCCCCGGACGCGCCTTCACACCCGCGACGCTTTTGCTTTCTTCCGCGAAGGGACCGACCTCTACGATGCCATCTACATGGATGCCTTTCTCCGTCCGGGACCCGACTCGGGGCTCGAGGAAAAAACGACCCGGCTGAAGACGGCCGCTTTTCTCGAGACGGTGCGGTCGCGGCTCGTGCCCGGCGGGGTTCTCGCTTTTAATCTCATCGAATCCCGTGCCGAGACCGCCGACGACCTCACGGCGATCCGGACGGTCTTTCCCGCGACGGCTCTTTTTACTGTTCCCGGATCGGGAAATCTCGTCGTGATCGCCTTGACCGAAGTCCCTGCTCCCGATGCGGCCGAGCTCATCCGACGGGCGAAGAAGCTCGATGTGGAGCTCGCGGTTGGACTTTCCTTTGAGGAATTGGCGGAGAATTTGCGCCCCGAACAGCCTTGACGAATCTTCCCCGATGATCTGGGAAGGCGGGCAGCCCGGCGACTTCGAGCTGACCCTGAAATTCAAAATGACCCCCGGTGATGAGAAGAAATTCACCAACTCCGCCATTCAATACCGCAGCACCGTGCACGACGCGGCCAAGTGGATCGTGGGCGGCTACCAGGCCGACTTTGAGTATGGCGAGACCTACAGCGGCATCCTCTACGAAGAGCGCGGTCGCGGCATCCTCGCCCAGCGCGGGCAGAAGGTGACCCTCACCCAGAGCGACGACGTGAAAAAACCAAAGATCGAAGTGACCGGCGAGACCGGAGTCTCCGCCGAGATCCAGGCTGCGATTAAGAAAGACGACTGGAACGACTACCGCATCGTCGCGAAGGGAAATCACGTGCAGCACTTCATCAACGGCAAACTCACCGTCGATGTCACCGTCGATGTCACCGACGAGACAGCCGAGGCTCCGAAGGCCGGCGTAATCGCCCTGCAGCTCCACGGCGGACCGCCCATGCAGGTCCAGTTCAAAGACATCGTTTTGAAAACGGAGTGAGATCCGCTTTCGCAGTCACTTCGCGAGATCGAGGAAGACGAGGGCCGAGGGATTGCCCACAGGGATGTAGTGCCCGGTGAAGTCCAGCGCGCCCGTCTCCCGATTCACCCGGAAGGTGGCGAGGTGATCGGCCCGCTGATTGCACACGTAGAGGAACTGCCCCGTCGGATCGAAGTTAAAACTCCGAGGGTAGTTTCCCCTCGTCCATTCCTCGGTGAGGTAGGTTAGTTCCCCGTTTTCCCCGACCGAGAAGATCGCGATGCTGTCGTGGAGACGGTTTCCCGCGTAGACGTAGCGACCGTCCGCCGAGACGAGGATGCCCGAGCAGAAGTTGCTCCCCGCATAGCCCGGAGGCAGGCTCGAGAGCGTCTGCCGCGCGGAGAGCTGCCCTTTCTCCGCGTCGTAGTCGAAGAGGACCACGGTCGAGCCTTCCTCCTGCAGCGAATAGAGCCAGCGGCCGTTGGGGTGAAAATGGAAATGCCGCGGTCCGTCTCCCGGAGGCAGGCTCACGGAGTGCGGATCATTCGGGGAGAGCAGGCCATTCTCGTCGTCGAATTTCCAACTGTAGATCCGGTCCAGCCCGAGATCGACATGGAGGACATATCGCCCCGCCGGATCGGGAGCGATCATGTGCGCATGGGTGCGGTCGTGACCGCTGAAGGCGAAGCTGCCGGGAGGCGCGTTTGTCGCCACGGTCGGACCGAGCTCACCTTCGTCGATTTTGATATCGCTCGCCTTTCCAAGACTGCCGTCGGGCAACACCGGCAGCACCGCGACCGAGCCGCCAAAGTAGTTGGCAACAAAGAGAAATTTTCCCGACGGATGAAAGCTGAGATAGGTCGGGCCCGCCCCGCCCGATGGGACGGTATTGAGAGCAGTCAGCTTGCCGGTGGTGCGGTCTATCGTGAAAGAGCTCACACTGCCCTCGTTCTCCGCATTGAGCCGGTCCGTCTCGTTGGCCGAATAGAGATGCGTCCCCGCCCCGTTGAGGACGAGGCAGCTCGGGCTGATGCCCATCTCGTGGATCCCGGCGGGCTCAAGCGCTCCCGTCGTGCGATCCATCTTGAAAAGGTGAATACCGCGCCCGTTCCCCGGAGGCAGATCCACCTGAGTCGGCAGCACATCCTGGAGCGGAGAACTGAAAGTCCCCACGTAGACGATCAACGGCCCGCCTGCTCCTGCAGACTGCGCCAGTGCGAAAGCCGCAAGCAAAGGACCACCGGCGAGAGCGGAGGAAGTTTTGAGAAAGGAACGGCGGGAGGGGAGCGATGGAGTCATAAAGGCAGGGGAGCCTCGCCGAGGCGTCCGGCGAAGTGGATTTTTGAAATTTCGCTCAGCATGCCGCTTCCGCCATTGGCTTGGCAAGTGGGAATTCGCAACGGAGTTCCGGTGATCTCCGCCACGGGCCATGTCATCACGCTTGAGCATGTGCAGGAATTAATGGATGAGGAAGGGATTTGATGCGTGCCCTCTTCGACGTCAACGTCCTCCTCGCTCTCTTCGATGAAGATCATGTTTTCCACGAGCGTGCGCACGATTGGTTGGGAAAACATTTGCCGATGGGATGGGCTTCATGTCCCCTGACTGAAAACGGCTTCCTCCGAATCCGTTCACATCCCAATTACCACCCCTTGAAAAAAGGTACCGTCGCGGAACTCTCTACCGCGGTGCAGGGGTTCGTTGCGGCAAGCGATCATGAGTTCTGGTCAGACAGTATCAGCCTCCGTGATCCCGACTATTTTGACCATGCCCGGATTCTCGGGCCACGCCAAATTACCGATCTATATCTTCTCGCCCTTGCTACTGGACACGGAGGCTGCCTCGTCACCTTTGATGAAGCCATTAATCTCTCCGCAGTTCCAGGCGCAATGCCGGAAAATCTTTGTGTGATCTGAGGCATCTGGCGCGCCACCAGAGGCAGGAACGGTTAGCCTGACTTATTCATGAAAAGTTCCGCCGCTACTTGCCAATCCCCGAAACTACTGCGTTGCGCTCCGATTTTCGTCCTCGATGTATTCCCGAATACACCTGCGGGGAAAACCGGATCGCGCCTTGTTTTTTCAAGGCT
>JBDNIL010000534.1:0-4088 GCA_041688355.1 Verrucomicrobiales bacterium | reverse complement strand
GATCTCGTCGTCGATGCCGCCCGTGTGCGCGAGGCTTTCGCGTGGTCACCGCCGGTGGCGACACTCGACGGGATGCGGCGATCGGTGGAGAGAGAAATTCCATGAAGTCCCTTTTTGATCGCCTTTCCGCCGCGTTCGGCCTGCTCCTGATCGCGCCGGTCATTCTCGTCCTGATACCGTTGATCCGATTCACATCTCCGGGTCCGGCCATCTTTGCGCAGCGGCGAATCGGTCTGAAAGGGCGCGAGTTCACCTGCTACAAGCTTCGCACGATGGCCGCGAACACGCGTCAGGCGGCCACGCACGAGATCAGCGCGGCCTCCGTCACGGGGATTGGTCGCGTTCTCCGAAAAACGAAGCTCGATGAGCTGCCGCAGCTCTACAATGTCCTCGTCGGCGAGATGAGCCTCGTCGGACCGCGCCCGTGTCTGCCCGTGCAGGAGGAGCTGATCCGCGAACGGGAGGCGCGCGGCGTTCTCGAGATCCTCCCCGGCATCACCGGCCTCGGGCAGGTCCGGGGAATCGATATGTCTGACCCCGTCCGCCTCGCCGAGTGCGACGCCGAGTACCTCGCGAAGCGATCTTTCGGGTATGACATCCGGCTGCTATGGTACACATTGCTGGGGGCTGGAAGGGAAGACCGGGTAAAACCGGCCTGATTCGGGGTCTCACCCCGGCGAACCTGACAGAAAAATGGTGGAAAGTCCCGGCTTGTGGCGGGACTTTTTTGTTTTTAGGGTCATCCTCGTGAGGGCCTGAGAGAGAATGAGCGCGGCATACCGATATTTTGAGGAGAGCATCGTCCTGCGACGCGTCCTGGCCTTTGTTTTTCACCTTGCCGGCATCCTTGGAGCCTATTTCTGCGCCTTTCAGCTCCGCTTTGATTTCGATGTCGCGGACTGGCGCTGGGCCATCTTTCGCCAGACGCTGCCCTGGGTGATCCTCGCCTACGTCGCCTGCATTCTCATCTTCCGCCTCTATCAGGGGCTCTGGCGCTTTTTCACCCTGCGGGACTGCCTCATCACGACGGTGGCCTTCGGCGTCGGGACGGGATTGGCGGCGACTTCGATCTATTTGGTGAGAGGAAACTCCTTCGAGCTCTATCCGCGATCGGTTCTCGTCGTCACCTTTCTGCTGCTGTTGCTCTGGGAAATCGGAGGCCGCGGCCTGGTGCGGCTTTCCCGCGAGACCTCGCAGAACCGGCGCTCGCGCAAGTTCACGACGAAGAGACTGCTCCTCATCGGTGATCCCGAAGAGGCCGACGCCCTCCTCCGCGGGATGCAAAAGCACGCCTCCGAGCTCGGCCGGGTCGTCGGGCTCGTCTCGGATGACCGGCAGCACCACGGCTCGCAGCTCCGGGGGGTGCGGATCTATTCGGGGGTGGACAATGTCGGTGAACTTGTCGACCGGCTCAATGTCTCGACGCTCCTCTTTCTGCCGCCCTTCACCGGCCCGGCCCGCATTCGCAGCGTCATCGACGACCTCTCTGATCGGCAGCTCGCCTGCGACTACCGCGTCATCCCCTCGATCGACGAACTCGCCTCGGGCAAGCTGAGCGTGAGCGGGATTCGCAAGGTGGCGATCGAGGATCTGCTCCAGCGTGTTCCCTACGAGATCGCCTCGGATCTCCTCTCGAAGACGCTCGGCGGAAAGAAGATCCTCGTCTCGGGCGCTGGCGGCAGCATTGGGTCGGAGATCTGCCGGCAACTCCTGCGCTACCAGCCCGCGACGATCGTTCTTTACGAGATCAGCGAGTTCCACCTTTTCAAAATCGAGCGCGAGATCGCCGATGAGGCAAAGGCGAAAGGGGTCCGCGTCATCGCCTGTGCCGGTGACGTCCGGCGCGGCGAGCAGCTGCGGGCCGCGATCCGGGCGGCGGATGGTGTCGATCTTTTTTACCACGCGGCAGCCTACAAGCACGTCGATCTGATGGAGCGCAATCCGGTGCCCTGCTTCCAGAACAATGTGGTGGGCACCCAGATCGCGGTGAGCATCGCCGAGGAGGAAGGGGTGCGGGACTTTGTCCTCATCTCCACGGATAAAGCGGTGCGTCCCACCAGCCTCATGGGCGCGAGCAAGCGCCTCGCCGAGCGCCTCGTCATCGAGAGGCCGGAGAAAGGAACCTGCTGCAAAGCGGTGCGCTTCGGCAACGTCCTCGGGAGCAATGGCAGCGTCGTCCCCATCTTTCGTGAGCAGATCGAGCGGGGTGGTCCGGTCACGGTCACGAGCGCGGAAGTGACCCGCTTTTTCATGACTATCCCCGAGGCCGTCGAACTTGTCCTCGCGGCCGGCGCGATCCCCGAAGACAGGCGTATCTTCGTGCTCGAAATGGGCGAGGCGGTGAAGATCGATGACATGGCACGCCGCATGATCGAGCTCTCCGGTTTCGTGCCCGATGTCGACATCCCCATCATCTACACCGGCCTCAAGCCCGGGGAGAAAGAATACGAGGAGCTCCTCACCGACGACGAGAATGTCGTCCGCACCGACATGGACCGCATCTGGGTCGTGAAGAAAAACACCAGCGAGGATGCCGAGTCTGTCGATCTCGGCAAGGTGCTCGAGATGATCGATGACGGCGACGGCCAGGCGCTCCGCGAGTATGCCCACCGTCTCATCCGCGGCTCTTTGCTACTCGAGGTCCGCCCCGTCGTCTGACGCCGGACTTCGCCACCGAATCTCCCATGTCCGCTCTCCCCGCCATGCGTTTCAAGGAATGGTTCTCCGCTGCGAGCCTTTTTGCGGCCGGTCTCTTCTGCCTTTTCCTCGGGATGTTTTTCGGGACGAAGTTCATAGCCGTCGGGCAGGTCATCATCCTCCTCAGCCTCGTGATGGCCTTTGTCGAAACCGGGCGGCGCACTTTGCACTGGCGCGAGCTGGGCTCCAGTGCCCGCTGGCTCGCCTTTTACCTCCTTGCTTCGGTTGTTTCGATCCTCGCCAATCTGCCCGACATCGCCGACCCGCTCGAGCATCTCGGAAAGCTCCGTTATTTCGTGATGGTCCTGCTCGTTCTCATGATCCCCGGACTGGTGCGGGGCAATCTCGAGGTAAAATGGCGACGCGATTCCCTCGTCCTCGCATGGCTCGTCCCGCTCATCCTCGCGGTCATCGTCGGCATGATCGCCTGGGCGACCGGTGTGCATCCCTTCCTCGGGCAGGACGCCGTCAATGTTCGCCGGCTCTCCGGTTTCTACGGGCAAGTCATGACCTTTGCGAACGTGCTCCAGTTTTCCGTCGTGGCGCTGGCCGTCTTCTTCCTCTCACCGAAGCTCTGGGGAAAAATCACCCGCGTTCCTTATTGGGCTCTGATCCTGGCGCTCCTCCTCGCCGGGGCGGGCCTCTACCTGACCTACACGCGCGGGGCGATGCTGGGGGTGATCACCGGATTCACGATCTACGCAGTGATGCGCTCGTACAAACTCTTTCTCCTCGTGGTCCTCATCGGGATCGTCGGGGCGGTCTTCGCCTACTACGACGGCGCCCGATATCTCGAGGCGAAATCAACGATCCGGGTGAACCAGTGGCGTGCCGCCGCGCTGAGTGTTGTCGAGCGCCCCGTCTTCGGTTGGGGCTACCGGAATTTCGAGCTGCACTCGGCGGAGTTGAAGGAGCGCTACGGATTTGAAAAAGATCTCGTCAGAATACTAGGGAAAAAACCGCGGTTGATCTATTTCAAAAGTCACGCCCACAACAACATCCTCGAGTCCTTCGCCTCCATCGGAGTCTTTGGCGGCATCGCCTTCCTCGGCTTTTCTTATGCCTGGGTACGGGAAATGCGGCGTAGTCGTTATGCCCTGCTTTTTGTGCCACTCATCGGAGCCTTCTTTGTCGCAGGGCTTTTCGAGAACACCTTCTACGACTCGGAGGTGCTGAACTGTATCCTCCTCATCTACCTGATGTCCCAGTGGGCCCGCTCCCGTGAAAAGAGAGAAGGTGTTGCCGAGGGCGTTGCCGAGGGCGTTGCCGAGGGCAACAGGGTTGACTCGCTGACCTGACAGGGTCCGGGCCCTGCCTCACTCTGCCGCTTTGGGGACAGCGGGGGAGGGTTTGATGATGACATTGACCTGCCTCTCGGACTTGAGGAACTC
>JBDNIL010000136.1:0-2605 GCA_041688355.1 Verrucomicrobiales bacterium | reverse complement strand
GGGGTCGGAGTTGACTTTTCTTCCCCGGTTGGGTAGTAATTTACGTCGTTGAAATCAATCACTATTCCGGCCGTTACAGATACATTGCACGAGATCACACTCCACTCTTTTTCAATGCACTCGCATTGACAGGTTACACTTCGAGTTGGAAACCTTGTCCAACTACCGCCGGAACCTACTCTCGTTATAGAAACCGACGCTGGTTCCGGAAGATTTGCATTAACAGTAATCAATCCAAGTGAATCAACGGTGTTCATAGGATTATTTTCGACATTTCCATACAGACTCGACCCACCCGTTTCCGCAATCGGATCCCGATTGATCCACCGCCCCTGCTCCGGAACATAATGCCGATAGCCGTAATAACACACGCTCGAATGACGCTGCTCGCGGATCGTTCGCGGTGTCGGATCGTAGTGGCAGAATTCGCGGGCGTCCTTGTGATTCCGAGTGACCTTGGCACTGGATTCGCGTGGTGCTTCCTTTATTCTACCGGGACTGTGGCATTCTGGACTACGCGCTTGGGTTGACCACTTCTTGTCGTCGTAGTGTTGTGACGAGCCCCTTTTGCTTCTCGTTTTTCGGCCTAATCGTGCCAAGTGCCTTGCCATCCCGTTTCGGGGTATGACTACGATGCCGAGGGCTGCTAGATGAGAACGAATGAATTGTAGGGCTATGGCTACGATGCCCGCGATAGAAAGACGCGGCGCGAGAGTTGGGCAGGATCGCTGAAACCATCGTGCTGAAGAATTGAGGAAGGGAGATCCGATGCTCATCGCTTCTCGAATTCTAGCGGATAAGAGCGGTCCGTCCAAGCCCCTTATCGCGTTGGGTGCGAATAATTCACCTGTCCCTTTCAATTTCATAGGGCTCCGGGCGGGGTTTCGCCCGAATCACCTTCGGCGTCCGCTGTTTTTTCGCTTGAGTCAAGGAATGTTGCCTGACCCCGAATCTAGATGACCGAAGGGCAGACTTCCGCCTGATCCCCGTAAGAACGGCCCCTGCCGTCGTACTGCGAAAATGCACTACGACGAATTTGAATGCACAAGTCGATGAGGGCGTGGAAAAAGCACCCCAAACGCTACGATATCAATTTGGTAGAACCGTTCGAAATCAATTCGGTCCGCAACAGAAAGGATTGAGATTCTAAATTCTAAGACCGGTACGCCTGGCACGCACCTTTTTGATTGCAGAAGATCTTGTGCCCGCACCTCCCACCAATCCACTCACCCGTTTAATGCAGCGCCATTTTTACCTGCCCCCATTTTCACGCCAGTTTTTCCCTTTTTCCACACGAACCAGCGAAGAGCCGAAAAACAGCCCTCCAACGAGCTCCTCTAGTGCCGATTCATCGGATTTTGTGTAATACATGAGGGCGTCGGCATCAACTCTGACTAATTCGCATAACACAAATGGAAAATAGATTTTCCCGGGTTGACCGCTCCACTTGAAACTCTGTGATATTGAAAAGGTAATATTTAGCTTTTCCGCATCCCCACTCACAATTCTGATTAATTTTTTCGTACTTTCTAGATTTCTAATAGTCTTCTTGTATTCAAGAGTATTCTCTGCCGCTCGGATCTTTACTTCCGAAAACTCTCGTGCTACATCGGTGTCCCAATCTTGTATCAATTCTTCAATAGTTTTTTGAATAGGGTCTGCATGGATTTGTAAGCAAGCAAACAACACGAAGATTGCCGTTAATATGCTTTTCATTTTTTGCTCATCGGACAACAATAATGCGTTTCTTCTAACTCTTGATCGGGCTTACCTACATTGTTATAATACGCATTCGCTTCAGGACGAGGATCACTTCCGGCATTAAAAATTGGCCCACTTGTTCCCCCTTGGTGAAAATAGTCTCCGCCGCATTCACTCTGTCCTGCGGCGTGATAATTTGGAGGTTTCGTTTCATCATTCCAGTTTTGGCCCTTTGGCAAGTAGACAATTACATGTCTTTCACAGTCTTTTCCTTCGGTTTTACACTCATCGGCACCAGAAACTTCCCGACATCCTTCATTTTCCATATTTGAAGGGTTAGGTCGAAGCGTATCATTTCCGGGTGGCCTCTTTGGGTCGAAGGCAATATCGGGACGCACCGCTGTGGTTCCGCAGTTTGTAGAGGGGTTATGCCCAAGATACTCCCCTAGGCCTGAACTAAAACCATCTTTAAAGCTGGGTGCTGGACCGTTCGGAGTATCGGACGGATGGTGCCCCAATACGTCAAATTGGTCAGTCGGTCTATTGTCAAGAAACCCATAAACATTCACCCCGCCCCTCTCCCCGATGGGATCCCGATTGATCCACCGCCCCTGCTCCGGAACATAATACCGATAGCCGTAGTTATACCAGCCCGTCTCCGCATCCCGGAACTGCCCCTTGTATGCGAACTCCCAATTGTAGTCCGATTCAGTTCGTGGTGTGAAGTCCGCCGCCTTGATCCGTCGAACCCCAAATGCACTGTAGGCGTAACGTTCGACCACATTGCCTGAGGCATCAAGGATCGCAGTCCCATTGAAGTAATCCATCGTCGCATAGAGCCGCTCGTCGAGCGTCCCACTGGCGTCCGTATCGCGGTCGCGCAGGATCAACTCATCCCGATGCC
>JBDNIL010000135.1:0-2186 GCA_041688355.1 Verrucomicrobiales bacterium | reverse complement strand
GTGAACTACGCCAACCCCGACATGGTCGGGCACACCGGCAACGTCCCCGCCGCGATCAAAGCGGTCGAGTGCGTCGATCACTGCGTGCAGCAAGTCGTGGAAAAGATCCTCTCCCTCGGTGGCAAGCTGCTCATCGCCGCCGATCACGGAAACTGCGAAGAGATGATCAACGAAGACGGCTCGCCCCAGACCGCCCACACCACCAATCCCGTGCCGCTCATCTACGTCGGAGCCGATGCCGATGAGCTCGTCCTCCACGACGGCATCCTCGCCGATATCGCGCCGACGATTCTCGGGTTGTTAGGAGTGATTCCCCCGGCCGAGATGACCGGGAAGTCGCTCCTGACGCCGAAGGCGGCGGGGTGAGGGGTTGCTTCGGGGAGTTTCCGACCAGGAAACGATCTTTTGACAAGCCGTTGAAATGATGTTCACCTGTGCCATGAGTTCAACGATCGCCCCGGATGTGCTATCCATGGCCGACACCCTCGGCGTGCACGCCTGCGCGGAAAAAACCCGTGATGATCGGCGGGGGGAGGGCAGTTTTTTACGCCAACCCCGATCGCGCGCAGCCTCGCGGGGTGGTTTCACGAAGCGGGCCTTAATCGCCATACACTTCACTTGCTTGATCCCGGTGCCGGGGCCGGCGTATTGACGGCGGCACTGGTGGATCGCATCCTGGCGCTGCGCGCGACAGGAACGCTGCCGGAGCTGCGGACCGTGACTCTGGAAGCATGGGAGCTCGATCCTGCCTTCGTTCCCGCTCTGCGCCGCAATCTTTCGTCTTTCGCTGCGGCACTGAAGAGGGCGGGCATCACGACAACTGTGATTCTGAAAAATGAAAGTTACATCGAATGCGCCGTGCGAGCGCTCGATGACGGGCTCTTCAGCGGGGCCGAAGAGACGTCAATCACTCACGCGATTCTCAATCCGCCCTATCGAAAGATCGCCACGCGCTCTCCGGAGCGGACGCTGCTTAACTCCGTTGGGATGGAGACTTCGAATCTCTACGCCGCCTTCGTTTGGCTCGCGATGCGTCAACTTACCGAAGGTGGTGAACTTTCCGCCATCACGCCTCGCAGCTTTTGCAACGGTCCCTACTTTCGTGATTTTCGCCGCGACCTAATCGCCCGATCCACTTTTCACCGGGTTCACCTCTTCCAATCCCGGACGGAAGCGTTCAGTCGTGACGCGGTTTTGCAGGAAAACATCCTTTTCCATCTCAGTCGCGGCAAGCTCGGGACGGACACGATCATGGTCTCAACCGGTAGCCTCGAATCTCCCACGGAAATGCAGGTTTCCAAAGATCGTTTTGTCTCCCCGGATGATCCCGATCAGGTCATCCACATCGCCACCGACAGTGACGGTAACGATATTCGCGATTACATTCAGGGCCTGCCTTGCCGCCTGGAACAGCTGGGGCTCGAGGTCTCGACCGGTCCGGTCGTCGATTTCCGGCTGAAAGATTCCCTCTCCCGTTCCTTGAGAGCGACAGACGTGCCCCTGCTTTATCCTCATGCGGTCAGGGGTGGCCGGGTGCTGCCGCCGCCACGAAACGCAGACGATGGCGGTGATACCCGGATCGGGAAGAAGCCCGTTGCCGTCGAGATCAACGAGGAAACCCGCCGTTGGCTCATTCCGGCGGCCCGATTTGTTCTCCGTCGAAAGAGGAGAAACGACGCCTCGTCGCCGGCGTGCTTGACCCGGAAGATTTCGCGGACGGACTGATCGGCATCGAAAATCATCTGAACTTCTTTCACCGAAAACGAGGCGGGCTGTCGACTGACCTGGCGAGGGGGCTAACCCGATTTCTCAATTCCTCTGTGGCCGATCGATATTTCCGGCAGTTTAATGGCCACACTCAGGTCAATGCGACGGATTTGCGGGCGTTTCGATATCCGGACCTTTCGGGCCTGGAGCAGCTCGGCCAGGCGTCGCTCGACGATGGCCACCAGAATTCCATCGACCTGGCGATGACCAAACTCCTCGGCGCTCCTTCGTTCGTGTGACGATGAAACCTTCGGCAGTAAAACGGATCAAGGAAGCCCTTAGCCTGACTTATTCATGAAAAGTTCCGCCGCTACTTGCCAATCCCCGAAACTACTGCGTTGCGCTCCGATTTTCGTCCTCGATGTATTCCCGAATACACCTGCGGGGAAAACCGGATCGCGCCTTGTTTTTTCAAGGCT
>JBDNIL010000134.1:0-15879 GCA_041688355.1 Verrucomicrobiales bacterium | reverse complement strand
GACTCCCTAACTCCAAAGTAGCTGCGGCTTCAACAGCAAATTCGGCGGGACCGGTCATTCGGCTGAAGCCGAAGCCAACTTTCGGGTGCGTGATTGGTCGCCAAAGTGTCGATTGCCTGAGTTTGGATTGACCTGAAGTAATCTTTCAGGCACCCTTCCCGCATTCACGGCGCTATGTCGCGTCGTCTCACCAACCGGTGCCCATAACCCGCGGAAAACACAGATGTCGAAGCCTCGAAAACGAATTGTGGTTGTCATCGTCGTTACTGCCTGGTTCGCCGCCGGGTGGGCTCTATTCACCGGTTTCAATCCCACTCCGCCAGAGCAATTCAGCGATTGGATCGGTGCCCGTCGCTCGCCAGCAAAAATTGGATTTCTCGAAAAGACGGCGAACCAGAGCGGTTTTCGTTTCTTTGCAGAACAAAGGGCAAAAGCAGATCTGCAGCTGAGTGAGGAATTGCTGAAGTCTCCCGAGTTTGCCTTTGTTGTCGCCTCCGGTCTCGACACGGTCCATCCGTTGCCTGGAAAATTCGTCACGTGGCCCCACTTGGAAAAGGCACTCGCGACTCACTTTCAGAATCCCGACCCGCAAGCCCTGCGGGAGGCACTATTGCTCTCCACGAAAAAGGGATTCTCCCCATGGGAGTTGACCTTGGCGCGCAGCGCCGCGCTCAACAAGTCCGAAGACGAACTGGCAAGCGCACTGGAGGAACTCCGCCGCTATGAAAATTACTACGGACTTGACTCTTCCCTCTCGGCTTCGCTGGATCGGGTGGCTGAACTCTATCCTCTGCCCGCTCATCAGCTCGCCCGTTTACTTCTCTCCTCGGATCATGATGCCGATACCGACAAATGGATCAAGAGCATCCTCGCTGACCGTAACATCAGCCCCGGCAGTGCGTTTTCCCAATTACTGCAGCAACTCAAGTCCGGCCCGCTCCAACAAAGCAACTGGGAGATCGTCGGAAAACTCATCAATGAATCCGGGATGGACCATTTGCGGAAAGAGCTGCTGACTTGGCTTTTGCTCTCACCGGGGTGCGAATCCTACCGGGCAGCGCGCCTACCCGATCTTAAAAAGACCATCACCGCCCTCGCAATGACCGATCAAGAGAGCGCACGCGAGGTTATCAGCGAGGTGTTCCACATCCTGACAGAGGAGTCGGCGGTGTTCGCATCCGACTGGCAGATAGTCGCAGGACTGCTCGCTGATCGGGTGGCTGAGGAAGAGAACCTCTCAAACCTAATCACCTCCGAGATCGGACCTGACTTTATCTGGATAGTACACAAACTGGACAAGGAGGAACTCCTCGACCGCGCGATCCTTGAATGGAGCGAATCGTTGACCAATACCTGGATCTGGATTGGTGAGTTCATTGATCGCCAACACTACTCCGCAGTTTGTCGAGTCATCGAAACCAGTGAGGTTGAAATTATTTCCATAGACAGTCGGCAGGATCGGACCTCTTTCGAGAAGCCTAAAGTTCTCTCCTATTACACCGGCTTAATTGATAAAATCGTTTCCCATACTCGGGACGCGCAGGTGAAAGGATTCATTCATCTAGTCATTTCGATGCGAGCTGAAGAAAACCTCCGAAGCAAGCCGGGCCATGAAGAAGCGAACGCGGAAGTTCTTAAAGCCATTCAGCTACTCAACCGCGCGGAACCGACGAGTAGACTCATCCTTGAGCAGACCGTGTTACGGCTGGTCGAAGAAGATAAAGAAATTTTCGAGGCGGGACGGCCCTGCTTCGATACGTGGAGAGATGGGACCACTCTCGATACGATCATTGGACAGATCTACCGGGGTGATTGGGATCCCGGTAAGCGTGAGATGGAGATCTGGAAGGCGTACGCCGAAAAGGTCGAATCCCTCGATAAGGCACCCGGCCTGAAGGCGATCATCGAGACAATACGGAAGATGCCGCCCCAGGACGAGGATACAGAGAATGCCGCGTCCCGCCTGAAAGAGTTCCTCGAAGTCCCTAACTGGGGATCAAGTATTGAATTCGACCACGTTGAACTTGCTGTCTGGCCGCTCAAAAGAATGGTAGCCGACGGGGACCTGGCTGGATCTGTTGACTGGATGTTCACCCTCGTGCGCGATTATTCCCGGCGCCATCCCGAAGGGGACGAGGGCCGTCTTCTCAAACACTTTTACAAGGAACTTCTTCCGTCAATCAGAGTCCTGCCCACCCGCGAGGCGATCAAATGGCTTGATCTCGTTCTGAATGTGGCGAATTCCGGAGAACTTGACTGGCCGGAGTACTTTTACGACGTGATTAACCGTGACACCGCCCTCGACACAGAGGAAGCGCTTGAGATATTCCGCAGCGCTTTCGTCAGTCATCCTCTTCGCCCCTGGATTGTGCGGAGCCTGTTGGAAAGTGCAAATTTTGGAAGGCTTGAGGGGGACAGGCTGCGGGCGCGCAGTCAGATACGCGAGGCACTTAATGAAGAATGGCAAATTAAGGTGATCGACGCGATCGACGAAAGCTCAATCAATCCGGATGATTTTGAAAGAGACATGGCTGCCGCCCCGGCGGGAGCGCGCCGCTATTTTCTTAACTACCTCCGGGAACAATTGAAAAGACATTCCACGAAGCGTGATCTGCATGAAGACGAAATCTCGCGACTTCTCTTTTGGCAGGCCGAGCAACTCCTCGAAATCGTCGAGCGAAACAGACCTTTCAACTCAAATCAATTTGAAGATGTATTCGAAGCCCTACTCAAGCGAAAGGACGAGCTGAAAATTCACCCCCGGATGCAGAACATCATTGCGAGACTGCAGCGCGTTTCCGTCGATGGCCCTCGTCCGGGCATGCATCCTAGCGAGGTGAAAGGTCTGGCTCATTGGCAGGCCCGTACTGAGCATCTCCGGAAGGGTGGTCAAAGTGAGATCGACAATCTGCTGACAAACGAGGCCCTTCCCGTCACGGAACGCGCCTGGGCACTCGTTCTCAACAATTACCACCCCGAGGCTCGGCGACTAATGGAAAAGAGGGCGAATGACCTGAATTTCACTTACCCCCCGAATACGGATCCGAATGACTTTCTGACAGAATCGGTGATCTCCTTCCCGGGAACATTCCCGGAGAACTCTATGCTCCGAATCTACGGCGAATTATATCTCCAAACACGGCGGCGCGGGAATCCTTATTTCGACCGTGCCAGCGGAATCAAGCAGCCGTGGCCCAGCACAGCCAGAGCTTTTGAAAGCTTCGAAGAAATCCCCGGGAAACTAGCGCGCAGATTCGAGGCGACGGAATTCACCGAAAAGAATCTTGAGAAGAACATTTTCTATACTCTGTGCCAAGTTCGCGGGATTGCCGCTCTGATGCCAACGAAAGCGGGTGGCATGATGAGCGAAGAACCGAGCGATTTCCTTGCAGACCGCCTACACATCAACAAACTTGAGGCACAGCTTGCCTTGGGGAATCCGGCCCAGATTGGAGAAAGACTCGCGATGTTGGAAACGGGAAAATCGTATTTGGGAGGGCTTGACGAGGGCTTGAATGTTCTGCGATATCACCTCTGGAGAAAGTGCATTCTGAATGAAGAACTCCAACCGGAAGAAAAGAAGCTTCTTGAAACCCTCTGTTTTGAAGAGTTTCCGGCGAAGGTTCTGACGGGTTCCCATGCCCGATCTTATTCGCAATTTCAATACCCGACTAATCTATCGAGGATTCGGGCCATTCACTTCGCGCTAGCCCTGATCGAAAAGAGCGCCGCCGCTACATCCGATTATTCATGGTTGAATTTTCCCGGACTCGACTATGAACTCTACCGGCCTTCCTGGACCGAAAAAACCGATTTCTTCTACCACACAGCCCTGGTCATCGCGGCAAGGACCCGGGATTGGGACGAAGAGTCGCGCTGGAAATGGATGGCCCTTTTCCAGACCGATCCACCGGGGTCTCCGAGAGCCAAACCCATTCGGACTTTCACGCTGTTTGCAGGAACGGGATATGCTCCTTTCGACGAAGTGAAGCAACGCGGACGCGATTTTGCGATGAAGTTTCCGGAGGACGGATGGAGCTTCCTGACCCTGGCCCGGTTAGGGGAGAACAGGGACCCCTCACTGATAGAGTTCGGTCTCACAGGGGCGGAACGCTACATCGAAGCAGATCCCAGAATAAAAGCAGAACTCGATCATATCACGGGTTCTGCAGCGAAAACAGACTAGCTCCCTACATCATAAAACGCAGCATCTCGGACGCCCGCTTCTCTCTCGGCTTATCTTCGATCGCTCCCAACAGCTCATCGAGGCCATACATGGTTTTCACGCGATGCGTGTGCAGGGCGCGATCGTAGGCCACCGTGCCGGATGTCCAGTAGGCGGCGGCGTAGGGGCTGTCCCGGGCAAAGAGCGACGGACCGCGTTCCCCGGCCGGGTTCGGCAAGTTCCGCCAGAGTCGCCTGTGTCGGTGGTGGGACTTGATCGCCCTCGGAACGAGCCCGCCATACCCGTATTTCGCGAGTTCGGTGATCGCGGCAGCGTGGTTGTTCACGTGCACGAGCCCGCCGTAGCCCTCGCGGTTCACATTCCGATCCTGCTGGATGATCTCATCGAGCACCGCACCGGTCATCCCCGCCACATCCGTGTAGGGCGGCGTCCCGTCCTCCTCCGGGAGGGTGATCTTGTTCCCGTGAATCCGCCCCTTCGCCTTACGCGTTCTTCGTCATTCTCCTCCCGAAGACCGATTCGCCCCCCATGACCCGCGCCAGGTCATCGTCGATTCCCCGGCGGACTTCAGGAGCAAGATCGGGGCGTTGCTCCCCGAGGAAGTAGCCGGCCACCACCGAGGCCCCGAGATGTCCGGCCATCGCGCTCATCTGGTGGGCGCGCGCCATCGCGTTGAGGCCCCTGGAAACGTATTCAAAGTTCATCATGGCTGAAAACGTCGGCGAGGTCGCTCTCCCCCGCTGCGCCCGATTGCCCTCAGTCGTACTGCCAAATGCCCCTCGCGCCTCCGGCCCTAAGGCCATAATCACCGTTACGAACCTCGACGGGTCTCGCGAGAGCTTCTCTTTAGGCCAACACGTTGAGGCTATGCGGAAAGCGGAGTACGCGTTCTCGGGACTCGCCACGGACCGCTCATTCTGCAATATTCAGGATGGATGCCTCAAACCCGATCCATGTATTCCCTACAGATCTCGGCCTGCCTTCTCCTCGCGGGCGGGAGTCTTCATGGCGTCGATTTTGAAAAAGAGATCGCCCCTCTCTTCGGACGGCTTTGCCTCGACTGCCACGACACCGCGACGCTCAAAGGCGGAGTAGGGCTCGAGACCTACTACCACGCCCACCTCCCCACCGATGCGGGCGCGGCGATCTTCACCCCCGGCGATACGGCGAAGTCCGTGCTCCTCCACGTCGTGCAGGAGACCAATCCGGAAAAGCGCATGCCGCCCAAAGGCGATCCCCTCTCCCCCGACGAGATCGCCCTGCTGAAACGCTGGGTTGAAGAAGGGGCGAAATGGCCCGACGACGGCTGGCGACCGCCCCTGCACTGGTCCTACCTTGCCCCGAAAAAATCAGCTCCTCCGACGGCAGCCGCGCCACCTGAGGCGCGTCACCCGAACGAGATCGATTTTTTCATCACCGCAGAGCTTGGGAAAAACGGCCTCGCCCTCAATCCCGAGGCGGACCCCGCGAATCTTCTCCGCCGCGTCTCTCTCGATATCACCGGGCTGCCTCCGACCCTCGCGCAGGTCAATGACTTCCTCGCCGACCCGTCTTTCGCGCACTACACCCGACTCGTCGAAGAACTCCTCGCCTCGCCCGCCTACGGCGAAAAGTGGGCCGTGCCCTGGCTCGATCTCGCCCGCTACGCCGACTCCGAAGGCTACCAGCGCGACGCCCCGCGCAACATGTGGCCGTGGCGCGACTGGGTCATCGCGGCGCTCAATGCGGACATGCCCTACGACCGCTTTTCGATCGAGCAGCTCGCCGGCGACCTTCTCCCCGATGCCACCGAGTCCCAGAAAGTCGCGACCGCCTTTCATCGCAACTCGCCCCTCAATCTCGAGGCCGGGACCGATCCGAACGAGGACCACTACAAACAGATCGTCGACCGCGTCAACACCACCGGCACGATCTGGCTCGGCAGTACGGTCGGCTGCGCCCAGTGCCACAATCACAAATACGATCCCCTCTCGGCGCGGGAATACTACGAGCTCTTCGCCTTTTTCAACAACTCTCCGATGGAGTCGAAGCAGCAAGGCACCGAAATGGGCATGTCGAACATGGTCCACATCGGACCCGTCATGGAGGTGACCCGAAGCACCGCCGACATCGACGCCGAGCTCGAGGCCGAGGCCGACTACGAGAGCCACCTCGCCACGCTGCGCCGGGACATCCTCAAAGCCGTCGATGTCCAGCTCAGGAAAGACCCGAAAGCCCGTGACGCCCTGCCCGAAGAGGTAAAGAAAATCCTCGAACAGGATCGCGAGATGGACCTCAACCAGTGCCGCACGATTTCCAGCAAACTCGCGCTGAAAAATCCCGGCATGGGGAGGCGGCTCGAAGAGGCCGGGATCATGGAGACGCGCCTTACCGAGCAGCGGAAAAAAGAAGTCCGCATCCTGCAGGAACTCCCCGAACCACGTGCCACCTTCGTCGCGAAGCGCGGCGACTTTCTCGCCCCCGGGGAACCGGTCGCTCCCGCCACCCCCGCCGTTCTTCATCCCTTCCGCGACGACTATCCGCGCAACCGTCTCGGTCTCGCGCAGTGGCTCGTCGATCCGGCGAACCCGCTCGTGGCACGCGCCTACGTGAACAGGCTCTGGATCGAAGTGTTCGGTCAAGGGCTCGTGACGACCCCGGAGGACTTCGGCACCCAGGGTGAAAAACCGACCCACCCCGCCCTCCTCGACACCCTCGCCGTCGCCTTTATCGGGGAAGACGGCTGGTCCATGAAAAAGGCCCTGCGCCGCATCGTCCTATCCGCTACCTACCGGCAGTCCATCGTCGTGAGCGGGACCGCCGCCGCCCGCGATCCGCGCAATCAGCTCCTCTGGCGTCACCCCGGCCATCGTCTCAGCGCCGAGATGATCCGTGACCAGGCGCTCGCCATCAGCGGACTGCTCAGCACCCGGAGCTACGGCGTCAGCGTGCGCCCCTACCAGCCCGACACCTTCTGGCGAAAAAGCGCCGGTGCCTCCGAGACCTACTACGTTCCCTCCCCTGGCGACGATGCCCACCGCCGCGGCGTCTACACCCTTTGGCGGCGCAATGCCCACTACCCCAGCTTTGCCAACTTCGATGCGCCCGACCGCTCCGCCTGCATCGTGAAGCGCGACATCTCCAACACCCCGCTTCAGGCGCTAACGCTTTTGAACGATCCTGTCTACGTCGAGATGGCCGACGCCTTTGGAAAACGCATCAAGAACGAAGGCGGAGCGACACTCGAGGCCCGACTCCAGTGGGCCTTCCGCACCACCCTGACACGAGCACCAAGCGAGCCCGAGTTTCAACTGCTCCACTCCGCCTTTGAAACGGTGCGCGCCGAATCGGGCTCGGAGGAAAAAGCCTGGCGGGAGATCGCAACGATTTTGCTCAACCTCCACGAGACGATTAATCGATCATGAGACTTGCAACACCATTTCGCATCGTCCCCAGGGAGGAGGGACACTCCTGTCCCTCTCTTTCCTATCTCCCCACGAAAATGGGCGACAGGAGTGTCGCCCCTCCTTGGCACACAACCACCAGCAACTAGCCGGGTAACACTTACCATCTTAGCACTCCGAGAATGTCTCACCCCTCATTCAATCGCCGCCGCTTCCTCTCCCGCACCGGAGCCGGACTGGGTTCGCTCGCGCTGGGGTCACTCCTCGAGCGCGACGCCGTCGGGGAGATCCCGCAGGCCTTCAAGTCGATGGCACCGCAGGCGAAAAGCGTCATCTTCTTCCACATGACGGGCGCGCCGTCGCAGCTCGATCTTTTTGACGACAAACCCGTCCTGCGAAAATATGATCGCCAGCTCGCGCCCGAAGAGCTCTTCAAAGGCAAACGCTTCTCCTTTCTCCGCGGTCACCCCAAGCTGCTCGGGTCGCCCTATCAATTCACCAAACATGGCCGCAGCGGTCTCGAACTCTCCGAGCTGCTTCCCCATCTCGGCGGCGTCGCCGACGAGCTCTGTCTCGTGAAGTCGGTCCACACGACCGAGTTCAACCACGGCCCGGCGCAGCTCGTCTTCCACACCGGACTCAATCGCCAGGGCAATCCCTCGATCGGATCGTGGACCACCTACGGGCTCGGCAGTGAATCGGAGAATCTCCCCGCCTACGTCGTTTTCCTCACCGGCAATACTCCCGGAGCCGGTGCCAATCTCTGGAAGTCGGGCTTCCTCCCGAGTATGCACCAGGGCGTGCCACTGCGAGGCGAGGGAGATCCCGTACTGTTCCTCAACAGTCCCGCCGGCGTGACCAGAGAAGAACGCCGCCGCACCCTCGACAGCATCGAGTCCCTCAACCGCCAGCATCTCGAGCAAGTCCGCGATCCGGAAATCGAGACAAGGATTGAGCAGTACGAGATGGCCTTCCGGATGCAGACTTCCGTCCCCGATCTCGTCGATCTCTCGCAAGAGGACGCCCTCACCCTCGAACGTTATGGCAAAGGCGAGTTCGCGAGCCAGTGTCTCAAGGCCCGTCGGCTCGTCGAACGCGGGGTGCGCTTTGTCGAACTCTTCCACGGCGACTGGGATAGCCACGCGAGTCAGCAAGCGCGCCTCGCCGCGAATTGCCGTGAAGTCGATCAGCCCATCGCCGCCCTCATCGCCGATCTAAAACAGCGCGGGCTGCTCGACCAGACTCTCGTCGTCTGGGGGGCCGAGTTCGGACGCACCCCCATGCTCCAGGGCGATGATTCCCCCGCCAAATGCGGACGCGACCACCAGAAAGACGCCTTCACTGTCTGGATGGCCGGCGGCGGCGTAAAAGGAGGAATGAGCTACGGCTCGACCAACGAACTCGGCAACGAAGTCGCGGAAAATCCCGTCGAAGTGCGCGACCTCCACGCCACGATGATGCATCTGTTAGGGATCGACCACAAGAAGCTGACCTACCGCTTCCAGGGTTTCGACCAGCGCCTCACCGGGGTGGAAGAGGCGCGGGTGGTACGGGAGATCCTGGGGTAAGTGCCCTCCCCTGATCGGGCCGATCAGGGCTACCTTCGCGCGGTAGCGCGGGCAGGGACGTTCGGCCCGAACGTCCGATTCCACTACCGCCTCACCCCGGACGTCAGCGGCGTCTCCGGCGTTTCCTTCGGCAATCGTCCCTGCGCTTCATTCAGCTTCACCGTATCCAGCCTCGGCAGGACATGCTTGGCGAACAGCTCGCATTCCTCGAGATGCGGATAACCCGAAAGGATGAAAGCCCGTATCCCCATGTCGATGTAGCGCTGGAGCTTTTCATAGACCTGATCGGGATCGCCGACGATAGCGCTGCCGCAACCGGATCGGGCGAGGCCGACCCCACTCCAGAGATGAGGCTCGAGATAGAGGTCGTCGCTCTGCGCGCGCAACTCGTCCTGCCGCATCACGCCGGCGCTCTTGCTGTCCATGCTGCGGTCTTTGATCTCCTGACCCTTTTCAAGATCAAGCTTTGAAATAAGTCTGTCGGCGGCGGCCCTCGCTTCGGCCTCGGTCTCCCTTACAATGACGTGGCTGCGAAATCCGAAGTCGATCGTCCTTCCATACGACGCCGCCTTTTCCGACATCCCCTTCATCGTCCCGGCGATGCGGTCCTCGGTCTCGGGCCACATCAGGAAGACGTCGCAGTGTTTCGCACAGAGATCCTGCGCCGCAGGGGAGATGCCGCCGAAGTACATGAGCGGTCCTCCGTTCTGCTGATACGGTTTTGCCGCATCAGTGTTGGGCAGGCTGATCTCGTAGAATTCGCCTTTGAATTCGTAGGGTCCCTCCGCCGCCCACATCCCCTGGAGGATTTGAATGATCTCGCTGCTGCGGGCGTAGCGGACTTCGTTGCTCTCTCTCGTCCCCGGCATGTCAGAAGAGATGATGTTGATGCAGAGCCGACCCCGGGCGATGTGATCAACCGTCGCCAGAGCGCGTCCGAGCATGGGCGGCCAGACTTCGCCCATGCGCAGGGCGACGAGCTGGTTCATCTGCGTGAGCTGCGGGGCCATCGCCGCAGAGAACGCGAGAGCATCCTGCCCCGCGATCCAACCCGAGGGCAGGAGGATGTTCTGATATCCGAGGCGGTCGGACGTCCTGACAATATCACCACAGTGCTCGTAGTTGCTGCGGAGGGCTCCATCGGGCACGCCGAGATACTCGTAGTCATCACCGCAGAGCGCCGAGAACCAGGCTACTTCGACCTTTCGTTCAGGACTGCGGATGATGGGAGGAGAGGGCGAGGTGGCGGTCATAGAGCTGCGGTAAGGTCAGGATCGGTCAAAGGTCGCTATCTTCGCCGCCGCTTCGGCGAGGACGGGGAGTTCGGTGGCGAGAAAGCGGAGACGTTTCATGATGTCGCCTTCGACCGGCAGATCGGTCCCGCCCTCGAAGTCGGCACGGGTCACGTAGACATAGCGCGGGGACACGAGACAGCGATAGTCGATCGCGAGGCTGTTCATAAAGGCGAGCGGGGCGAGGTAGCTTCGATTCGCCTCGGCACTGCAAACGAGACCGACCGCTTTTCCCTTCCAACTGCTGCCGGTGAGCTCAATGAGATTTTTCGCCGCAGCGTTGAGGTCGTAGTTGTAGACCGGCGAGACGAGGAGGATAGCCTCGACCCCGGCGAGGACCTCGGTAAGGGAGATCGTCGCCGCATTCTGATAGCAGAGGTAGCCGTCGCAGGCGGGGAGGTCGAGCTCGCCGAGATGCACCAGATTCACTTCGTGATCCGCATCCGTGAGCAGAGCGGTGAGGATGGCGGCGAGATAGGCGGGCTTGCCGCCCGGGGCGAGGTTGGTGTTGATGACAGCGATCTTCATTTTTGTGTGATCGGGTACGGGAGGAGAGATGCCTACTCGGTAGAAGGACTCCCTTCTTGAATTAATACCATTTGCACTTTTATCTTTCCAGCTCAGCTTCCTCCCTGAATGCGCCGCACCAAAGAGGGTTTACTCATTCTCCAAACCCTGTTAACAAAGACTCTTTACCCCGAATTCGATTATGTCCAACAACTCGCTCGATTCTTCCCGTCCCTGGTACAGCGGCATCACGCGATACGAATGGCTCGTCCTCATTATTGCCTCGGCAGGATGGATTTTCGATGTCTATGAGGGGCAGATCTTCAATCTTACCCGCAACAACATGCTCGGCGACATCCTCGGGCAGGATCCCGGGAGCGATGAGGTAAAGAAATACGGCGACTGGTTCCTCGGCGTCTTTCTCCTGGGCGGCACCTTCGGCGGATTGCTCTTCGGTTCCCTCGCGGACCGCTATGGGCGCAGCTCGATCATGATCGTGACGATCCTGATGTATTCGGTCTTCTCCGGTCTCACCTATTTTGCGACAGATCTCTGGCATGTCACGGTGCTGCGCTTCCTCGTCGCCATGGGTGTCGGGGGTGAATGGGCCGTGGCCGCAGCCCTCGTCTCCGAAGTCTTCCCCAAACGGGCCCGTGCCCACGCCGGCAGCATTTTCCACTCCTCTTCGGTGATCGGCACCTCACTGGCCTCGCTCGTCGCGATCTGGGTGGGGGCGAACTGGCAATACGCCTACCTCATCGGTGTCCTCCCTGCGCTCCTCATCGTCTGGGTGCGTATCGTGGTGAAGGAGCCCGAAAAATGGCAGCGCGCCCGCGAAGAGGCGAAAGCCGGCAGCGGCAAGGTGGGCAGCTTCAAGGAACTCCTCACCGTAGCGCCCTGGCGTGGGCACGCCTTTGGCGCGATGGCTCTCGCCGCCGTCGGTCTGGGTACTTTCTGGGCTGTGACAGTGGCGGGTCAGGACCTCGCTCGCGAGATGCTCATCTCCGAAGGGGTCTCTCCCGAGGAGGCCTCGCAGAAGGCGAAGTTCGCCTACGGCATCGTGCAGACGCTCGGCGGCGGACTCGGGCTCCTCCTCTTCGGGCCAATCAGCGCGCGGATCGGGAGAAGGATGACGTTCGCCATATTCCACGTCGCCGCCCTCGTGATCACTCTCGTGGTCTGCTTCTTCCCTGACAATTACACCACTCTGCTGATTCTCCTGCCGATCTTCGGTTTCTTCACACTCGGAATGCATGCGGGCTACGCCGTCTATTTCCCCGAACTCTTCCCCGACCGGCTACGGGCTACGGGGATGAGCTGGGGCTTCAACGGCGGACGACTTCTCGCCGCGAGCCTGCTCATCCTCTCGGGCAAGATGAAGGCAACCATGGATCTGAACATCGCGATCGCCTGGCTCGGTGGATTTTTCCTCCTCGGCATCGTCGTGATCCTTTTCCTACCCGAAACAAAAGGGAAGGAACTCCCCTCATGATCACGAGATTCCTTGCGTTATGCACAGAATTCCCACGCTAACATCACCATTATAGGGCGGAGCCGGTTTAAAAAACGGAGTGGCCACATAATTCAGATTCGAATTTTCGAAATCGGGGTAGGATTCCGGAATATGGATCCGAAAACTCTCGAAAACCTGATCGTCAGGGAAATCCGCAAGGCGAAAGAGATCTCCAGAAAAGATCTCGCCGACCGGCTGGGAATCGCGAAGTCCACTGCCGGTCGCCGCATCGACAGCATGATCGAGCGCGGCATCGTGGCCGAGATCGGCATCGAGGATCGGAAGGAAGTCGGACGTCCGCGCCGCTTCCTCGCGCTGCAGGGTAGCTTCGGCGGTTTTATCGGTTTCGATTTCGACGCCCGGAATGTTCACGTCGTCTTCATCGACTTCGCACAGAAAACGTTGGAGCAGAGGACGGTCAATCTGAGCGCGAACCCGACGAAGGTCGAAGTCCTCTCGCTGCTGCGGCAGCACATCAGCGAATTCCGGGCGAATGAGGCGGGACTCACGATACGGGGAATCGGAATCGGTGTCCCGGGGCACATCCAGCGCGAGGGGCGCCTCGGGCTGAACTACGCCTTCATGGACGACTGGCGTCAGGTCGACTTGCTTGAGGAACTCTCGCTCACTCCCGATCTGCTCCACATTGAAAACAACACCCGCGCCATCGCCCTCGGCGAGTACTGGCTGGGCCCGAATGCCGGAGTGAAGAACCTTGTTTGTATCAGTGTCAGGACTGGGATCTCCGCTGCGGTCATTGTGAATGGTGAGCTCATCGCCGGCACTCACGAGATGGCCGGTGAAATTCGCGGATGGAAGGTCGCGACGGGTGACCGCGAGACGCCCGCATCGGAGTGCATTGAAAAGGTCGGGACGGTTCGCGCGGTGACGAACGGGACGGGGGTGACGGACGAGAGCTGGGGCGAGTTCCTGAAAAACTGCCGGGAAAGTCAGCCCGAAGCTCTCGAATTGCTCTCGCGTCTCGCCGAAATGCACGCCGAAGTCGCGGCTCGACTGGTACAGTTGCTCGATCCCGAGATTGTCTTTTTCGCGGGTCCCTTCACGGAACTCGAGGAACTCTATCTGGGCCGCATCCGCCAGGCGACCGCTCTCGCCCTCGAAGGTCACTATTTTGCCCCGCCTCCGATCAAGGCGGTCACGCTCGGCGAGTATACCGGAGCCCACGGGGCCGCAGCGCTTGCGGCGGCGCAGTCGCGTTCGCTGTGATGTGCAGGACGTAAGACCGGACGAATCACGACTCAGACAGCAGCTTTGCGTGCCCGAAGACCCGCTATCGAGATCTGCCAGATCGAAGCGAGGATGAGGATCGCGCCGACCCATTGTAGCGGACCAAATCGCTCGGCAAAGAGCAGCCATCCTCCCAGGGTCGTCGAGACGGGCCAGAGCATCTGGATCGTCGCGCCGGTCGTCACGGTGAGACAGCGGTAGCCTTCGTTCATCGCAAGCTGCCCGCAGCCTGCCGCCGTCGCCGCGAGGAGGAGCAGACCGATCTCGCGGACGTTGAGCTCGGGCATTTCGGGCACGGCGAGAAAGGCGATCGGCACGAGAATCCAGACGCATTGCGCGAGATAGATCGTGCCGATGGAATACGTAAGCGAGAGCTGCCGCACCAACACGACCGACCACGCCGCCATGATCGCTCCGAAGAGGGCGAGGATCTCGTTGAAACCTATCGTGAAACCCTCCCCACTCGCGCGCGGTCCGACGAGCAGGACGATCCCGGCGAAGGACGCAGCGAGCCAGAAAAAACGTTTCACGGTGAGCCTTTCCCCGAGCGAGAGCATCGCGATGATGGAGGCGAAAATCACGTAGGTGTTGCAGATGAGGGTCGCCTTTCCCGCCCCCAGGGTCGGCACCGTCCAGTAATAGGCGGCCGTCCCGAGGAGCCCCGAGAGCCCGCGCAGAACGAGCGAGCGGTCGCGGAAGACCGGCCGGATCAGCGTCGGTCTCCGACCGCGGAAGAAGACGAGCACAATGACGATGCCCACCGCCGCCCGGAAGAGCAGCGGCATGTCGGGAGAAATACGATGTTCTCCCTGACCGATGTATTTCAGGAGAAGGGTATTCACCGTGAAGGCCATGACCGAGAGCACCATCACGACGATGCCGCGCCGGGCCGAGGCGGCGGCCGGTTGAAAAGTGGGTGCGGGTGACGGGGTTGATTCCGGTGTTTTCATGGCGATACAAAAAAGGCCTCAAGGGAGTCCTCGAGGCCGGATTGGGAAAACGCGGGAAACAGAAAATCGGGGCTGCGTTTACGATGAATCAAACCTCGGGACCGGTCATTACCGGAGCCAGACTCGACGCGCGGCAGCGACGACAGCGTCGATGGAGCAGGCGGATTTGGACTTGAGGAGGAAAGTCATCGGGGGAGATTCGGTGGGGCATCTTTGTCCCGAATCCCGAAAAGCGCAAGCGCGGGATGGCGAGTAGGGACGCCTTTGCGGCTTTTGCGGCTTTGACGAGGGGCTTGCCTTTTCACTACTCTCTCCCCATGACCCACGACTCCTCCCCCTTCGCCACGCGCCGCGAACTCTTCCATCTCGCCGGCAGCATGGCCCTCGCCGGTCTCGGCCTGCCCGCGAGCCTGCGGGCCGAAGAGGCTGCCAAGGTCACCAAGACCACTCCCTCCCTTGACCCCCTCCAGCGTTTTCCCCGCATGGTCCATGAGTATTACGTGAACAAAGTCCGCGGCGTGGAGCAGCGGGCGATGGAGCGCAAGGCGGCCCTTTCCACCAAAGCTGAAGCCGAGGCCTACATCACCGATGTCCGCGAGCGCATCGCGAACGCCTTTGCTCCCATGCCGACAAAGAAGACCCCGCTCAACGCGAAGGTCACCGGCATCCTCGACCGCGACGGCTACACCGTGGAAAAAGTGATCTTCGAGAGTCGGCCGAAGTTCTACGTCACCGCCCATCTTTACCTACCGAAAAACCGCCCCGGCAAAGTCCCCGGCGTCGTGGGAAGCTGCGGGCACTCGGACAACGGGAAGAATGCCGAAGCCTACCAGAGCTTTGCCCAGGGCCTCGCCAGGCTCGGCACCGCCTGTCTCATCTTTGACCCCATCGGCCAGGGGGAGCGTTCGCAGTATCTCGACGAGAATCGTAAACTGCTCATCCCCGGGCCGACGCGCGAGCACAATCATGCGGGAAACCAGATGGAGCTGGTGGGTGAATTCCTCGGCTCGTGGAGAGCGTGGGACGGGATCCGCGCGCTCGACTATCTGCTCTCCCGGCCCGAGATCGATCCGCAGCACGTCGGCATCACCGGCAACTCGGGCGGCGGCACGATGACGACCTGGCTCATCGGCCTCGAGCGTCGCTGGACGATGGGCGCGCCCGCGTGCTTCGTCTCGACCTGGCGGCGCGCCATGGAGAACGAACTGCCGCAGGACAACGAGCAATGCCCG